>NZ_LT607753.1:4923413-5231126 GCF_900090295.1 Micromonospora coxensis | reverse complement strand
CTCGGTCGGGGCGACCACGGTGACCGCCTCGACGGTGCCGTCGACGAGCAGTTCGGCGGCGATCCGCAGGGCGAAGGTGGTCTTGCCCGCGCCGGGGGTGGCGACCGCGGTGAAGTCCTCGGTCCGGCGGCGCAGGTACTCCACCATCGCCTTGCGTTGCCAGGCACGCAGGGGTGGGAACGACTCGAGCGCCGGCAACCGGGGTGCCACGCGTAGCTCCTCTCCGACCGCACGACGGCGGGCCCCGGCCGAGGGCCACGGGTACCGCCGCCCATGAAAAGGCCCTCGCGCATCGGGTGCCGCGAAGGCCGACTCAGCATAACCAGCGGCGGCCCGTCTCCCCACTCGACGCCACGCTGGTCACATCCGCCACCCCCGCCCACCGCCGGCACCCTCAGGCCGACGCCGTTTGCGGCGCGTCGCGGCATCCGACGCCAGCGACACCGCGACACGCCGCAAATCGCGGGCAGATCGGGGGGCGGGGCGGGCGGGGACGTGGGGGGTCAGGGTTGGGGGCCTCGGACGCCGGTCTTCGGGGGGCGCAGCGTCGCGATCGGCGCGGACCAGCGTCGCCGCAGGGCCACCAGCCGGAGGACGAAGACCAGCACCGCCGCCGCGGTCAGCCAGAGGGTGTCGGCGCGCCCCAGCGAGTCCAGCAGCGCCACGGCGATCGCCCCGACGAGGGCGGCGACCGCGTAGATCTCCCGGCGCAGCACCACCGGGATCTCGGCGGTGAGCAGGTCCCGGCCGAGCCCGCCGCCGATCGCGGTGAGCATGCCGATGACGCAGGCGCCGACGGCCGGCACCTGCGCGTCGAGGGCCTTGAGCGTGCCGGTGACGGTGAACAGGGCCAGTCCGGCGGCGTCCAGCACGAGCACCGTGGTCCGGAGCCGGGCGAACTGGGGGTGCAGCCAGAACACGGCGGCGGCGGTGACCGCGGCGGTGGTGGCGTACCGCCAGTCGGCGAAGGCCAGCGGGGGCACCTCGTCGATGGCCAGGTCCCGGAAGATCCCTCCGCCGAGGGCGGCGACGAAGCCGACGAAGACGACTCCGAAGAGGTCGAGGCGCTTGGCCACCGCCGCGGAGGCCCCGGAGGCGGCGAAGACGGCCACTCCGGTGAGGTCGGCGAAGAGCAGGGCGGTGGAGGTGGTCACCGCCGAAGGTTACGTGGGCGCCGGAGCGGCCGTCGGAGGATCACTCGGCGTACGAGTCGTAGATCTCCTTGCACTTCGGGCAGACCGGAGAGCCGGGCTTGGCCGCCTTGGTCACCGGGAACGTCTCGCCACAGAGCGCCACGACGTAGGTGCCCATGACGGCACTTTCGGCGATCTTCTCCTTACGGACGTAGTGGAACATCTCGGGACCGGTGTCGGCGTCCTTCAGCTCGGGACGCTCAAGAATCTGTGTGCTCACGTCTACACCTCCAACTTTCCAGTTTGGCAGGTCGCAGGGGCCGGGTCCACCTCAGCCCCACCCGGCGGCGGCCCGTACGGTAACCGAGGTGACCAACTTTCACACCCGTCTCGGCGCCGAGGTCGCCGACGCCCTGCGCGACGGTCACCCCGTCGTCGCCCTGGAGAGCACCATCGTCTCGCACGGTCTGCCTCGACCGGACAACCTGCGCGTGGCCCGTGAGATCGAGCACGCCGTCCGCGCCGCCGGGGCGGTCCCGGCCACCATCGGCATGGTCCGCGGCGAACTCGTCGTCGGCCTCGACGACGCCGAGCTGACCCGGCTCGCCACCACCGACGGGGTGAGCAAGCTGTCCGTACGCGATCTCGCGGTGGCCGCCGCGACCGGCGCGGACGGCGCCACCACGGTGGCCGCGACCAGCGCGGTGGCCGCGGCGACGGGGATCGGGGTGTTCGCCACCGGTGGGCTCGGCGGGGTGCACCGGGAGGCGGCGCAGAGCTTCGACGAGTCGGCCGACCTGGTCACCCTGGCCCGGACGCCGATCACGGTGGTCTGCGCCGGGGTCAAGTCGATCCTCGACGTCGGGGCCACCCTGGAGCGGCTGGAGACCCTCGGGGTCGGCGTCGTCGGCTACCGGACCCGGCGTTTCCCCGGCTTCTACCTCACCGACGCCGGCTTCGACCTGGACTGGTCGGTCGATTCCCCGGAGCAGGTGGCGGACGTGCTCGTCGCCCGGGAGCAGCAGTGCGTGCACGACGGCGGACTGATCGTGGCCAACCCCCTGCCGGTCGACGAGCAGCTCGACCCGGCGCTGCACGACCGCACCCTCGCCGAGGGCCTGGCCCTGCTGGAGCGCGACGGGGTGACCGGCAAGGCGGTGACCCCGTTCCTGCTGGCCCACTTCCACTCGGCCACCGAGGGCGCCAGCCTGGCGGTCAACGTGCGGATCATCCTGCGCAACGCCGACCTGGCCGCCCGGATCGCCGTCGCCGCGGCGGCCCGCCGACGCGCGGCATGACCCGCCCCGCCCGGGTGGTGGTGGTCGGTGACCTGATCACCGACGTGGTGGCGGTGCTGGCCGGCCCGCTCGCCACCGGCTCGGACACCCCGGCGACCATCCAGGTCAGCGGGGGCGGCCAGGCGGCGAACACCGCGGCCTGGCTGGCCGCGCTGGCGGTGCCGGTGACGCTGGTGGGCGCGGTCGGCGACGACGGCGCCGGCCGGGACCGGGTGGCCGAGCTGGAGCGGGTCGGGGTGGACTGCGCGATCGAGGTGCATCCGGGCGCGACCACCGGCACGGTGATCGTGCTGGCCACCGGCGACGAGCGCACGATGGTCACCGAGCGGGGCGCGAACCTGCGGTTGACCGCCGGGCACGTCGAGCGGGCCCTGGCGGCGGCGCCCGACGCCGCCCACCTGCACCTGTCCGCGTACTGCCTGCTGGACGCCGCGTCGCGACCGGCCGGGCTGGCCGCGCTGGCCGTGGCGCGCGAGCGTGGGCTCACCACCAGCGTCGACGCGGCCTCCGCGGCGCCGCTGCGGCGGGTCGGCGCGGCGGCGTTCCTGTCCTGGGTCCGCGACGTCGACCTGCTGCTGGTCAACGCGGACGAGGCCGGCGTGCTGGCCGGCGGGCTGGACCCGGGGGCGCAGGCGCGGGTGCTGTCGGCCTCGGCGCGGCGGGTGGTGGTGAAGCGGGGTGGCGCCGGCGCGGTCTGGTTCGACCGGAGCGCGACGGTGAGCGTCGCGCCGTCGCGGCGGGTGGCGGTGGTCGACGTCACCGGCGCCGGGGACGCGTTCGCGGCGGGCCTACTGGCCGCCTGGCTCGACGGGGCGACCCCGAGGGCGGCACTGACGCGCGCCGGCGACCTCGGCGCGCTGGCGGTGTCGACGGTCGGGGCCCGGCCGGCGGGCTGACCGTCACGGGTGTCCGGGCGCGGCGGGGCGCGTCCGGCCACCGGTCACGGTTCGGCGTCGATGACCTTGTGCGGCCGTTCCTCGGCGGCCAGGCTCATCGGCGGGGTGTCGTCCCGGCGGCGGGGCTGGAACTTCCCGGCGAGCCGGTGCTGCTCCTTCGGCGGGCGGTCGTTGGCCAGCAGCACGGCCAGCCAGGGGATGAGGATCATGCCCAGACCGACCAGGGGCAGCCAGAGCCAGAGCAGTGGGGCCTTCACGCCGACCAGGATCGCGCCGGCGATCACGCAGGCCACCCGGACGCCCATCATCAGCACGTACCGCTTCTGCCGACTGGTGAGTTGATCGTCCTGACTGCGTGCGGCGTCGGTGATCAGGATCGGCTGGTACGCCTGACGCTTCACCACGGACCTCCTCGAGGGGTACGCCCCATCCTGTCACTCCCCTGCCGTGATCAGCGACAATCGACGCGATCGCATGCGTGTTACGCCCGTGGTACGCTCCGCCCGTGGGCAGCCGGTACAGCTTCACCGACGAGGCGTTGGCCAACCTGCGGGTCTACGACGTCGCGCCCGGGGAAGTCTGGGAGGCCCTGCACAGCACCCGCCGGGTGATCCGGCACCTGGGCGACGACGTGATGGTCGTCTACGCGGCCACCCGCCGCGGCCGACGACTGGCCGTGCTGCTCGCCGAGGCCGACGGCACCGACAACGACTGGGACATCCTCTCCGCCCGCGAACTGAGCGACGTCGAGGCCAAGCGCTACGACGAGGCCGTGCGGAGGGATCGCCGACGAGGAGGCGGTCACGATGAACCGTGACGAGGCGACCAAGCGGTTCCACGGCGAGGCGCTCGCCGAGCTGATCGACGAGAGCCAGCCGGTGGAGCTGCCCACCCCCGACACCGACGTGCCGATGGTCAGTAGGTCGGTACGCCTGCCCGTGGAGACGTACGAGCGGGTGCGAGCGGCGGCCGAGGCCCGGGGCATCGGCGTGACCACGCTGATGCGGCAGTGGATCGAGGCCGGCCTGGCCGACCTGGACGACTCGGCCACCGTCTCCCTGGCCGACGTGCGGCGCGCCCTGGCCTCGCTCTCCCGTCCCACCGCCGCCTGACCGCCGCCGGGCCCGCCCCGCCGGCCCCGCTGACTACAGCGGCGATGCCGGCTGCTCCAGCGGACGCCCGTGGGCCCGCGCGGCGTCGGCGACGGCGATCCCGGCCAGCACCACGGCGCTCAGTGCCAGCGTGCCGATCGACGGCAGGCGCAGCACCACCGGGACGAGCCCGAGCAGCAGCACCACCCCGACCACCCGGTTGCGGGACACCCGCCCGAAGATCTCGTACTCGAAGCGGGCCCGGGCGGCCAGGAAGAGCGCCGGCCCGCCGAGGACGAACAGCGCCCAGGACAGGGCGGTCCGCTCGTAGGGGTCGACGATGACCAGCTCGTACCCGACTCCGGTGAGCAGCACGCCGGCCACGATGACCAGGTGGGTCCAGCTCGCCGACTCCCCGAGCAGCCCTGGGGAGCGGGCCGCCCTGATCGCCGCCGCGAGCACGTGCCCGGCCCGGTGGAAGTAGATCCACCAGAGCAGTGCCGTGATCAGGAACGACAGGGTGAAGGCCGAGGCGTGGGCCGCCGAGAAGGCCGCGCCGCTGAACGTCATCCCGATCACCAGGACGGTCTCCCCGAGCGCGATCAGGAAGAACTGCTGGTACCGCTCGACCAGGTGCTCGCCCATCACCACCCAGCCCGAGGCCCGCACCGATCCGCGCCCGGGGATCGGCCAACCCAGCGCCAGCCCGGCGTAGTCCCAGGCCAGGGCGAGGGTCCAGAGCACCGCCCGGGCCGACGGCACCAGCGCGCCGATCAGCCAGGGCACCGCCCCGACCGCGGACCAGATCAGGATCCGTCCGGTGACCGTCCGGCGCGGATGTCCGCGCAGGGCCAGGGTGAGGAAGAGCGGACGACCGACCTGCACGGCGAGGTACGCCAGCGCGAACGGCACCGCCCGCTCGGCGAACGCGCGCGGTGTCGCGACGGCCATCACCATGCTGCCGAACATGGAGGCCACCACCACGAACTGGATGGCGCTGTTGTCCGGCTCGTACCGGCTGGTCACCCAGGCGGTCAGTGACCAGACGATCCACAGCGCGAGGAAGAGGATCACGGTCTGCGCGACCTGCCGGAGCACGTCCGGGCCGCCGGCCGTCACGTCGTCGATCAGCCGCTTGCTGATCCGGGTCAGGGCGAAGACGAAGACCAGGTCGAAGAAGAGCTCCAGGAAGGTGGCCCGGGCCGAACTCATCCCGCCGCGCAGCAGCGCCTCGCCCCGCCCGTGCGCCATCGTCCACCGCCCCCACCGTCGGGTTCTCAACGAGCGGGGCACGCGAGCGGTTGCGTCAGCCCTTGGCGGCCTTCGCCTCCGCCTTGGCCGCCTGCTTGAACTCGCGAACCCGGCGCAGCGACTCCGCGTCGGTGATGTCGGCCACCGACCGGTGGGCACCCTCCTCGCCGTAGCCGCCGGCCGCCTCCCGCCAGCCGGCCGGACGCACGTCGTAGCGCTTGCCGAGCAGGGCGACGAAGATCTGCGCCTTCTGCCGGCCGAACCCGGGCAGCTCACCGACCCGGCGCAGCAGCTCCCGGCCGTCGGCGACGTCCGACCAGAGCCGCGTGACGTCGCCGTCGTACCGGTCGACCAGCGCCCGGCACATCTCCTGCACCCGGGCGGCCATCGCCTTCGGGAAGCGGTGCAGCGCGGGCGGCCGGGCGAAGATCTGCACCAGCGCCTCCGGGTCGTACCCGGCCAGCTCGTGGGCGTCCGGGTCGTGGCCGAGGCGCTCGCTGAGCACGTACGGGGAGGAGAACGCCTTCTCCATCGGGATCTGCTGGTCCAGCAGCATCCCGGTCAGCAGGGCCAGGGGGTTGCGGTTGAGCAGGTCGTTGGCCGCGGGGTCGATCGGAAGCGAGAGTGCCATGGCAGTCATGTTTCCGCACCGGTCCGCGCGGCTGCCCGGGTAGCCGCCCGACACGCGGTGACGAGCTGCCACCGCCGGTGCCCCGGTCGGCCCCGGCCCGGCGCGACCCAGCTCGGCGCGGCCCCGGCCCGGCGCGACCCAGCCCAGCCCGGCCCAGCCAGCCCGGCGCGGCATAGCCCGGCGCGGCCCAAAGCCCGGCGCGACCCTGCCCAGCCCAGCCGGGCCCGGCCCGGCCCGGCCCGGCGCGGCCCCCGGCCCGGCGCGGCCCCCAGCCCGGCGCGGCCCCCAGCCCGGCGCGGCCAGCCCAGCCCAGCGCGACCCAGCCCGAAACAGCCCGGCCCGGCACAGCCCGGCCCGGCACCGCACGGCGGTGTGCAGCCGGCAGCGGGTAGGGGTTCGAGACGCTACAGACTTGAGCACATGGATGAATCACGGCGGGCGATTCATCCATGTGCTCAAGTCTGTAGTGGCCGCAGGCCCCTCCCACTGCTCCCGGCGGCAGGGCCCGGCCCTCGCCCGGACGTCGCCCCAGGCACCCGCCCGCCCTGGACGCCCGCCTGCCCAGGCGCCCGCTCGCCCCGGACGGCCGCCCGCCCGGACGCCCCCGCCCGGACGCCCGCCCGCTCCGGACGCCCCGGACGGACGACCACCCCGGGTACGCCCGGGCCACCCTCGCCGGCGGCCGGTTCACGACGGAGGAGGTCGACCGGCTCGTCACGGCCAGGTTGGAGCGACAGGCCGTGCTGCACCGCGAGCAGCCGCCCCAACTCATCGCCGTCGTGGACGAGACGGTGCTCCGCCGGCCGGTGCTCGACCAGCCGGGCCTCATGGCGGAGCAACTCGACCACCTCGCGGAGCTGGCCCAGCGAGAGCACATCCAGGTGCACGTGGTGCCGACCGACGCCGGGATGTGCCTCGGAGGCGGGAGGGCCGGCCCAGATCATCCTATTCGGGCTGCTTCCTGCCCTTCGGCAGATTTTGCCCGGCTACGGCGGCAGCCGCCACCCCCGGATCACTCGCAAGCGGCCGGCAACCCGCATCGCAGGGCCGGTGCCGGCCGCCCCGCCCGTCGCAGGCAGCCGGCAACCCGCACCGCGGGCCAGTGCCAGCCGCCCCGCCCGTCGCAGGCAGCCGGCAACCCGCACCGCGGGCCAGTGCCAGCCGCCCCACCGGTCGCGGGCGGCCGGCAACGCGGACCGCAGGGGCCGTGTGGGCCGCCCCACCTGCCACCAGGGCCGATCGAGTCTGAGGTTAGGCTGTGCTAACTTCGTGAGCGTCGACGGGGCCGCCCGTCGACCGAGCGAAGGAGTACGTCGTGCCCGTCCCCGCCCGCAGGTCTCTCGCGGCCCTCACCGCCGCCGGCCTGCTCTCGTTCGGCCTGGTCGCCTGCGGCTCCGGCGAGGACGACGCCGGGGACCCGGGCAAGCCCGGCGACAAGACCATCACGGTGTACAGCGGCCGCAACGAGAACCTGGTCAAGCCGCTGCTGGACAGGTTCACCCAGCAGACCGGCATCACCGTCAAGACCCGGTACGCCACCACCGCCCAGCTCGCGGCGCAGCTGCTCGAGGAGGGCGACAAGTCGCCCGCCGACGCCTTCTTCGCCCAGGACGCCGGAGCCCTCGGCGCGGTCGCCAAGCGCGACCTGTTCGCCCCGCTGCCCGCCGCCGACCTGGAGAAGGTGCCGCAGGCGTACCGGGCGCGCAACGGCCAGTGGGTCGGCGTCAGCGCCCGCTCCCGGACGCTGGCCTACAACGTCGACCAGGTGCCCGCCGCCGAGCTGCCGAAGTCGGTCTTCGAGCTGACCGACCCGAAGTGGAAGGGCAAGGTCGGCATCGCCCCGACCAACGCCTCGTTCCAGGCGTTCGTCACCGCGATCCGGGTGCAGCACGGCGACCAGAAGGCCAAGGACTTCCTCGCCGGCCTGAAGGCCAACGAGCCGCAGATCCGCGACAACAACGTCAAGATCGTCGAGGACGTCGACAAGGGCACCATCCCGGTCGGCCTGGTCAACCACTACTACGTCGGCGAGATCGCCAAGGAGAAGGGCACCACGCCGGACGGTCTCAAGGCGAAGCTGCATTTCTTCCCCGGCGGCGACACCGGTGCGCTGGTCAACGTCGCGGGCGTGGGCGTGCTCAAGCGCTCCGCCGAGGACCCGGACACCCGGGCCTTCATCGACTTCCTGCTCAACCCGGAGTCGCAGAAGTACTTCGCCGAGCAGACGTTCGAGTACCCGGTGGTGAGCGGCGTCGCCGCCCCGGCCGGCGTGCCGCCGCTGGCCGACCTGGACAGCCCCGACATCGACCTCAACGACCTGGACACCCTGGATGCCACGATCACCCTGATCAAGGACTCCGGGCTCGTCCCCTGACATGACCGTCACCACCCCCGACGCGGGGCCGGCCCGACCCGGGCCGGCCCGTTTCGGCGTACCCGGGCGGTGGCGGCGGCTCGCCCCGCGCCCGGCGCTGCTGGTGGCCTCGACCGCCGCGGTCGCCGTGGCCCTGGTCCCGCTGGTCTACCTCGCGGTACGCACCGCCGAGGCCGGCGCCACGCGGATCGGCGCGGAACTGTGGACCGAGCGGGTCGGGCTGCTCGCGGCCCGCAGCCTCGGGCTGGCCGCCGTGGTCACCACCGCCTGCGTGGTGCTCGGGGTGGGCACCGCCTGGCTGGTCACCCGCACCGACCTGCCCGGCCGGCGGTTCTTCGCGGTGCTCGCCGCGCTGCCGCTGGCCGTGCCCACCTACATCGCCGCCTTCGCCTGGGTCTCCACCGTCGACCGCCTGGAGGGGTTCTGGCCGGCGGCGCTGGTGCTGACCCTCTGCTCCTACCCGTACGTCTTCCTGCCCGTCGCGGCCGCCCTGCGCGGCGCGGACCCGGCGCAGGAGGAGGTCTCCCGCTCGCTCGGCCGGGGCGACTGGCGCACCTTCACCGACGTCACGCTGCGCCAGATCCGCCCGGCGACCGCCGCCGGGGCGCTGCTGGTCGCGCTCTACGTGCTGGCCGACTTCGGCGCGGTGTCGATCCTGCGGGCGGACACCTTCACCCGGGCCATCTTCGTCGCCTTCGACCTGGGCTTCGACCGCACCGGCGCGCTGGTGCTCTCCTGCGTGCTGGTGGCGCTGACCGTGCTGCTGCTGGCCGGCGAGACGGCCACCCGCCGACGCGGCGCCCGGTACGCCCGACTCGGCGGCGCCCGTCGCCCGGCCACCCGGCTGCGGCTCGGCGCGGCCCGCTGGCCGGCCCTCGCGGCGCTGGTCGCGGTCGCCGCGCTGGCGCTCGGCGTGCCGGCGGTGAGCCTGGCCCGCCGGCTGGTCAGCGGCGTGTCCCGCCCGGGGGCGCTGACCGAGGTCGCCACCGCCGCCGGCAACTCGCTGTGGATCTCGCTGGCCGGAGCGGCCCTGACCATGCTGCTGGCCCTGCCGCTGGGGCTGCTCACCGCCCGCGCCCCCGGCCCGGTCGCCACCGTGCTGGACCGGCTCGCCTACCTGGCCCACGCGCTGCCCGGCGTGGTGATCGGGCTGTCGCTGATCTTCTTCGGCATCACCGTGGCCCGCCCGCTGTACCAGACGTCGTGGCTGCTGGCGCTCGCCTACGCCGCCCTCTTCCTGCCGCTGGCGGTGGGCTCGGTCGCCGGCGCCGCCGCCCAGGCCCCGCCCGGCCTGGAGGAGGTGGCCCGATCGCTG
Organism: Micromonospora coxensis; assembly: GCF_900090295.1. Taxonomy (NCBI): domain Bacteria; kingdom Bacillati; phylum Actinomycetota; class Actinomycetes; order Micromonosporales; family Micromonosporaceae; genus Micromonospora; species Micromonospora coxensis. The sequence goes on along the minus strand of NZ_LT607753.1, from coordinate 5,221,137 downwards.
GGCCGGGGGCCGCTGGCCGTGCTGCGCACGGTCACCCTGCCGCTGACCCTGCCCGGCATCGGGGCCGGCGCGGCGCTGGTCTTCCTCACCGGCATGAAGGAACTCCCGGCCACCCTGCTGCTGCGCCCGACCGGCACGGACACGCTCGCCACCGAGCTGTGGACGGCCACCTCCGTCGGGGCGTACGCGGCCGCCGCCCCGTACGCGGCGCTGCTGGTGGCCATCTCGGCGCTGCCCACCTGGTGGCTGGTCGCCCGCGGCGGCCTGCTCGACAAGGAGGACCGATGAGCGAGGTCGTACTGACCGGGGTGGTCAAGCGGTACGGCCCGGTGACCGCGCTGGACGGGGTGGACCTCACCGTCCCGGCCGGCGCGCTGACCGCCGTGCTGGGCCCGTCCGGCTGCGGCAAGACCACCCTGCTGCGCTGCCTGGCCGGCTTCGAGCGGCTGGACGCCGGCACCATCCGGGTGCACGGGGACCTGGTGGCCGGCCCGGGCCGGCACCTGCCGGCGCACCGCCGCCGGATCGCCGTGGTGCCCCAGGAGGGTGCGCTCTTCCCGCACCTGACGGTGGCCGCCAACGTCGCGTACGGCCTGGACCGCGCGGCCCGGCACGGTGACCGGGTGGACGAGGTGCTGGCCCTGGTCGGGCTGGCCGGGTACGGCGACCGGATGCCGCACCAGCTCTCCGGCGGCCAGCAGCAGCGGGTCGCGGTGGCCCGGGCGCTCGCCCCACGGCCGTCGCTGGTGCTGCTCGACGAGCCGTTCAGCGCGCTCGACGCGGGGCTGCGGGCCGGGCTGCGGCACGACATCCGCGAGGCGCTGCGGGCCGACGGGGCGACCGCCGTGCTGGTCACCCACGACCAGGGCGAGGCCCTGTCGGTGGCCGACCGGGTGGTGGTGCTCCGCTCGGGTCGGGTCGTGCAGAGCGGCTCCCCCACCGTCCTCTACCGGGAGCCGGCCGACCAGTGGGTCGCCGGGTTCGTCGGCGACGCGGTGCTGCTGCCGGCGGTAGCCACCGACGGCGCCGCCCGTACCCCGCTGGGCCTCCTGCCGATCGCGGGGGCCACGGCGGACGGGCCGGTGACCGTCCTGGTCCGTCCCGAGCAGTTGCGCCTCACCCCGGTGACGGCGGAGGCGGCGGTGACCGCGACGGTGCTGCGCCACGACTTCCACGGCCACGACGCGCTGATCGCCCTGCGGCTGGCCGACGGCACCCGGGTCACCGCCCGGACCTGGGACTGCGCCGACCCGGCCCCGGTGGGCGCCGAGGTGGCGGTGCACGTCGAGGGCCGGGCCCGGGCCTGGCCGGCCCCGCCCAGCCCCGCCCCGGTGGACGCGCCGGCCCTCCCGGTCGGCTGACCGACCCGGCTCCACTCCGGTTGCGGCGTGTCGCGGTGTCCCGGGCTCGGGACACCGCGACACGCCGCAATCCGGGTCGGTCGCCGGCACACGACGGGACGCGGCCCGGTGGACAGGGGTGGGGTCCACCGGGCCGCGTCGGTGCGGTCGTCAGTTCACGACGAAGAGCAGCCGGTTCGGCGAGCCCGAGCCGGGGCTGGTCACCTTGCCGGTGGTGGCGTTGGTGGTCAGCGAGCTGGCCACCTGCGCCGGGCTGTACGACGGGTTGGCCGAGAGCACGAGGGCGGCGGCGCCGGCCACGTGCGGCGAGGCCATCGAGGTGCCGCTCAGCGTGCTGGTGGCGGTGTCACTGGTCCGGTACGCCGACACGATGCTCGATCCGGGGGCGAAGATGTCCACGCAGGAGCCGTAGTTCGAGAAGGACGAGCGGGCGTCGGTGCTGGTGGTGGAGCCGACGGTGATCGCCGCGGCGACCCGGGCCGGGGAGTAGCTGCACGCGTTGGCGTTGGAGTTGCCGGCCGCGACGACGTAGCTGATCCCGGCGCTGATGGAGCTGTTCACCGCGCTGTCGATCGAGGTGCTGGCGCCGCCGCCGAGGCTCATGTTGGCCACCGCCGGCCTGACCGCGTTGCGGGTCACCCAGTTGATGCCGTTGACCACGCCGGTGGTGCTGCCGCTGCCGGAGCAGTTGAGCACCTTGACCGCGACCAGGCGCACGCCCTTGGCCACGCCGTACCGGGTGCCGCCGACGGTGCCGGCGACGTGGGTGCCGTGGCCGTTGCAGTCGGTGTTGTTGCTGTCGACGGTGTTGGTGCCCCAGCTCGCCCGGCCGCCGAAGTCGGTGTGCGTGGTCCGGATGCCGGTGTCGATGATGTACGCCCGCACGTTCGAGGCCGTGTTCGGGTACGTGTAGCTGCGGCTCAGCGGCAGGCTGCGCTGGTCGATGCGGTCCAGCCCCCAGGACGGCGGGTTCGACTGGGTGGCCTGGGCGGTCACCACCCGGTCCTGCTCGACGTACGCGACCGACGGGTCGGCGGCGAGCCGGCGGGCCTGACCGACGCTCATCTTGGCGCTGAAGCCGGTCAGCGCGGCGTCGTACACGTCGCCGACGCTGCCGCCGTACCGCTTGACCAGGCCGGTGGCGCGGTCCGGCACGGCCGTGCGGGCGGCGAGGCTGTTGGCGGCCCCGACCGCGTCGCTCTTGAGCACGACCAGGTAGCTGCCGCTGATCGCGTCCGCCGCGCCGGCGTAGCGGATCTGGCCGGTGGGGGCGGCGAGGGCAGGGGTGGAGGCGGCGGCGGCGAGGGCCGTCGCGGCGGCCGTCACGGCGAACGCGCGGATCACGCGGCGCCGGGCAACGGGCACAGCTGACATCGTCTGACTCCCTATCCGGTGCGTCCGGGCGGGCTGATGACCGCCGGGACGCCCATCGACGGATGTTGGAGCAGATGCTAGTCACGCATCGAGGAACATGAAAGAGATACCAGTCTATCAATCAAGGTAGCGGTATGGATGTCGCGGGTGACGGTCGACGAGGGACCACGGGAGGGCAGGATGACCCCGTGGAACGACACGACATGCTGCTCTCCCCGGCCGGCGTCGAGGCGCTGCGGACCGCGCTGGACCGGGCCGGCTTCACCTCCAACGGCATCGCCGGCCGGCTCGGCCCGCAGGCCACCGGCGGGGTGGCCCGCAACGACTTCCGGGCCGCGCTGCGCGCCACCGAGGACCGCGACCCGCTCGCCACCCTGATCCGGGTGTTCATCTGCGACCAGACCGAGTCCGAGGCGACGGTGGCCGCCGCCCTCGCTCCCCTGGCGATCGAGGAGGCGCTCGCCGGCGGGCTGGTCGAGCGGCACGGCGACGGCCTGCGCGCCGGGGTCGACCTGGAGCCGTACGGGGACGACTGGTGGGTACTCGCCGACGTGCCGGCCAGTGCCAGGCCGGGCCGACCACTGCACGCCGAGCACGTGCTCGGCATCGGCGGGGCCACCCAGACGCTGATCGGGGCCACCGTGCGCCGGCCGGTGCGCACCGCGCTGGACCTGGGCACCGGCTCCGGCGTACAGGCCCTGCACCTGGCCACCCACGCCGAGGCCGTCACCGCGACCGACGTCTCCGAGCGGGCGCTGCGCTTCGCCGCCACCACCGCCGCCCTCAACGGCCAGGACTGGGAGCTGCTGCGCGGCGACATGGTCGCCCCGGTCGCCGGACGCCGCTTCGACCTGGTGGTGAGCAACCCGCCGTTCGTGGTCGGCCCCGGCACCACCACGCACGTCTACCGCGACTCGGGCCGGGTCGGGGACGCGATCGGCGCCGAGCTGGCCGCCGCCGCGCCGGACCTGCTCACCGAGGGCGGCACCATGCAGTACCTGGCGAACTGGGTGCACGTGGCCGGCGAGGAGTGGGACGAGCGGGTGGCCGGCTGGTTCGCCGGCACCGGGCTGGACGCGTGGGTGATCCAGCGCGAGGTGGCCGACCCGATGGCGTACGTCAACCTCTGGCTCACCGACGTGGGCGAGGCCGCCGACCCGCAGCGGATGGCCGCCTGGCTGGACTGGTTCGACGCGCACAAGGTGGAGGCGATCGGCTTCGGCATCGTCTCGCTGCGCCGAGCCGGCCACGACGACCCGGTGGTCCGGGTGGAGGACCTGCGCCAGCGGGTGGAGCCGCCGATGGGCGAGCGGATCGCCGCCTGGTTCGACCGCCAGGACTTCCTGCGGGTACGCGACACCGACGCGCTGCTCGCCGAGCGCTACCGGGCCGCCGACGGGCTCCAGCTCCGGCAGGAGGCCACCATGGGCGACGAGGGCTGGGCGGTGGACCGGCAGGTCCTCGCGATGCCGCACGGGCTGCGCTGGACCGAGGAGGTCGACCCGCTGGTGCTGGCCCTGGTCGGCGGGGCGGACGGCCGGCTGCCGCTGCGCGACCAGCTCGCCCTGCTGGCCGCCGCCCACGACGTCGCCCCGGAGGAGCTGGCCGAGGCCGCCGGCCCGATCGTGGCGCACCTCGTGGAGCGCGGCATCATCGAACCGGTGACGCCGTGACGCGGGCGGCTCCGGTGGCCCTGCCCGACGGGCCCGAGGTCCGGACGGCGACGGTGACGGTGGCGTCGGTGACGCGGGCGGCTCCGGTGGCCCTGCCCGACGGGCCCGAGGTCCGGGCGGCGACGGTGACGGTGGCGTCGGGCGGTCGAAGGGGGATCCGCTGATGCGGGCGGTGGTGCAGACGGTGAGCCGGGCCAGCGTGACGGTCGACGGCGAGGTGGTCGGCGAGATCGCCGACGGCCTGCTGGTGCTGCTCGGGGTGACCCACGCGGACACCCCGCAGGTGGCGCAGACCATGGCCCGCAAGATCCACGAGCTGCGGATCCTGGACGAGGAGCGCAGCGCCGCCGACACCGGCGCCCCGGTGCTGGTGGTCAGCCAGTTCACCCTCTACGGCGACGCCCGCAAGGGCAGACGTCCGACCTGGACCGCCGCCGCCCCGGCCGAGCTGGCCGAGCCCCTGGTGACCGCCGTCGTCGAGGCGCTGCGCGAGCGCGGCGCGAAGGTCGAGACCGGCCGCTTCCGCGCCCACATGCTCGTCGAGAGCGTCAACGTCGGCCCCCGCACCATCCTCCTCGACCTCTAACCCTCCCCCTCCCGCCCCCTCCCCCGACCCAACCAGACCCGACCCCTGTCGATCATGAAGTTGTTGCCCGCCGCTCCGGCGTGTCGCGGCAATAACTTCATGATCAACGAGGTGCGCCGGGGCGGACCCGGGGGGCGGGGTGGGGGTTAGAAGAAGAGGCCGCGGCGTTGGACTGACTGGCGGATCCAGGCGTCGAGCTGGGCGGCCCAGTCGATGGTGTCCACGGTGGCGTGGTCGACGGTGAAGCGGCCGAAGGCGTCGCGGCCCTCGGCGAGGACACCGCCCCGCTTGTCGATCTCCAGCACCACCTGGGTCTGCCGCGGCTCGGTGACGAAGGTCAGCTCCAGCTGGTTGATCGCGCGGGCGTACTGCGGGGCGGGGAAGAACTCGATCTCCTGGTAGAACGGCAGGCTCTGCCGTACGCCGTAGATGTGCCCCCGCTCGACGTCGGCGCGGGCGAACCGGAAGCCCAGCCGCAGCAACGCCTCCAGCAGCCGCTCCTGCGCCGGCAGCGGGTGCACCGACACCGCGTCCAGGTCACCGGAGTCGACCGACCGGGCCACCTCCAGCTCGGTGCGCAGCCCCATCGTCATGCCGTGCAGGCGCTGGCCGTACAGGTCGGTCAGTGGGGTCTCCCAGGGCACCGGGAAGCGGAACGGGACGTCGTAGCGCTGCCCCGCCTCCAGCCGGAACGGGCCGGTCACCTGCTGCCGGGCGAACTCCTGGGTGGTGTTGTACTCGGAGTCGGCGCCCTCCACCTCGACCCGGGTGACCAGGCCGAGCGCCACGTAGGAGATGTCGACGCCGTGGTCGCCGCCGGCCACCTGGATCCGCCCCTCCAGCTGGCCGCCCGGCCGGCAGTGCGGGTTGGCCAGCACCGTCTCCACGGAGGGGCCACCGACACCCATCGCCTGCATGAGCCGCTTGAAGACCACCACGTCCTCCATCGCTTCGTCGCCGGCCCCGATGGCCGACCGCTGGCACGGTAACCGCCCCCGGCAACAGACGTGACGCAGGACACCCTGACGTAACGCTGTCGGGTCCCCGATCGCCTCACTCCCGTTTCACGCCCCGGTTGGAGAGCTGTTCATCACCGGCACCACTGGGCCGGTGACGCGGCACAGAAGCGGACACGGGGAGAGACTGAGATGGCCCTGCAGATGATCGAACACCAGACGCGCCCGGCCGCCACCATCGACGCCGGCCTCGGCACGGAGTCCCTCACCGACCTCGACGCCACCGACGAGCGCGGCGTCTCCACGGACCTGGTCCGGGCGTACCTCAACGGCATCGGCCGCACCAAGCTGCTCACCGCGGCGCAGGAGGTGGAGCTGGCCAAGCGGATCGAGGCGGGGCTGTTCGCCGAGGAGAAGCTCTCCACGTGCACCCCGGTCTCCTCGGAGCTGCGGGCCGACCTGGAGCTGATCGTCGCGCAGGGCCGCGCCGCCAAGGACCACCTGCTGGAGGCGAACCTGCGGCTGGTGGTGAGCATCGCCAAGCGCTACACCGGACGCGGGATGGCGTTCCTGGACCTGATCCAGGAGGGCAACCTGGGCCTCATCCGCGCGGTGGAGAAGTTCGACTACGCCAAGGGCTACAAGTTCTCCACGTACGCCACCTGGTGGATCCGCCAGGCGATCACCCGCGCCATGGCCGACCAGGCCCGCACCATCCGGATCCCGGTGCACATGGTCGAGCAGGTCAACCGGATGGTCCGGGTACGCCGCGAGCTGTCGGTCACGCTGGGCCGGGAGCCCACCGTCGCCGAGGTGGCGCGGGCGCTGGAGATCCCCGAGTTCCAGGTGATCGAGCTGATCTCGTACGACCGGGAGCCGGTCAGCCTGGACCAGGCCGTCGGCGAGGACGGCGAGAGCGCGCTCGGCGACTTCGTCGCCGCCGTGGACCCGAACGCGGAGCCGGCCGACGCCGCCGCCGACGGCGAGCTGCGCAACGAGGTGCGGATCGTGCTGGCCACCCTCTCCCAGCGGGAGCAGGCCGTGATCCGGCTCCGGTTCGGCCTGGACGACGGCCGGCAGCGCACCCTGGACGAGGTGGGCCGGGAGTTCGGCCTGTCCCGGGAGCGGATCCGGCAGATCGAGAAGGTGACCCTGCTGAAGCTGCGCGCCCCGGAGCGGGCGCAGCGGCTGGAGGCGTACGCCTGCTGACCCCACCCCGGAACGGAAGGCCCCGGCGGTTCGCCGGGGCCTTCACGGTGTGCCGGCTTCGCAACGGCGTACGGATCGGGCAGGGTCGGACGTATGAACTGGACACTGGAAGTGGTGGTGGTGCCGGTCTCCGACGTGGACCGGGCCAAGGAGTTCTACGCCGAGCGGCTCGGCTTCGCCGTCGACCACGACACCAAGATGGGCGACGACGGGCGGATAGTGCAGCTCACACCCCCCGGGTCGGGCTGCTCCATCGTGATCGGCAACGGGCCGCTGCCGACGATGGAGCCCGGCTCGCTCAAGGGCATCCAACTGGTCGTGCCCGACCTGGAGGAGGCCCGCGCGGAGCTGGTCGAGCGGGGGGTCGAGGTCAGCGAGATCACGAAGATGGGGGACAACCCCCGCCCGACGCCGCACCCGCTGGACAACGTCGGCTTCCTCTTCTTCGACGACCCGGACGGCAACTCCTGGTCCGTGCAGCAGATCTCCGACCGCGCCTGATCCCGCGCCGCCACCCGGCCGCCGCCGCCCCGGACGGTGACGGCGGCCGGGTTCCGTCGACCGGGCGGAGCGCGCAGAGTCGGCAGCGGGCAGGGACCGTCGACCAGGCCGGGCGGCTCAGAGTCGGCGGGGGCCGGTGTCCGGGCGGGCGCCGGCCGTACCGACCCGGACGGTGGCGTGCAGCACCGAGATGCCGTCCGGCCGGGCCAGCACCGGGTTGAGGGTCAGCGAGCGCACCCGGGGCTGCTCGTCGGCGAGCCGCCCCACCCGCAGCAGCAGGTCGGCCAGGGCGGCCCGGTCGACCGGGGCAGCACCCCGGTGCCCGCGCAGCAGCGGCGCGGCCCGCGGCTCGTCGACCAGCTCGGCGGCGTCCCGGTCGGTCAGCGGCACCGCCCGCCAGGCCCGGTCGCCGAGCAGCTCGGTGGCCACACCGCCGAGACCGAAGCCGACCACCGGACCGAACGCCGGATCCTCCATCAGCTCGACCACGCAGGCCACCCCGGGCGGGACCATCGGCTGGACCAGCACCTCCGGGCCGAACACCGGGGCCATCTCGGCGTACGCGCGTCGCAGCGCGGCCTCGTCGGCCAGGTCGAGACGGACCGCGCCGAGGTCGAGGCGGTGCCGCAGGCCGGGGGCGGCGGCCTTGAGCGCGACCGGCCAGCCCAGCCGCCCCGCCGCCGCGACCGCCTCGTCGGCCGTCATCGCCGGGGCCGACCCGACCAGGTCGATCCCGTACGCGGCGAGCAGCCCGGCCGGGTCGGACGGGTCGGCGCGCAGCGCGGCCTGCCCGGCGTCCGGGTCCACCCGGGACAGCTCGGGCGGCGTCCCCGGATCCCGGCGCAGCCAGCCGGCGTACGAGGTGACCCGGCCCAGCGCCCGGACCGCCTCCTCGACACTCGGGTACGCCGGCACCCCGGCCGGCACCCGGCCGGCGAGGAACGTCGCCACGGTGGGCTTGCCGGCGGCGAGCGCGGCCGGCAGCGCGGCGGTGAAGTCCGCCTCCTCGGCGGTGAGCTGCCCCGGCAACGGCGGGGCGAATACGGCGACCAGGGCGTCGACGCCCTCGTCGGCGGCCGACTCGGCCAGCGCCGTGGTGAACTCGGCCGCCCCGGCGTGCGGGCCGACGTCGCGCGGGTACCCGTCGGCGAGGACCAGCCCCTGGGCGGCGCAGGCGGTGGCGGCGAGCCCGGTCAGCGCCGAGGAGTTGCCCACCACGGCGACCCGGGGGCCGGCGGGCAGCGGCTGGTGGGCCAGGAGCACGCCGACGTCGAGCAACTCGGCGACCGTGTCCACCCGGATCACCCCGGACTGGGCGAAGAGCGCGCTCACCGCGGCCTCGTCCAGCGCCGGCCCGTCGCCCAGCCCGACCGGGCGGGCCAGCGAGGCGAGCGCCACCACCGGCTTGTCCCGGCCGATCCGCCGGGCCAGCCGGGCGAACTTGCGCGGATTGCCGAAGGTCTCCAGGTAGAGCAGGATCACGTCGGTGCCCGGGTCGTCCTGCCAGTACTGCAACAGGTCGTTGCCGGAGACGTCGGCCCGGTTGCCGGCGGAGACGAAGCTGGACAGCCCCAGCCCACGCCGGTGCGCCTCGGCGAGCAGCGCCACCCCGAACACGCCGGACTGGCTGAACAGGCCGACCCGGCCGGGCGCGGGCAGGGCCGGGGCGAGGGTGGCGTTGAGGCGTACCTTCTCGTCGGTGTTCGCCACGCCCAGGCAGTTCGGGCCGACGACCCGCATGCCGGCGGCGTGCGCGGCCCGCACCAGCGCCCGCTGCGCCGCCGCGCCCTCGGCGCCGGCCTCGGCGAAGCCGGCGGAGATGACCACCAGGCCGTGCACCCCGGCGGCGGCCGCGTCGGCGACCACCGTGGGCGCCGCCTCCGGGGACACCGCGACGACCGCCAGGTCGATCTCGTGCCCGGCGTCGGCCGCCGAGGGGTACGCGGGCAGCCCGGCCACGGTGGTCGCGCTCGGGTGCACCGGGACGATCGCGCCGGTGTAGCCACCGTCGCGCAGGTGACCGAGGACGGCCGCGCCCACCCCCTGCCCGGTGGCGCTGGCCCCGTAGACGGCGATGCCGCGCGGGGCGAGCAGCCGGGCGATCGACCGCGCCTCGGTGCGGTGCTCCCGGCCGCGCTGCACCTCCAGGGTCGCCTCGGTGGGGGCGATCGGGAAGGTCAGGTGCACCACGCCGTCGGCGTACTGGCGCTGCACCTGGTAGCCGAAGTCGGCGAAGACCCGCAGCATCGCACCGTTGGCGGGCAGCACCTCGGCGACGAAGTGGACGATGCCGTAGCGGCTGGCGGCGGCGGCCAGGTGCTCCAGCAGCACCGAGCCGATCCCCCGGCCCTGGTAGGCGTCCTCGACGACGAACGCGACCTCCGCCTCCGGCGCCTGCGGGCCGAGCCGCTCGTACCGGCCGACGGCGACGATCCGGCCACCGGCGAGCACCACGAACGCCTCCCGGTCGCGGTGGTCGACGTTGACGAACCGTTGCAGGTCCCGCTCCGGGATGCGCGGGTACGGCGAGAAGTACCGCAGGTAGCGGGTGCGCTCGGAGAAGCGCGAGTGCATCGCCACGATCTCCGGGGCGTCGTCCGGGCGGATCGGGCGCAGCTGGACGGTCGTCCCGTCGCTGAGCAGCACGTCCACCGGCTGGTCCACGGTGGTGGTCACCGGTCGGTCTCCTCCCAGGTCACCGCTCAGTCGCGCGGGTCGTGCGGATCGAGCCCGAGCAGCGGGAAGACCGCCTTGCGGGTGGCCGCGACGGCCCGGTCCACCGAGTTCGGCTCGCCGGTGGGCTGCCACGGCTCGTACGACGGGTCGACGTCGTCGGTCATCCGCAGCGGGATCCGGCTGCCGGGCAGCCGCCGGGCGGCCAGCTCGCGCCAGCTCGGCGGAGTCAGCGTGGCCGGCTCGATCGGCGCGCCGGTGGCCACCGCGAGCAGGTGCGTCCAGGCCCGGGGCACCACCTCGGCCAGGGCGTACCCGCCGCCGCCGGTGGCCACCCACCGGCCCTCGCAGAGTTCGTCGGCCAGCGCCCGCAGCGCCAGGTAGGTGGCGCGCTGCCCGTCCACGGACAGGTGCAGGTCGGCCAGCGGGTCGAGGCGGTGCCCGTCGGCGCCGCACTGGGTGACGAGGATCTGCGGCCGGAACGCCCGCAGCACCGAGGGCACGACCGCGTGGAAGGCGCGCTGCCAGCCGGCGTCGCTCACCCCGGGCGGCAGGGGCAGGTTGACCGCGGTGCCCTCCGCGCCGGGGCCGCCGGTCTCGTCGGGGAACCCGGTGCCGGGGAAGAGCGCCAGCGGGGTCTCGTGCACGCTGACCGTGAGCACCCGGGGGTCGTGGTAGAAGATCTCCTGCACGCCGTCGCCGTGGTGCACGTCCACGTCCACGTACGCGACCCGCTCCGCGCCGAGGTCGAGCAGCCGGGCGATGGCCACGGCCGGGTCGTTGTAGACGCAAAACCCGGCGGCCCGGTCGGGCATGGCGTGGTGCAGCCCACCGGCGACGTTGACCGCGCGACGGGCCTCGCCCCGCCAGACCGCCTCGGCGGCGGCCACGCTGGCCCCGGTGATCAAGGCGCTGGACTCGTGCATCCCGGCGAAGACCGGGTTGTCCGAGGTGCCCAGCCCGTACCCGGCGAAGAGCGGGTCGTGCGGGGCGACCCGGACCGCGTCCAGGTAGTCGGGCAGGTGCACCCGGGTGAGCAGCGCGTCGGCGGCCGGCTCGGGCCGGACCAGCCGGACCCCCGGCCGGTCGAGCACGCCCAGCTCGCGGGCGAGCGCGACGGTCAGCTCGACCCGGACCGGATCCAGCGGGTGCTCGCCCATGTCGTAGGCGAGCAGGGACTCGTCCCACACCACCACCGTGTCGTCCGACATGAGGTCATCGTCGCACGAGCGCCGTCGGCCGCCGACGGCACGCGCGGGCTCACGGCCGTGGCGTCTCCCCCGTCGCCACCGGACGGGACGGGTCGGCCACCCACTCACTCCACGAGCCGACGTAGAGCGCGGCGTCCGGCCGGCCGGCCAGGTGCAGGGCGAGCACCGCCTGCGCGGCGGTCACCCCCGACCCGCAGTACGCCCCGACCGGGGCGTCCCCGGTCACCCCGACGGCGGCGAACCGCTCGCGCAGCGCCTCGGCGGACGGGAAACGACCGTCGGTGACGTACTGCGGCGCGGGGAGGTTCACCGCGCCGGGCACGTGCCCGGCGACCGGGTCGATCGGCTCCATCTCACCCCGGTAGCGGGGCGCGGCCCGCACGTCCAGCAGCACCCCCTCGTCGGCCGCCGCCAGAGCCGCCGCGGCGGCGGTGTCCAGCACCGGCAGGGCACCGGGGCGGACGGCCACGTCGCCCGGGGCCGGGGTCGGCACCTCGGTGGAGGTAGGCAGCCCGGCGGCGAGCCAGGCCGGCCAGCCGCCGTGCAGCAGGCGTACCTGCCGGTGGCCGGCCCAGCGCAGGGTCCACCAGGCGCGGGCGGCGGCCATGCCGTCGCCGCCGTCGTACACGACGACGGGGTGACCGGCGCGCACGCCGGCGGCCCGCAGCGCGGCCTGCAGTGCGGCCGGGTCGGGCAGCGGGTGCCGGCCAGCGGCGCCGGGCGGGCCGCAGAGCGCGGTGTCCAGGTCGACGAAGACCGCGCCGGGCAGGTGGCCGGCGGCGTAGTCGTCACGCCCGGGCGGGCCGGCGAGCCGCCAGCGTACGTCGAGCAGGGTGGGCGGCTCGGGCCCGGACAGCTCGGCGGCGAGCTGTCCGGACTCGATCAGCGGCGTCTCGGTTCCGGACATGGCGTCCAGTCAACACCATCCGGGCAGCGACCTCGCGGTTCGGCACCGACGGTCCGTCGGACGGCCGGGGTAGCATCGTGCACCGGAGGGCCGCTGACGTGGAACACGATCTGATCGACACGATTGAGGGCGTAGTCACCTCCGAGGAGAGGTGGTAACGATGGCCCGACATGATCTTGTCGACACGACCGAGATGTACCTTCGCACCATCCTCGAACTGGAGGAGGAGGGTGTGCCGCCGCTGCGCGCGCGGATCGCCGAGCGGCTGCGGCAGAGCGGGCCCACCGTCAGCCAGACCGTCGCCCGGATGGAGCGCGACGGCCTGCTCACCGTCGAGGGCGACCGGCACCTGGCGCTGACCCCGCTGGGCCGCAGCAGCGCCGTCTCCGTGATGCGCAAGCACCGCCTCGCCGAGCTGCTGCTGGTCAACGTCATCGGGATGCCCTACGAGGAGGCCCACGAGGAGGCCTGCCGCTGGGAGCACGTGATGAGCGACGCCGTCGAGAAGCGGGTCTACGACCTGCTCAACCGGCCGACCCGCTCGCCGTACGGCAACCCGATCCCGGGGCTGGAGGAGCTGGGCTCGCCCGAGCCCGCAGCCGCCGACACCGTCGAGGCCGAACGCAACCTCGCTTTCCCCGGCCTCTCCGGCCAGGTCGTGGTCCAGCGGATCTGCGAGAGCGTGCAGACCGACTCGGACGTGCTGCGCCAGCTGCACGCCGCCGGCATCGACCCGGGCGCCACGGTCACCGTCGCCCAGGAGCGGGACGGGGTGTCGATCGACCGCTCCGGTGAGCGGATCCGGCTGCCCCGCGAGGTCGCGTCCCGGGTCTTCGTCGCCGCGCACTGACGGGTGGCGGCTCGGCCGTCACGCTCGCCCGGTGCAGCCGGCCGCCTCCCGGCGTGACCGACCGCCGGGCCTCACCCGGCCCGGGTGTCGAGCTTCCTGGCCAGGTCGACCAGCTTGCCGGTCAACTCCTCGGCGTCGGCCTTCGCCGCGCCGCGCTCACACGTCCAGCGCAGGGTGGCCAGCCGACCCTCGACGAGCCAGCCCACCTCGGCGGCCGGCCCCTGCTTGGCCGTCTTCGCCACCGTCCGGCGGTAGGCGGCCCGGCCCAGCTTCGACACCTTCGCCGCGCCCTCCGGCTGCACGTCGGCGGTGAAGGTCGCCACGTCGATCGAGGTGTCGGTGACGGTCAGGGTCAGCTCGGGCAGGGTGGCGCCCTCGGCGCGGACCACGCAGGTGCGGGTGTCCTTGCGGTCGCTCGCCGCCGCCACGTCGAAGCGGACGCCGGTGTGCTCCTCGATCACGCCGAAGTCGAGGATTGTGCACGCCCCGCCGGAGGAGGCGGCGGCCACCTCGACGGTCACCGGCTCCACGGGTGGTACGGCCACCGGCGCGGGATCACCGGCGCAGCCGGCGGTCAGCAGGGTTGCTGCGGCGCCCAGCCAAATCCGCACACGCACGGGAACCTCCGCGATCGTCGGCGAGCGCGCCCGCCGGTTGTCCGTCGGACACCGTACGGGGTGTATCAGGTCTTATGGAAGACGCCATGACCACCGAGAATCGTGGCGGCGTACCGGCCAAGCCTCAGAGCAGAACGCTCTCTGAGGAGTACAGCCAAGCGAGGGCCGACGTCGACCAACGGCGTACGAAAACCAGAGACCAGCTCGCCGCCGCTGTCCAGCGGCAGCAGCTACACCTGTACTCACCCGTGAAAGTAGGGCCGGATCATCCAACCAACCGTCTCCCTACGTCGAGCACATCGCACCGCAAACCGACCTCGTGTCCTATTCGGTCGCCCATTACCTCTATCACTGCGCCACCCACTTCCCTTAAGGGCAAGCAGGCGCCAGAGTGGCCGCGATCATGGTGCTCCCGACTACGCCCGCATTGATGTCGTCTCCGTAGCCCGCAACAGAATTCCGAGTAGGGGCTCCCGCCTCAGGCATCGGCATATTCGCCACCGCCCACAACGCCTGACAATGCCGATATTTTAGCGCAATGAGAGTCGGTGTCAGTTGTCGCGCAGCTAACTTGCCCGCCACGATTGCGAGACAGAGAGACACAGCGATTACCACGCATTATCGATCTCCGGCGGAGATCGTGACGGTAGCCGAGATAACGACTACCAACCGCAGGCCTCACGGCCACCTCGGTAACCAAGACCGCTCAGGCAGCGCAGGAAGTGTTACGCCAGATGCGACCAAGCGACCGATCCTCACGACCTCATTCCATTCCGGCCGACAGTATCACCTTGAGCTCCCTCTCGTATGCAGCAACCGCCCACTCCTGTCGCCCTAGATATGCCTCCCAAAAGTCGCGCTCTCTCCACGCTTTTGGCCCGATCGTCAGCAGCCCGGAATCGTCAAGCGAGCCCGTCCAGTTTGGGGGAATTATTGGCGAGGCAATTTTAAAGAGGCGTACATCGAATAGCGCCGGCGGCTCACCACTAACAGCCTCAATTCGAAAGTAAGAGGGCCGATCGGCAAGCGACGAGATCTCAAGGACCACATACTCACGCCCCTCGGAAAGAGCTGCAACCCCTTGCCGGGACACACCCTCCAGCCATCGGGCCGCATACTTCACTCTCATCCCTACCTCGCGTTCATCACAACTTTGTAGTCGTAGTCGTAGGCAACATTTCCAGTTCTCGAATTATAGTAGTAATGGACCTGAAAGTCCCCGTAGGAGCTCTGATGCGTCCTCGTCGTGTATTTACCCCAGTCCGCAATATCGCTGCCATCGCGGGTCAGGTGAGCCCGCAACTGCTGGTTGCCCAGGTCACTGCCACGAATAATCAGTTGGGATTCATCAATAGCTTGGCGCGTAAGGCCTCCACCCGGCGTGAACATCGACTTCGCCGATGCCGCACGGAGTTGGTCAGCCAACTTCTGCCCACCGGCAGAGCCGGAGATCGAGCAATCGTTAGCATTGTGTACCAGAACCGGCGTGTTTCCGACCATCACATAGTACGTGTGGAGGTCATCGACGGTGAGGTTGTATGCCGCAGCAACCGTGGCAGCTTCAATATCGAAGGAGATGACGGCGGTCACGCCGGTGGGCGTACGCAGCAAGTCGCCAGGATCGAGGGTCTCAGCACCCTGCCAGGCCAGGTCGGACTCATTCCAGAACGGATGATCCTCCGTGGTGGCCACCTCGCCACTTTCGGTTTCCAGCACGTAGAGTTGGTCCTCGTGCACCCACAGCTTTGTAACCTTCCGGCGCCCTGATTCACCAGTCGCGGGGTCGGTGGCTAACACCTCGTCACCCGCATTAATCTGACTCATTGGCGTGGTACTGCCGTCAGCCATCAGGACCTCGGTGTCACCGCTGAAGCTACACGCGGTCTTAATACCCTTCCGAAGGAGGGATTTCCCAACCGGTCCTACTAGTTTGCCAGCGGGAATCAGGCCAACGGCCGTCCAGATACATCCCGTTGCCTTGCCCTTCGTGCACTCCTGAAAATCGGTGACCCCGAGCAGATCCAAAAGGGCCTTGCGTGACTGCTTGACCTTGGCCTTCGCTAGGGCAGCGCACACTTCCGAGTTGTTGTAACAGAAAACCTCGTCCTCGACGACCTCGCGCTGAAAAATATCGAGATTCGTCGTGTGAGTGTAGTATCGGAACTGCGCATCCTGCTCAAGGGTCAGATGGCCGGGGCCCGGCATCGGGCGGCCGTCGTCCTTGTGCTTGCCCGTCCAGGTTCTAGGGTCGTCGGAGCTCTCCTCGCCGTTTCCGCCGCAGGACGCCGGCCAACAACTGTTGTTCTTCTTGGCGTCTTTGTTTCCCTCTTCATCCCCTGGGCGATAGTCGCAGTCGTGGATCGCGCAGTCTTCCTCGATCAACCCGGTCGGATCGCTGCTCGTGATCGGGGAGTTGCCCGCGTACGCGTAGCCGTTCCACTGCTCCGGGTCGGCCATGTCCATGATCGGGTCGACCGCGATGAACTTGCCGATCGCGGAGTCGTACGGCCGGGCACCGATGTTGGTCAGGCCCGTGACGTCGGCACCGCCGTCGATCGTGCCGCCGACGAAGCCGAGCTGGTTGGGCCAGGCCGGCGGGGGCGTGCTGCGGGAGCCGCCGTACGGGGTCTGCCGCCGCTGGGTGATCGCCTGGTTGCCGGAGGCGATGCTCAGTTCCTGGGTGCCCTGGTGGTCGGTGACCAGCCAGGTGATCCCGGTCCCCGGCATCCGCATGCCGATCAACTGGCCGAGGTGGCTGTAGTACCGGGTCGCCGCCTTGGAGCCGCCGTTGCTCGTGTACCGGATCTCCATTCCGGGCAGGTACAGCGTCTTGCCGGTGGGATCCCGCGCGATGAGGCGGTTGCCCTCGGGGTCGTACAGGTAGGAGTGGGTCTTGCCGCCGTCGGTGAGGCCGACGAGCTTGTTCTCGCTGTCCCAGGTCAGGGTCTGGCTGCCTGTGCCGCCGGGGCAGGTGTTGTTCACCGCGGTCGCCGTCGGACGGCACGTCATGTTGCCCGCGGCGTCGTACTGGTAGTTGCGGGTGCCCGCGCCGTTTCCGGTGGTGATCACCTGCTGGACGCCGTGCGGCTGGGCGCTGCCGAGGTTCGGGTACTTGTAGGTGGATTCGGTGTTCGCCGTGCCGTGCTTGGTCTCCGTGACCCGGTTACCGGACGACTTGCCGACCGGCTCGAAGGCCCAGGAGTGCCAGTAGGGTGCCGGGCCACCGAGGTCCGTCACCGTCGGCGCCGGGCCGCAGTTCCCCGACGTCGGCGTCCATGCCTGGGTGAGACGCCTGGCGTAGTCGTGGCCGAAGCACTGTACGTCGACGGTGCCGCCCGCCGGAGTGTCCGCGATTCGGAGGATGTTGCCGGCGGGGTCGTACGTGTAGTTGACGTCTGCCACCATCTGCGGGGCGATCTGCCGGCTCGTCACGGCATTCGCCAGCCGGCCCGTGGTGTCCTCGTAGTTCCAGGCGCGCTCGAGGAAGTTCTGTGCCGTCTGCTGGTACTGGACCAGACCGACCTGACCGAACGCGTTGTAGCTGGTGTCGGTGACGTACTGCCCTGCGTTGGGCCAGTTGGTCTTGACCTGCTCCGCCAGGCCGGTCGTCGAGTCGTAGGTGAAGGTGAGCTGCTCGGCGCCGAGACCGCCGGTGCTCGGGTACGTCGCGGAGCCGAGCGAGACGCCGTCGGCCTTGTAGCTCCGGGTGAAGCTGTAGGTGCCGCTCAGCCCTGTCTCGGTGGCCGGAATGACGAAGTCCTCGCCCAAGGACCGGTAGAGCGGGCTGTAGCCCCGGACCCGCACCTTGTACTCGGTGGTGCCGTTGTCGGTCCACCGGCTGCTGGAGGCGGGCATCCCCTTCGCGCCCGTCGGGTCGTACGTCCAACTGGCCCGTAGGTTCGCCGTAGCAATCGACCCCTGGTAGACCGCGTCCTTACGGCCCAGGCTGTCGTAGTGGTAGACCAGCTTCTGCTGGCGACCGTCCACCGTGAATTCGAGGTCACCGTTGTCGGCGTACTTGGACTCCGTGCTGCCCTTGTCGGGATCGACGGCAATCCGCTGCCGGCCCCGGATGTCGTACTCGTAGGACCACTGGTTACCGGCAGGATCCTTGACGGAGGTCAACTGGTTCTTGCGGTTGTAGGTGTACGTGCTGGCGTCGTAGGGGCCGGTGATGGTGCGGCCGGCGTGCTGACGGACCTCCACGGTGTTGCCGCGGGCGTCGCTGATCGAGGTGGTCGCGGTGCCGCCCTCCGGCGGGGTGACGTACACCCGGTCACCGCCGTAGGCCGTGGTGGTTCGCCACTTCTCCTGGCCGCTGGTGGTCTGGATGCTCGCGGTCACCCGGCCAGTCCGGTCGTAGTGGTTGACCGTCTGGATGTTCGCTTCCCACGCCGCGATCGACCTGAGTGTCGTGCCGGGCGCGACGTTGGGGTCACGGTGACTGGCGTTGGCGTAGGCGACCCGCCCGGCGGCGTCGTACACCGACTCGCTGAACACGGTTCCGCCGCCGGACGCTGCCGACACCTGGGTCTGCCGGGGTCGGAGCAACCCGTCGTAGAGCGCGTAGCTGGTGAGGTAGCTGCCCTCGGCGCTCAAGGACCGCGTCGTGACCGCGTTGACGCCGCCGCTGTGGCGCAGCGTGTACGTGTACTCGGTGGAGGGGGTGCTCGTCGGGTTGGCGGGATCCAGCCCGATCGAGCGGTTCGGCAGCCACACCTTCCGCAGCCGGCCGAGGCCGTCGTACCGCAGATCGGTGATCTTGCCGTTGGCATCGACCGTGCGCTTCGGCAGCCCCCAGGCCGGGTCCATCTCCTGGGTCGATTTCCAACTCAGGTGGTTGGTGGTCTCCACCTTCGTGACCGGACCGCCCACCGTCGGGGTGTACGTCGTGATGGTCTTGTTGTTACGGACGTCGGTGGACTCGACGACCCGGCCGTGGTCGTCGTAGACAGTCGTCCCGGTCGTCAGCCAGTCGGTGCCCCCGGACTCCGACCACCCCTTCAGGGTCTCCACCCTGGTGGGGTCGCCCTCCGTGGGCGCGACGCCGTACGCCTCACCGTCGTACGAGGTCCGCACGTCGCTGATGACGTCATCTGTGGTCTTCGGCGCTGTGCCGCACGGCAGGGCGAAGGTCTCCACCCGCACTGCCGTGGACAGGATGTTCAGCCCGGTGTTGCGGGCGTAGGTGGTGCGGATGCACTTCTCGTCACCGCCGGCCGCGACGTCACCCAGGCCGGTGGAGGTGGTCTCCATGCCGTACGAGTCGAAGGTGCTGGAACTCTTGACGACCCGCCATCCGCGACCGGCGTCCAGCTTCACCGCGTTCCAGGACGTGTCCACGCCGGTGTAGCGGGCGTACGTGGTGGTGGTCCCCATGTCCCGCATCGCGGTGTGCGGCGACTGCCAGCCCTGGTTGACGGAGCGCGACACGATGTCGGTGTCGACACCGTTGTAGGTGATCTGCTCCCGCACCTGCCCGGCCAGCGCGTCGTGGTCGTTGACCTGGCCGGCGTCGGCCACGTCGACCACGTCACCGTCCCCGTTCAGGTCCACCCCGCGCAGGGTGACGGTACGGGTGCCCCCGCTGGGCGCGGCCTTGTCGCCGTGCATGCCGCGGTAGTAGCGGGTCTCGGACAGGGTTTCCTGACCGTCGGTGCCCTTCCGGACCCTGATTCGACCGTAGCCCCGGTAGTCCGACCAGGTGCGGAACTTGTCCTTGGTCATGCCGTCGTCGTCGGCGTGGTGCCAGGCGGCGCCGTCGAGGTACTCGTAGGCGGTGATGACGTCGGTCCCGCCACCGGTCCAGTCGGACTCGAAGACCTGCTTCACCACGTACTTGTGGAAGTAGTCGGTCTCGATGGCCTTGGTGAAGGGGTTCTCCGTCAGCACCGGGTAGCAGCGGAGGGTGTTGGTCTCCGGAGAGGCCGGCATCGGCCCGTCGGTGTCGCATTCCGGGTCGGAGTACTCGACCACGATCCTTCCGCCGGTCTCGGTCCAGATCGTGTTCAGCCGCATCCAGTGCATCGGAGGCTTGCCGTCGTCGGTCTTGTCGACCCGGTTGGGGCGCTGCACCCAGTCGAAGTTGACCTCCGGCAGGTCCACCCTCTCGCCGATGTAGCCGGTGTGCCGGATCGACTCCAGCCACATGCCGTCCCGCGAACCGTCGCCGTTCTTGGGGAAGTTGTGGTCGAGGCTCCACCTCTCCACGTCACCGGCGACTCCGGCGACCTTCGTCGTGATCGCCGTGAGCCGGCGCGTCGACCAGAAGGTCGGTGAGTACTTGCCCTCGCAGGTCGTGCCGGTGCACTCCTGGTCCCACGGCGTGTCGGGCCAGTGGGCCTCGTCGTGCGTGGCGCAGTCCGACTTGCACCGGTCCGAGGTGGTGAAGAATACCTGTGCCGTCGGGGTCACGGACCGGTCGGTGTCCCCCCGGTCCCAGGTGCCGTAGTCGATCCGGGTCAGGTTCGACGCCCGGACGTAGGAAACCTCGTTGCTGTCGGTGACGTTGGCCGCGTACTTGTTGGTCTCCTGGCTGTACCAGAACGACATCGTGCCGCCGTGGGTGTCGACGACGTAGTCGAGGTTCCACCGCCACGCCTGGTTGCAGTGGGCCGAGGCGAAGGAGGCGTTGTAGCAGGGCTCGTCCTGGTGGTTGCCGTAGACCCGGACGGTGTCGGTGGAGGCCGTGTCGCTGGTCTGCCCCGGCAGGTCGTCGCGGCCGAAGAAGTACTGGGTGCCGTCGGCGGTGGTGACCTTCCAGTACTCACCGTTGTCGTCGCCGTTCGAGCCGCCGGTCAGCTTCTCGACCTTGGACGCGTCGTCGCTCTTCGGCCGCCACTCACCGGTGGTCCCGTCCTTGACCAACTCGGTCGAACGGCCGTTGAGCGACAGGACGGCGTTGTCGGTGCCCCAGCACTGGTCACCGATCTGGTCGTTGTTGGTCGCGCCGTTCGCGGTGTCGTCGAAGCACGGCACGTACCGCCGCTCGATGAAACCCGGGTGGTATTCGAAGCCTTCGCCGACCCACGAGGGCTGGTTGTTCGAGGCGTCGCTGCGTCCGTCGACGGCACTCGACGAGTAGGCGAGGCTCACCTTCGGCGCCGGCCCGGTGGCCTGGGGAACCCGGATGGGATACGACCAGGAGAAGTCACCGCTCGATCCGCCCGCGGTCCAGCTGGAGGACGCCTGGAGTGGGGTCGCGGAGTAGTCGCCGGCCGAGCCGGAGGGGGCGGCCGTGAGGGCGACCAGCGTGGCTCCGCCCGCCGACAGCGCCTTGGCACCGGTGGCACCGGGCTGTACGTCGATCTCCGCCGAGACCCGCTTCGAGGCAGGATCGTTGTGCGAGGGCAGCGGACGGCCGCTGCACTGGGGCAGGTCCGGCGTGGTGAGCGCGCACTCCGGCAGCGCGACCAGGCGCAGACGGGTCGACCAGTCCGCACCGAACGCCGACTCGAAGCCCGCGTAGCCGACACCGACACTCATCCGCCCACCGCGCGCCACACCATCGGCGCGTGCGACTCGGAGGACGAGCCCGTTGCGCCAACCCGGTGCCACCTTCGCCCGGTCGAGCACCTCGACCTTGGCTCGCCCCACGGGAGCGGTGGAGGCGGCAACCCGAGCTCCGGCACCGTCCGCTGGACCGACCCACACGGGAAGCTTGCCGACCCTGGTGCTCGTCGCGGGCGCCTTGGCGGCGGCCGCCCTCCGCGCGATCTCCGCCGGGACGGACGCCTCCGCCGTGCCGGCGGCGGGCCAACTCAGCGTCGTGGCGGTGACGCTGTCCGCGCCCTGCGACATGTCAGCCGGTCGGGGCTTCGCCAGCACGTCCTTGGTCGTCACGGCCTTCGGTTGGCTGAGCGTCAGGTGGGTCGGGTCGGCGGCCTTGGCCGGTTGCGGCGTGGCGGCCAGCAGGGACGCCAGTACGACAGGTGTCAACGCGGCTGACAGGCCGAGTCGCAGGCGGCTGCCGGGGAGCCAGAATCGGGATCGCGGATCGTGCCGGGTCGGAGAGACCGGCGGCATACCTACGGACATCGACAACCTCCGCCGTCGAGGGGGTGGGCGGGATGATGGAAGGAAGAGGCGAATCGGCTCACGCGGCCTCAGGGCGCGTGAGCCCGTCCGCTCACCGAGAATCGCGGTAGAGGGCCGCCGCTTCGCGATCGTTCATCGCGCCGGCGTAGACCTTGATCTGGTCGATGTCGCCCAGGAGGAAGCTGTTCACGCCGGAGACGCTTCCGACGAACAGTGGGTGAGACGATGCCTTGCCGACGGCGCCGACGCCTCGAGCGGCTTGGGGTCGACCGTCGACGTACAGGCGCACCTCGCCTGTTCCGACGTCGAATACACCGGTGAGGTGGACCCATTCCTTCGCCTGAACGGTAGCTGCGGTCACGGGGCTGTCCGACACGGCCGCCGCCCAACTCACGCCACCCGCACCGTCAGGGGTGAGCACCGCGAACCTCAGGTTGCCGTTCTGTTCCATGTACAGCTTGACGGCCCCCTCCTGGGCGTTGCCTGCGCCTTGTCGGACGAAGACCTGCTCCTGTCCGTTGAGTTCACGGACGCGGACGGCGGCGGAGACCGTCAACGACTGCCCGGTGTTGACCACCGGATCGGTGGTGGCGGCGTACCCGGTTCTGGTCGACGTGCCGCCCCAGCCATCCGGCTGGGCAGTGTTGAACCACAGCGCCTCACTGTCGTCGTAGCCGTCACCGGTGTACCCGACGGTCTGGCTCTCCGAGTAGGGATCGGTGCAGCCGTAGAGGTCGAGGGAGCGCCCCCAGTAGTCGTAACTCGCCGCCGAGCCGCAGGCGGAATCGAGCCCACCGCTGAAGTCCCAGTTCGCCACCTGGATCGGCTGGATGATGCCGGGAACCGCCTCGGTCCCCATTTCCGGGTTCACGTCGGTGCCGGTCAGGTCGTCCTGGGTGAGCGCCCGGTTCCAGAGTCGGACGTCGGTGATATGACCGAGCCAGTGGTCCGCGATCTGAGTCGGATCCGTCGGGTTCTCCGACCACTGTGCCCCACTGATGACCACCGGACCGCCGGCATTCCAACCGGCGGCTGGACGGACGCCGGAGGCGACGCGCTTCCCGTTCACGTAGAGGACCATTTCGCGGGTCGCCGCATCATAGGAGGCGGCGAGATGTGCCCACTTGCCCACGTCCTTTGTGGTCAAGGTGATCGGTGACTCCACCGCGACAAAAGTATTGACGCTGCTTGCGGCGTCAGCCCCCGGCATCATGAAGCTCCATCGGGGCCCGTTGGACAGACGGTAGCCGAGATAGAACCCACTCACCTTCGTGCCGAACTTGCTCACGGCCGTCCAGTTTCCCGGCGACAGAACCGGCTCGGGGTCTTCACGGGTGGCATCACCGAGATTGACCCACACCGCTACACCGAAAGACTTCGCCGTGTCCAACGGCACGTTCGCGGCCAGATGAGTGTCCAGGTTGAAGGAGGGCGTGGCGTCACCGTAGATCCGGCTGTTCTCGGCCCATGCCTCGGTGCCGTTCACAGTGAGGCTGGGCCCGCCGGACGCCTCCTTGAGGTCATGGGAGTCGACCCTGTCGAGCGGCCAGTGGGCGATCGGCGCAGACGGCGCCTCGACCAGGAACTTGTAGCGGGTGGTGTCACTCTGCTTGTTGGCGCCGTCGATGCTGTAGACCTCGAGCACGTTGAATCCGAACCGCGGCGGCGTCAACGTCACCGTATTCCGGGAACCCGCGACGATGGTGGTGAGGGGACCGGCCTGACCGCTCCATCCGTAGACGTGCTTGGCCACGTCCGTGGACCTGGGGGCGAAGGTGAACGTACCCGCGATACCTGGGCCGCCGTGGGCGACTCCGTCGGCCGGGTAGTCGGTGGAGCTGACGGCCGGCGGCAGCGGCTTGTCCAGGTCGACGGTGAAGCTGCACCAACCGGACCAGTCGGAGTAGGAGCCGGCCTTGTCCCGGGTCTGGACCCGCCACTGGTAGGTTCTGCCCTCGGCCAGGCTCCCCAGACTGACGATGCCGGAGTCGCCGAAGCTGTTGCCCGGCTTGGTCTGCCCGGTCTTGGTACCGACGCCGCTGTAACCGATGAACATGTACTCGAAGTAGCCGGTCAGGCTGTCCCCGGTGCCGTCCGCGTCCCCGTAGAAGGCCTCGAACACCGGGGACGCGGTGCCGATCGTCGCCCCGCA
The DNA here is from genome assembly GCF_900090295.1 of Micromonospora coxensis. NCBI lineage: Bacteria > Bacillati > Actinomycetota > Actinomycetes > Micromonosporales > Micromonosporaceae > Micromonospora > Micromonospora coxensis. The sequence continues at coordinate 5,197,030 of NZ_LT607753.1, read as the reverse complement.
CGCCTGGTCGGACGTGGTGAGTTTGGTCGGCACGCTCGGCTTCGAGTTGTACGTGACCTCGATCCACGCCTTGTCGGTGTAGAACTTCTTCCATCGGCTCTCGAGGTCCTCCCCCTCCCCGGCGTCGTTGCAGGCACACAGGCCAACGGTGTAGGTGGGCCACGCCTTGTTGACCGCGTACTGAAGGTCGTTGCGGAACGCCTCGCTGGCGAACTCGGCATCGACGTCGGGTTGGACACTGCCGCAGCCGCCCGCCTCGTTGGCGCTGCCCTCCCATGCGTCCAGGTGGTTCGACGGCAGTGGGCGAGTGGTCCAGCCCATCCGGCCGCCACTGGCCACCGTGATGGCGCTCGTCCGGTACGCGTGGACCCAGGTCGGCGTGCAGGACCACGAGTGGTCGAGGGTGATCCGCACCGTGCTGCCGAGGATCTGCTTGCCCTTGAGCCCACTGATCGGGAAGTCGTAGAAGGAGTGGTACCGCTCCCCGTTCCCACCCTCGGGGTACGGCTGCCGCCCGACCCGGGCCACAGTGGTGTCGTTGTTCTCCCCGTTGCTGGTCGCGTACGCCCACTTCGACCGCTGCTTCTCGAACTCCGGGTCGATGAAGATCGGGTATGTGAGGCCGGGATCGGCCATCAACTTCGCATCGGGCGTGATGGTGAGCTCCGCTCCGGAGAGCGCCACACCGACGCGGGCGCTGCGGGAGGTGACCGCCGCCTCCTCGGCAGTGGCCCGCTCGCCGGCCGGGACGGCGAGGCCGCGTGCCTCTGCCGAGGCCAGCACCTCGCCGGCCCGGGACGGGTCCGTGGACGAGTCCCACATCCTGGCCGGCGCGGAGTTGGCCACCGGCACGCCGCCGGCAGTGGCGAGCCGCACGGTTCCGGTCGCGTCCCGGGTGACCTTCATGTCCCCACCGGTGCGGAAGCGGAGCGCGCGGATCGCCGGCTGCGCCGCCGCCTCCGGGGTGAGCACCTCCACCACGTGGGTATAGCCCTCAGCAGTCGCGGTCACGTGCAGGTTGACGTCCTTGAGGACGGACGGGTACACCGCGGTGGCGCCGTCCACCCGGGGCGCCGGCAGCGGACCCAGCGGCCATTCGAGGGTGAAGCTGGAGCCGGCTTCCCGCCAGGTGACCAGTGGCCCGGTGCCGCCCGTGGAGAACGACACGTCGGCGAGGGACGCGGCGGGGACCAGCCTGCCGTCCTTGGGCCGCAGGCTCGGATCGATGGCAGCCCACGTGCCGTTGGCGCGGCGTACCCGCTGCGGTGCGACGGAGGCCACCAACTTCCGGACACCGTCCGGGCCGACGGTGACCTGCGCGTACTCGGTGCGCTCGCTGAGCACCTCGACGGCACGGCCGCACCGCGCGGCAAGCCTGGCCGCCGCCGCCTCGTCCGGCGCCTCGGTGACGCAGGCAGCCTGCTCGGACGGTCCTGGGGCGGCACTGGCGGCGGGCACCTCGGCCACGAATCCGGTGCCGGAGACGACAGCACTGATCGACGTCAGCCAGATGAAGGCATGACGTCTCCACGACACAGTCATGACGGTCCCCCGTGTTCGTCCATGGACAGCCAGGGAACTGTAGAGATCGACAGGTCGCTGCGTAAAGGCTCGTGTACAAACTGTCAGCACGTACAGGCATCGATCCGGACAAACGCGCGTCGTGTATTGCGGTAGGTCACCGCTCCCAGCTTCTCGTCCCTGCCTGGTCATCGATCGGGAGGTCGCGCATCCTCCGCAGTGGAGAGCACACCACCCAGAGCGCGGCGCTCCACGTCCCCAGCGCGCAGACCACCAGCGCCGGCCGCAGCCCCCACCCGCTGCCCAGCGTGCCGCCGAACAGCGCGCCCAGCGGGACCGCCCCGAAGCAGATCCACAGAAACGCGGCGGTGACCCGGCCGAGCAGCTCCGGCGGGGTCACCCGCTGCCGGTACGACAGGATGGCGATGTTGAACAGCACCGCGTTGGCGGAGAACGCGGCGAGGCCGACGGCGTAGAGCAGCAGCCCCCAGCCAGGCCGGGCCAGCGGGACGAGCAGGTAGAGCGGACCGGGTACGGCCATCGCCACCCAGATCACCCGGGCCGAGCCGATCCGGCGGGAGATCCGGTCGGCGAGCGCGCCGGTGACCAGTCCCCCGACCGCGCCGAGGGAGAACACCGCACCGACCACCGCCGGGGAGGCGTCCAGCTCGCGGACGAGGTAGACGACCTCCAGCGACTGCGTGGCGACGGCGAAGAAGTTGGACGTGGTGACGCAGGCCAGGATCCGCAGCAGGATCGGGTGCCGCCGGACGAATCCCAGCCCCTCGGTCAGCGCGGCCCGCGCCGGGACGCGCGCCGACGCGGCGGGCTCCGCCTGCGCCGGCAGCCGGACGAGCAGCAGCGTCACCGCGCTGACCACGAAGGTGAGCGCGGTGCCGACGACGGTCCGGGCCCCGCCGACCAGCCCGGTCAGCGCCCCGCCGACGGTCGGTCCCACGAGCTGGGCGGCGTCCTGGCTGACGGAGAGCCGGGCGTTGCCCGCCACCAGCTGCTCCGGCGCCACCAGGCGCGGCAGGACGGTCTTGTACGCCACGGTGAACAGCACGGTCAGCGCCCCGGATAGCCCGACCACGGCGTACAGGAGGGGCAGGGTGAGGTGGCCGAGCAGGGCGGCCACCGGCACCGCGAGCATCAGCGCGGCCCGCCCCAGGTCGCACCCGACCATCAGCCGCCGCGGATTTACCCGGTCGACGAGCAGCCCCGCGGGCAGCGAGAGGAGCAGGTACGGCAGCCAGGCCAGGGAAGTCAGCAGGGAGACCTGGAGGACACCGGCGCCGAGGGTGTCGGCGGCGATCAGTGGCAGCGCCACCCCGCTGACGCGGATGCCGAGTTCACCGGCCGTCTGGCCGCCCCAGAAGAGGGCGAAGTCCCGGTGCCGCCACAACGGCACGCGCGCCGCGGGCGGTGGGGAGGCGAGTTGCTCGGTCACGGACGCCACCTGCCGCCGGTCGGACGGCCGCCACGACCGTCACCGGGCCGACGGCCCGGCAGCGCCAACCTAGGTGGACAGGCCCCGGTCGGTCACCCGGTTAACCGACCCCGCCCGTCAGTCGTCGACGTACGGGCAGTGCCGGCAGCCCCGGCCGCAGCAGGTGCCCCGGCGGGCGAGGAAGGCGGCGCTGAGCACGAAGAGCCCGGTGGACGGGTCGAGGTAGCCGGCCTCCCCGGCGGCCAGCGCGGCGGCGTGCGCGGCGAGGATCCGCGCCCGGTCGGGGTGCTCGGGCGGCAGCCGCGACGGGTGCGGCTCGGTCAACGGCCGGTCCGCCAGGGGTCGTCGCTCGCCACTCATCGGCGGCGAGTCTACGGAGCCGGCCGCGCTGGCCCGGTCGCCGGGCGGGCGCTCCACCGTCCCGGTGGGCGTCGCCGCCGGTCAGCCGTGCCGGGCAAAGGCGGCGGCCACCTCGTCGCGTCCCGCGCCGGCGGCGAGCAGCGTCCGCAGCAGCACCACCGCCTTGTACGGGTCGAGCAGCCCGCCGTTGACCAGGCCCCGCCGTTGCAGGTCGGTCTCCGAGCCGACCGCGCCGTAGGTGTGCCGCAGCACCGGGCCGGCGCCGGTGCGGGAGGTCAGCACCACCGGCATCCGATCGGTGAGCGCGCCGAGCACCGGGGCGAGCGCGGACGGCACGTGCCCCACCCCGTACCCGGCGACGACCAGGCCGTGCCGGCGGTCGGCCAGCCCGTCGAGCAGCCAGCCGTCGTCGTCGAGGGTGACGGTGTGCAGGGCGACCCGGGTGGCGTCCAGCCGCGCCGGATCCACCGGCGGCAGCGGCGCGTGCCGGGGCGGCCGGGTGAGCAGGCGTACCCGTCCCTCCGCGACGTGGCCGAGCGGCCCGGCGTTCGGGGAGGCGAAGGTGGCCGTACTGGTGCTGTGGGTCTTGCGGACCCAGCGGGCGGCGTGGATCTCGTCGTTGGCGACGACCAGCACCCCCAGGTCGCGGGCCTCGGCGGACGCGGCGACCCGGACCGCCGCGAGCAGGTTGGCCGGGCCGTCGGCCCCGGCCAGGGTGGCGTTGCGCATGGCGCCGGTGACGACCAGCGGCGCGGCGTGCGGCCAGACCAGGTCGGCCAGGTACGCGGTCTCCTCCAGGGTGTCGGTGCCCTGGGTGACGACGACGCCGGTCGCGCCGCCGGCCACCGCCTGCGACGCGGCGTCGACCACATCCAGCAGCCGCCGGTACGTCAGGTCGGCGCTGGGTACGGCGAGCGCGTCGCGCACGTCCAGCTCCTCGCCGACGCTGTCGAGCCCGGGTACGGCGGCGAGCAGGTCCGCCCCGGTCAGCCGGGTGACCACCGGCCGCTCCCCCGGGCCGACCCCGGCCATCGCGATGGTCCCGCCGAGGGTGAAGAGGGCGATGCTCACGCCGGCGACCCTACGCGAGACGATCCGGCCACCGCCGTCCCGTCGAACCGTGATCGCCTGCGGTGATCCGGCCCGACTCGCCGCCGGCGGCGACGGTCACCGCCGCCGGCGCGGTCAGACGCCGGGGCCGCGGGTCTCGGTGAGCATCCGGGTCAGCAGGTCGGTGACGGGGCCGGGCCGCTGGAACAGGGATCGGTGCCCGGCCCCGTCGAGGACGACGTGCTCCTTGCGGGGCGCCTCCAGCCTTGCGTACCACTCGCGGGTCAGGGCGAGCCGGCCGGGCACCTCGTGGGCCCCGTCCACGAGGTACACCGGCACGTCGAGCCGGCGCACATCCCGGCGCAGGTCGAGTTGCTGGAGCTGCGGGTAGAGCACGTCCCAGCCGTCGAGGTTGCCGCTGAGCGCGTGCGCCTTCTCCAGCAGGGTGTACTCCGGCACGTCCAGGTTCTCCGCCACCCCGTCGCGGCCCTCGGCGTTGCCGGTGCGGTCGAAGTCGAACGCCCCGGCCTCGTTGGCCAGCAGCGGCTCGTAGGTGTACAGGTCCGGGTACGGCGGCGGACCCAGGCGGGTGAGCTGGTCCGCCAGGTCGGCACGGCCGGTGCGGCGGGCCCAGGCGACGGTGTCGGCGTACTGGCTGATGTCGGCCGCCCGCAGGTCGACGGCCTGCCCGACCCCGACGTACGCGTGGAACAGCTCGGGGCGGCGCTGCACGGCGGTCACCCCGACCAGCGAGCCGCCGGAGTGGCCCATCAGGTACACCCGGTCCTGCCGGAACCGCTGCCGCAGGTGCTCCACCACCGCGATCACGTCGGCGACCTCGCTGTCCAGGGTGAACGACGACGACGGCGCGAAGGCGGCCCAGGACCTCGCCCCGCCGCGCCGGTCCAGGGTGGCCAGGACGACGTGCCGTTCCAGGCCGACGAGGTGCCGGCGGACCGAGCCGACCTCCGAGGAGCCGGGCCCGCCGGGCAGGAAGAGCAGCACCGGGGCGTTCCGGTCGGCGCCGCGCAACGTCAGCCCGAGTTCGCGATCGCCGCTGCGGACGCTGGTCAGCTCGGCGATCCCGCCCGGGACGGGGGCGGTGCGCGCCGGCACCGCCGCCGCGACGGTGACCAGGGCGACGACGGCGGCGAGCAGGCCCACCACCACCCGGCCCGCCCAGGTCCACCCGGGACGGCGACGCATTGGCGCGCCGCCGACAGCGGGCCCACCGGTCCGCACGTCGGTGGCCGCACGGGCGTCACCGGTCGACGTCGCCGGCTCGGGCGTGTGCCGACTGCCGTCCGCTGCGCCCGTCGCCGGCTCGGGCGTCTGTCGGCCGTCGCCCGCCGCGCCCGTCACCGGCGGCACGGCGGCTGCCCGCCGGGTGGCACGGCGGGCCAGCCCCGCGCCGTACGCGGCCCCGACCAGCAGCGGCAGCAGGGTGAACAGGCCGTGCAGCCCTCGGCCGAGCACCAGGGCGGCGACGCCGAAGCCGCTCAGGTGCGGGGCGTCCACGGTCGGCCCGCGCAGCGGAATCCGAGCCAGTTCCACGGCGAGCGCGAAGAGCACCGGCGCGGCCAGCATCGCCCAACGGGACCGGCCCAGCCGGCCGGCGAGCAGCCCGACGGCGAGGCTGGCCAGGACCGAGACGACGGCGTCGAGGTTGCCGCCGGGGCCGCGCGGTGTCCACCAGCCGACGACCAGACCCCAGCCGGCCGGGATGAGCGCCGCGAGGAGCAGCAGGGCACGACGGGACGGCTTCGCCATGGACACCTCACCGGGGAGTCGTCTGGACCGTCAGCCTAGTGAAGATCGATCTCACCCGCTGCCCCGAGGCGGTGACGGAGAGCGGCGACGAGGCGGGCCGGCGCGCACCCGTCAGCCCGACGGGACGGCGGGGCGGCCAGGCGGCCAGACGACGGCACGGCCGGGCCACGGGGCGGCCGGGCGGGCGGCGGGCTCCGGCTGACGCGGGGGCGTCACGCGAACCAGGTGGCCGCCTGACCGTGCGGCCAGGTCCAGGCCAGCGGCCTGCCGTCCAGCGCGAGCACGTTGCGCAGCGCGGCGTCCGGCGGCTCGGGCAGCCCCTCGTAGCGCAGCACCTGCGGGGCCTCGTTCGCGACCCAGTGTCCGGGCAGTCCCCGCACCACCTGCGCGAACGCCTCCCGCCGCGGTTGCGGCACCTGGTACAGCACGGAGGTGTGGAACACCACCAGCGTCGCGTCGGGTGGGGCCTGGGCGGCCAGCGCCGGGAGGTCGTCCACCAGGTCACCGCGGACCAGTGACGGCGGGTCGGCGGCGGCGACGGCCGCGGCGGCGCGCAGCCGTTCGCGGCGCCGGGCGTGCTCGGGCCAGATGAGCGCGTCCAGCCACCTGACGTCGGCGGGGTCCGTCACGTCGAGGGGGTTCAGGTCGAGGCCCGCCCGCCACACCACCTCGGGCCGGCGGGCCGGTGGGGCGGTACCGGTGAGGTCGCAGTCGAGCACCGGCCCGCCCGCGCCGAGCCGGTGCTCGCCGTACCGGTAGGCGTACCGGTCGGGGTAGAGGTTCAGGCCGGCGGACGCGCCCACCTCCAGCAGTGCCAGCGGCTGCGGCAGCGCGGCGAGCACCGGCAGCAGGACCGCGCACCGGCCGGCCTCGTTCGTCTGGGTGGCCCGGGAACGGCAGCCGGCGGCGACCGCCGGCCAGTTCGACTCCGTGAAGTCCCGGAACGCGGCCGGGTCGTGGACCGGCCCGCCGAGCAGCCGGACGACACCGAACAGCAGGTTGGGCTGCCGTTTCGCCGGTGGCAGCGTGTCGAGCAGAGCGAGCAGCGCGTCGTCCCGGGACACGGCCAGGGCGAGCCGCTCGTACGTCGGGGACACGCCGTGGGCCTCCCGGGCGGCGAAGTCCGCGTACGCGGCTGAGGTCGTCATCTCCTGATGCTGGCAGTGCGCGAGCCGAGCGGGTCCGCTCTGTCACGCACCTCACGGCGGGCGTGGTCGGGAGCAGGCGGACAGCGAGGCGCCCCGCACCGGACGGGTGCGGGGCGCCTTGTCGTCGTACGTCAGCTGCAGCCGCTGGTCGAGCCGCAGCCCTCGCAGACGTAGCAGCTGCCGGCGGGGCGCATCTTCGTGCCGCAGGTGAAGCAGAGCGGCGCGTCGGCGGCCTTGCCGATCACGGCCTCCAGCAGCTCGGTGGAGGAGCCCACGGCCGGCGCCGGCTTGACGGCGGCGACGTCGGCGACCTCCTGGGCCGGCTGGGCGACCGGGCCGGTCTTCGGCTCCGGGGTCTCGACCGGGGCCGAGGAGGCCATCGCGGTGAGGTCCGCACCGCTGACCGTGCCGGCCTCCGCCTCGGCCTCGGCCCGCAGCTGGGCGGCCCGCTCCTTGGCGGTGAAGATGCCCAGCTCGGCGCGACGCTCGTACGGCAGGAAGTCCAGCGCCAGGCGACGGAAGATGTAGTCCATCACCGAGGCCGCCATCCGCACGTCCGGGTCGTCGGTCATGCCGGCCGGCTCGAAGCGCATGTTGGTGAACTTGCTGACGTACGTCTCCAGCGGGACGCCGTACTGCAGGCCGATGGAGATGGCCACCGAGAAGGCGTCCATCACGCCGGCCAGGGTGGAGCCCTGCTTCGACATCTTGAGGAAGACCTCGCCGAGGCCGTCGTCCGGGTAGGACGAGGCGGTGAGGTAACCCTCGGCGCCGCCGACGGAGAAGCTGACCGTCTGCGACGGGCGCTTCTTCGGCAGCCGCTTGCGCACCGGGCGGTACTCGACGACCTTCTCGACCACCTTCTCCGCCTCGGCCGGGGCCTCGACGGAGGTGGCGGCCTTGTTCGGCTTGGCGACCGAGAGCGGCTGGCCGACCTTGCAGTTGTCCCGGTAGATCGCCAGCGCCTTGAGGCCGAGCTTCCAGCCCTCGAAGTAGATCTTCTCGACGTCCTCGACGGTGGCCTGCTCCGGCATGTTGACCGTCTTGGAGATGGCGCCGGAGATGAACGGCTGCACCGCCGCCATCATCCGCACGTGACCCATCGGGGCGATGGACCGCTCGCCCATGGCGCAGTCGAAGACCGGGTAGTGCTCGGGCTTCAGGCCGGGGGCGTCCACCACGTGGCCGTGGTCGGCGATGTGCTCGACGATCGCCTCGACCTGCTCCTCGGGGTAGCCGAGGCTGCGCAGGGCGCGCGGCACGGTCTGGTTGACGATCTGCATCGAGCCGCCGCCGACCAGCTTCTTGAACTTGACCAGCGCCAGGTCCGGCTCGACGCCGGTGGTGTCGCAGTCCATCATCAGGCCGATGGTGCCGGTCGGGGCGAGCACGCTGGCCTGCGAGTTGCGCCAGCCGTGCTTGTCACCGACCTTGTTGCCCTCGGTCCACTGCTTGGTCGCCTCCCGCTGGATGGCGGTGGCGACGGTGCCGGCCGGCTTGATCGCGTCGTTGGCGGCGGCGTGCTTGCGCATGACCCGCTTGTGCGGCTCGGCGTTGCGGGCGTAGCCCTCGTACGCGCCGACGATGCCGGCCAGCTCGGCCGAGCGGCGGTACGCGGTGCCGGTCATCAGCGAGGTGATCGCCGCGGCGACCGAGCGGCCCTGCTCCGAGTCGTACGGCAGGCCGGAGGCCATCAGCAGCGCGCCCAGGTTGGCGTACCCGATGCCGAGCTGCCGGTAGGCGCGGGTGGTCTCGCCGATCTTCTCGGTCGGGAAGTCGGCGAAGCAGATCGAGATGTCCATCGCGGTGATGACGAACTCGACCGACTTGACGAACTTCTCCACCTCGAAGCCGCCGTCGGCGCGGAGGAACTTCATCAGGTTCAGCGAGGCCAGGTTGCACGAGGAGTTGTCCAGGTGCAGGTACTCCGAGCACGGGTTCGACGCGGTGATCCGCCCGGTCTCCGGGCAGGTGTGCCAGTCGTTGATGGTGTCGTCGTACTGCAGGCCCGGGTCGGCGCACTCCCAGGCGGCCTGGGCGATGGTGCGGAACAGGTTCTTGGCGTCGATCGTCTCGATGGTCTGCCCGTCGAGCCGGCCGCGCAGGTCGAAGCCGCCGCCGTTCTCCACCGCCGTCATGAACTCGTCGGAGACCCGCACCGAGTTGTTGGCGTTCTGGTACTGCACGCTGACGATGTCCGCGCCGCCCAGGTCCATGTCGAAGCCGGCGTCCCGCAGCGCGCGGATCTTGTCCTCCTCGCGCGCCTTGGTCGCCACGAACTCCTCGATGTCCGGGTGGTCCACGTCGAGGATGACCATCTTGGCCGCCCGCCGGGTGGCGCCACCGGACTTGATGGTGCCGGCGGAGGCGTCCGCGCCGCGCATGAAGCTGACCGGGCCGGAGGCGGTGCCGCCGGAGGAGAGCAGTTCCTTCGAGGAGCGGATGCGGGAGAGGTTGACCCCGGCGCCGGAGCCGCCCTGGAAGATCCGCCCCTCCTCCTTGTACCAGTCCAGGATGGAGTCCATCGAGTCGTCGACCGCCAGGATGAAGCAGGCGCTGACCTGCTGCGGCGACGGCGTGCCGACGTTGAACCAGACCGGCGAGTTGAAGCTGAACACCTGGTGCAGCAGCATCCAGGTCAGCTCGTGGGCGAAGACCTCCGCGTCCGCCGGGGAGGCGAAGTAGCCGTGCTCCTCACCGGCCTTGCGGTAGGTGCTGACCACCCGGTCGATGAGCTGCTTGAGCGACCACTCCCGCTGCGGGGTCCCCACCGCGCCCCGGAAGTACTTGGTGGTCACGATGTTCGCCGCGTTGACGCTCCAGGACTCGGGGAACTCGACCCCGCGCTGCTCGAAGTTGATCGAGCCGTCCCGCCAGTTCGTCATCACGACGTCGCGGCGCTCCCACGCCACCTCGTCGTACGGGTGCACGCCCTCGGTCGTCCAGACCCGCTGCACCTTCAACCCCGTCACCGCCGCGCCGTTCCTGGCCGCCCGCGACCGGCTCGTTGTCACGCCGTCCCCCGCCATCTCATCCGCCCCCTCGTCTGCGCGGTCACCCGCCGCGCGTCGTCACTTGTCAGAAATCAGAAAAAATCAACTGGTACGGCCGGCGGCCTCGACCGCGTCGGCCGCCCGGGCCCGCGCGGCGGCCCGCAGCGTCTCGATCTCGCGCTCGAAGTCGGCGAGCGAGTCGAAGGACCGGTAGACGCTGGCGAAGCGGAGGTAGGCGACCTCGTCCAGGTCCCGCAGCGGGCCCAGGATCGCCAGCCCCACCTCGTGGCTCGGGATCTCGGCCGCCCCCTTGGCCCGCACCGTCTCCTCGACCTTCTGCGCGAGCAGCGCGATCGAGTCCTCGTCGACCGGCCGGCCCTGGCACGCCTTGCGCACCCCGCCGACGATCTTCGTCCGGCTGAACGGCTCGGTCACCCCGCTGCGCTTGACCACGGCCAGCACCGCCTCCTCGACGGTGGTGAACCGCTTACCGCACTCCGGGCAGGACCGGCGGCGGCGGATCAGCTGACCGTCGTCGGCCTCGCGGGAGTCGACCACCCGGGAGTCGGCGTGTCGGCAGTACGGACACCGCATTCGCCTGACCTCCTTTGATCGACCACGGGTCCGGGCCGCCCGCCTCCGGGCACGCGTCGACCCGGCGGGGCCACCTTCGGTGACCGTCGCCGTCGTCGACGGTACGGGAGTGCGGTCGGTAGTCGAACCCAACCTGTAGGCGACTTACGCCCATGTGACTACTACATCTAGGGGTTGACCGTAGGCGGCCGACCGAGCGCGGTCAAGTTGGGCGGCGTGTCCGGCGCGTCACCTCGATGATCACTCCGCCGCGCCGCCGACAGACCCAACCGCCGGGGCGCGCCGGAGGTTACCGCCCGTCCGGTCCGGACCCGGAAAACGGACGGCGGAGCCGAAAGGGCCTACCGGTCGAACACGAGTTCGACGAGGACGTACCATTTATCAGAACGCGCGTTCGAGTTTCCAGGATTTCCGCACCGACACGCCGACGGCAGGTCGTACAGATGTTTGAAAATGACCGATCTCACCTATACGGTCATGAACGACCGGGCGCGTCGCACGACGTCGGGCCCGGACCCGCGACACCCCCGCACGCACCACGAGCCGCCAAGGCACCCAGCGCCGACCAGGGAGGACGGACGTGACCGAGGACCGGGCCAGCCGGCAGAAGAACCCGCAGCCGATCGCCGAGGCGGGTCCGCCGGCCACTCGGCGTCCCCGCACCACGCGCAGCCGCGCCGCGCAGCCGGCGGTGCGCCCGGTCACCCCGGTGGTCAGCAGCTTCCCCGACCCGGCCACCGTCGACCTGACCGCCCGTCAGCGGCGGATCCTGGAGTTCATCCGCAGTTGGGTCGAGCGCCAGGGCTACCCGCCGAGCGTGCGCGAGATCGGCGAGGCCGTCGGCCTGGTCTCCCCGTCCAGCGTCGCCTACCAGCTCAAGGAGCTGGAGAAGAAGGGCTTCCTGCGCCGCGACCCCAACCGGCCGCGCGCGGTGGACGTCCGTGCCCCCAGCGACGCCGACGACGAGCTGAGCCGCTCGCAGCGCCCCACCCCGGCGTACGTGCCGATGCTGGGCCGGATCGCCGCCGGTGGGCCGATCCTCGCCGAGCAGGCGGTGGAGGACGTCTTCCCGCTCCCCCGCGAGCTGGTGGGTGAGGGCGAGGTCTTCATGCTCCAGGTCAAGGGCGACTCGATGCTCGACGCGGCGATCTGCGACGGCGACTGGGTGGTGGTCCGCCAGCAGCCGACCGCCGAGGCCGGCGACATCGTGGCCGCCATGCTCGACGGCGAGGCGACGGTCAAGACGTACCGCCGGCGCGACGGGCACGTCTGGCTGATGCCGCAGAACCCGGCCTTCGACCCGATCCCCGGCGACGACGCCACCATCATGGGGCGGGTCGTCGCGGTGCTGCGCCGGATCTGACCCGTACCCGACACGACGGGGTGGCCGCTGCCGAAGCGACCACCCCGTCGTCGTGTCCGTGCCCGCAGGGCCAGGCGTGCGTCGAAGTCCCTGGCCGGCCGAGGACTCCGACACACGCCCTAGTACCGCTCGCCCCGGTGCTCCCGGCCGGGCGGCTGGCCGTAGCCGTGCCGGTCGTCGTACCCCTCGTCGCGGCGTTGGGCGGCTCGGGGATCGCGCGGGCCGGGCTCACGGCGCGGCGGCTCGGCCCGGCCACCCCCGCCGTACACGCCACCGCCCCGGGGCGCGGCCCCGTTCGGCGCGCCACCGCGCGGACCGGCGGGGCCACCACCACGCGGGCCGGCGCCGGGCGGACCGGCCGGGACGCCACCACGCGGGGCGGCGCCGGGCGGACCGGCCGGGACGCCACCACGCGGGCCGGCACCGGGCGGACCGGGCGGACCGGCCGGAGCGCCACCACGCGGAGCACCACCGCCCGGAGGCGGGCCACCCGCCGCGCCGCCGTAGACGCCACCACCGGCCGGACGGGCGCCGCCGTACACGCCGCCACCGGGACGGCCACCCGGGGCGCCGCCGCCGGGCGCGCCGGCCGCCGCGGGTCGCGCGCCGCCGGGAGCCGGGCCACCGGGACGGGCGCCGCCGCCGTAGACACCGCCACCGGCCGGCGCGCGGACGGGCCCACCGGCTGCCGGTGGGGCGCCGTAGACACCGGCGGCGGGCGCACCGCCGTAGACACCGCCCCGCGCGCCGCCGGCGCCGTCGTCGCCCCGGTCGATCGCGCCGGACGAGAACGGGTCGTCGCGCTCCGGATCGTCGGCGTCGCGTCCGGTGTCGGCCGGGGCGGGCCGGCGGCGGGCCCGCAGGATCCCGACGATGCCCGCGCCGACCAGGAGCGCGCCGAGCACACCGACCGCGGCGATCAGGTACGTGATCTGGTCCAGGCTGAGCGTGTCGAACCAGGACTTCTCCGCCGCCGGCTTCTCTGCGTCGCCGGCCCCGGCCAACGCCTCCGCCCCGGAGGTCGACGGCGTGTACGCCAGGATGTCGATCGGGTCGTCGGCGGCCAGTTCCCCGGCGTCGGAGACGGTGAGGAAGGTCTTGCCGTCCGGGCTGTACGCGATGGCCTCGCCGAACGGGTCGGCCAGCGGGGTCACCCGGGGCTTGCCGGTGGTCAGCGCCCCGACGAGGTCGTCACCGGTGACGTCGTACTCGAAGGCGTCGGCGTAGGTGCGCACCACCACCTTCGTGCCGTCGGGCGACCGGGCCGCGCCGGTGATCGCCACCCGGCCGAAGATGTTCAGCGGGTTGTCGGTGTTGGTCTCCGGCAGCGCGATCTCGCCGACCTTCTTCATCGGCACCGGCTCGGTGTCGCCGCCGCTCTTCAGCTTCGCGGTCGGGGTGTAGATCTCCGCCTTGCCGCTGGGCACCTTGGTGATCACCAGGGGCAGGTTGTCGGCGCCGACGAGCAGCGCCTCGGCGTCGTGCGGCTTCTGCTCCGGGTACGTCAACCGGTGCAGCACCGGCTGCTTGCCGCCGCCGACCGGCATGGTCCAGACCGCGATCCGGCTGCGCCGCTCCTTGCCCGGGTTGTCACCGATGTCGGCGATCCAGAGGGTCTTGCCGTCCGGTGAGAGGGCGAGGTCCTCGGTGTCGAAAGGGCCGGCCCCCGAGTAGCGGACCGGCTCCTTGTCGATCTTGCACTTGCTGTCGAGGTAGAAGACCCGCTTGCGGTTCTCCTGCAACGAGCCGTCGTTGATCACGATGTAGCCGGTCTTCGTGGCGACCAGCCCGGACAACTCGTCCAGCCGCGGGTCCTCGACGGTGCAACGCTTCTTGGGCGCGGGGGCGGCCTGCGCCGCCGTGGCGGCACCGGGACACGCCACGATCGCCCCCAGCAGGCTGAGGGCAACCGTGGCCGAGGAAACAGCGCGGCGCATTGCGCCAGTGTCGCATGCCTCGTGTTGCGTCCGGATGACGCCGGGAGCGCTATCGCGCCCCGGCGACCGCATGCTCCGCCGCCGCCGCGTACGGGGCCAGCTCGGCGGCGAGCGCCTCACCGACGCGTACGTGCAGCAGGGTGCCCTCGGGCAGGTGGGAGGTGCTAAGCACCTCACCCTGCCGGTGCACCCGGGCGACCAGGTCGCCCCGGTCGTACGGGAGCACCACGCGGATCTCCACCGCCGGGCGGGGCAGCCGCTCCTCGATGGCCTGACGCAGCCCGTCGATCCCGCGCCCGCTGTGCGCGGAGACGAAGACCGCCTCCGGCCAGAGCCGCTTGAGCCGCAGCAGCGTCTCCTCGTCGGTGGCGTCGGTCTTGTTGACCACCAGCAGCTCCGGCAGCCGGTCGGCGCCGACCTCGGAGAGGACCTCGCGGACCGCGCGGACCTGCTCCTCCGGATCGGGGTGGGTGCCGTCCACCACGTGCACCACCAGGTCGGACTCGGCGACCTCCTCCAGCGTCGAGCGGAACGCCTCGACGATCTGGTGCGGCAGGTGCCGGACGAAGCCGACGGTGTCGGACAGGGTGTAGAGCCGGCCGTCGGAGGTGGTGGCCTTGCGGGTGGTCGGGTCCAGGGTGGCGAAGAGCGCGTTCTCGACCAGCACACCCGCCCCGGTCAGCCGGTTGAGCAGGCTCGACTTGCCGGCGTTGGTGTAACCGGCGATCGCCACCGCCGGGACGGCGTTGCGGGAGCGACGGGCGCGCTTGGTCTGGCGTACCGTCTTCATGCCCTTGATCTCGCGGCGCAGCCGGGAGATCCGGGTGCGGATCCGGCGCCGGTCGGTCTCCAGCTTGGTCTCACCGGGACCGCGCAGGCCCACGCCGCCGCCGGCGCCGCCGCCTCGACCGGAACCACCGGTCTGCCGGGACAGCGTCTCACCCCAACCGCGCAGGCGCGGCAGCAGGTACTCGAGCTGGGCCAGCTCGACCTGCGCCTTACCTTCCTTGCTCTTGGCGTGCTGGGCGAAGATGTCGAGGATCAGCGCGGTGCGGTCGACCACCTTGACCTTGGTGCGCTGCTCCAGGTTCCGCAGCTGCGACGGGGACAGCTCACCGTCGCAGATCACCGTGTCGGCGCCGGTGTGCAGGACCACCGCACCGAGGTCGTCGACCTTGCCCCGGCCGATGTAGGTGGCCGGGTCGGGCCGGTTGCGACGCTGGATCAGCCCTTCGAGCACCTGCGAGCCGGCCGTCTCGGCCAGCGCCGCCAGCTCGGTGAGGGAGTTGTCGGCGTCGTCCTGGGTGCCCTCGGTCCAGACACCGACCAGGACGACCCGCTCCAGCCGCAGCTGGCGGTACTCGACCTCGGTGATGTCGGTGAGCTCGGTGGAGAGGCCGGGGACCCGCCGTAGCGCCTGCCGCTCCGACAGCTCGAACTCACCGGTGGTGGTGTCGAGCTCGTCGTCCTCGAAGGGGACGTAGGTCTCCTGGTCTCGCAAACTGAGTCTCCTGTCCGTTTGGTCACGTAGGAAGCAATCCTGACATGTGCCAACGCCCGGCGCACCCGCTATATGCCCGTGACGGACCCCCGCAAATACGGGGCCGGCTGCCCGTCGGCCCGGGTGGGCGAGTAGAAATGCTGGCGAGCCGCTCAGCGTCGACGGAGGGAACCGCGTGGCCATCACCCGACTTCCGAGTGCCGGATTCTCGATCACGATCCGGATCGCGGTGCCCGCGGACGCCTCCTCCATCGGCCGGTTGACCACCTCCGTCGGCGAGGCCGGCGCGATCGTCACCGCGCTGGACGTGGTCGACTCCGACCCGACCCACGTGATCGTCGACCTCACCTGTGACACCGCCGACACCGGCCACGCCGACCAGGTGGTCGACGCGCTGACCGCGCTCGACGGGGTGGACGTGCGCAAGGTCTCCGACCGCACCTTCCTGCTGCACCTCGGCGGCAAGATCGAGGTGCACTCGAAGGTGTCCCTGCGCACCCGGGACGAGCTGTCGCGGGCGTACACCCCCGGGGTGGCCCGGGTCTGCATGGCGATCGCGGAGAACCCGGCGGACGCCCGGCGGCTGACCATCAAGCGCAACACCGTCGCCGTGGTCAGCGACGGCTCGGCGGTGCTGGGCCTGGGCAACCTCGGGCCGGCGGCGTCGCTGCCGGTGATGGAGGGCAAGGCGGCGCTGTTCAAGCGCTTCGGCGGGGTGGACGCCTGGCCGGTGGTCCTGGACACCCAGGACACCGACGAGATCGTGCAGATCGTCAAGGCGATCGCCCCCGCGTACGGCGGGATCAACCTGGAGGACATCGCCGCGCCGCGCTGCTTCGAGATCGAGGCCCGGCTGCGCGAGGCGCTGGACATCCCGGTCTTCCACGACGACCAGCACGGCACCGCGATCTGCGTGCTCGCCGCGCTGACCAACGCGCTGCGCGTCGTGGGCAAGCAGCTCGCCGACGTCCGGGTGGTGGTCTCCGGGGCCGGCGCGGCCGGCACCGCGATCATGAAGCTGCTGCTGCGCCAGGGCGTGGGCGACATCATCGCGTACGACCGGCAGGGCGCCCTGCACCGCGGCCAGAGCGGGCTCAACCCGGCCTGGCAGTGGCTGGCGGAGAACACCAACAGGGACAACTACTCCGGTGACCTGCCCGGGGCGGTCCGGGACGCGGACGTCTTCATCGGGGTGAGCGCGCCGAACCTGCTCACCGGTGACGACATCGCCACCATGGCCAAGGACGCGATCGTCTTCGCGCTGGCCAACCCCGACCCGGAGGTCGACCCCCGGGAGGCGCGCAAGCACGCCGCCGTGGTCGCCACCGGCCGCTCGGACCAGCCGAACCAGATCAACAACGTGCTCGCCTTCCCCGGCGTGTTCCGGGGCATGCTGGACGCGCACGCCGAGGAGTTCACCGAGGAGATGGCGATCGCCGCCGCCCGGGCGATCGCGGACGTGGTCGGCGAGGACAAGATCAATCCGACGGTGATCGTGCCGAGCGTCTTCGACTCCCGGGTCGCCCCGGCGGTCGCGGCGGCCGTCCGCGCGGCGGCCCAGAACCCGGCGTCCACCCCGCCCCCCGCGGCCGACCCGGGCCCTGCCGACCTCCCCGAGATCGCCGCCAACGCCTCCGCCACCCCCTGACCGCCCCACCGCGCCCCCTCCCCGCCTGCACCGCCCGCCGCACCGCGGCCTCGCTCCGGTGATCAAGAGGTTTGGGGACGCGATCGGCGGCGGGAGGGACGCAAACTTCTTGATCACCGCACAGCGGGCGACCGGGGCGGGCGGTCCGGCCGGGTGGCCGGGGCCGGAGTTCAGGGGTGCAGCGCCGCCGGGACCAGTTCGCCGGTGGCTACCAGGACGGCCGGGCCCGAGAGCCAGCAGGAGTCGTCGGTCACGGTGACGGTGAGGCGGCCACCGGGGACGTCCACCGCCACGGTGCCGGTGTCGAGGCCGGCGTCGCGCAGCGCCACCGCGCCGACCGCGCACGCCCCGGTGCCGCAGGAGAGCGTCTCGGCGGAGCCGCGCTCGTACACCCGCATGAGCACGTGCCCGTCGGCGCCGGCGACCGGCTCGCCCGGGGCGGTGAACTCGACGTTCACCCCGGCCGGGAAGACCGTCGGATCGAACTCGGGCGCGCGGGTGAGGTCGAGGCCGGCCAGGTCCAGCCCGGCGGGGAGCGCGCAGACCAGGTGCGGGTTGCCGACGTCCACCGCCGCGCCGGGCAGGGTCAGCCCGCCCAGGGTCGCGGTCGACGCGTCGTACACCCGGGGGCGGCGCATCTCGACGGCGATGGCGTCGGCCCCGACCCGCGCGCGCACGACGCCGGCCCGGGTGGCCACCGGCAGCGCCGCGCCGGACGGCGTGGCCAGCCCGGTCTCCAGCAGGTAGCGGACGAAGACCCGGGCCCCGTTGCCGCACATCTCGGCGAACGAGCCGTCGGAGTTCCAGTAGTCCATGAACCACTCGGCCTCGCCGGCCAGGCCGGCGCCCTCGGGATGCTTACCGGCCCGGACGACGCGCAGCACGCCGTCGCCGCCGACGCCGCGCCGCCGGTCGCAGATCGCGGCGACCAGCCCCGGCGTCAGGTCCAGCGTGCCGTCCGGGTCGGGCAGGATGACGAAGTCGTTGCCGGTGCCGTGGCCCTTGGTGAACTCCACGCCCCCATCATCCCCGATGCGCGGCCACCGTTCGCAGGGCAGTGTCGGTGAACGACGGCGCGGCCGAGTCCAGCCAGTGGACGCGCGGGTCGCGGCGGAACCAGGAGCGCTGCCGGCGGACGAACCGGCGGGTGGCCCGGACCGTCTCGTCGTGCGCCTCGGCCTCGGTCGTCTCGCCGGCGAGGAAGCGCAGCACCTGCTGGTAGCCGAGCGCCCGGCTGGCGGTACGTCCCTCGGCCAGGCCGCGCCCGAGCAGCGCCCGCGTCTCGTCGACCAGCCCGTCGGTCCACATCCGGTCCACCCGCAGCGCGATCCGCTCGTCCAGCAGCGCGGTGTCCAGGTCGACGCCGAGCTGCACCGCCGGGTAGTACGGCGTGGGCTGCGGCAGGGAGGCGGTGAACGGCGCGCCGGTCAGCTCGATCACCTCCAGGGCCCGCACGATCCGCCGGCCGTTGCCGGGCAGGATGCTCGCCGCCGCGGCCGGGTCGGCCTCGCGCAGCCGCTCGTACAGCGGGGCGGGGCCGACGGCCGCCAACTCCCCCTCCAGCCGCTCCCGCACCGCCGGGTCGGTGCCGGGGAACTCGAACTGCTCCAGCACCGCCCGCACGTAGAGCCCCGAGCCGCCGACCAGCAGCGGCACCTTGCCCCGGGCCAGGATGTCGTCGACCGCGGCGCGGGCCAGCTTCTGGTACTCGGCGACGCTGGCCGGCTCGGTCACCTCCCAGATGTCGAGCAGGTGGTGCGGCACGCCCTCCCGCTCGGCCGGGGTCAGCTTCGCCGTGCCGATGTCCATGCCCCGGTAGAGCTGCATCGAGTCGGCGTTGACCACCTCGCCGTCGAGGGCGTGCGCGAGGGCGATGCTCAGCGCCGACTTCCCGGCCGCGGTCGGCCCGACCACGGCCACGACGGTGCCGCTCACACCCGCTCCCAGGACGCCACGAAGTAGGCAACGCCGTAGGGGGCCGAGTAGTGGCGCAGCTCGCCGCGCCACTCGCCGCCCGCCGCGCGGGCCGCGCCGGCCAGCACCTGCCAGGGCGCCCGCCCGGCGGCCTTCAGCTCCGCCGAGAGCGCCGGGTCCAGGTCGAGCAGGGCCGCGGCGTCCGCGTCGGCCAGGGCCCGGGCGACCCCGTCGTCGTACGCCTCGGCGCGCGGGTCGTCGTAGCCGGGCGACTTCGGGCCGCGACAGGCCGACCCGTCGCCCATCACCAGCAGCCCCCAGTCGACGTCGGCGCGGAAGCCGCCGCCCAGCGCGGCGCAGTCGGCCGGGTCGGCGTCGGCGGCCAGGGCGTGCATCCGGGCCACCGAGGACGGCCCGGTCGGGCTGCGGCGCAGCAGCCACGCCCCGATGGTCAGGCTCAGCGGCAGCAGGTCCGGCCGGTCCGGGCGCGGGCTGCCGAGACAGACCTCGACGTCGGCCCCCCACGGGGCGAGCGAACCGTGGAAGGGCAGGCCGTAGGAGCGGGTCGCCGGCCCGTCACCGACCACCACGATCCGGCGGGCGCCCGAGTCCAGGAGCCCGGCGACGGCGGCGTCGCAGGCGGTACGCAGGTCGTCCAGCTCCGGCGCGGCGGCGCCGGCCAGCTCGGGGACGATCAGCGGCGGGTGGGGGCAGACGGCGGCGGCGACCAGGGGCACCCGGCAACCGTATCGGCCCGGTGGCGCCCGGCGCCCCTGGCCCGGCGGTCCGGGCCGGCGGGGCGCCGGGTCGCCGGGTCGCCGCCGATGGTCAGCCCGCCTGGCCGCCCCAGCCGCCCTGCACCATGGTCTGGAACCGCCACTGGCCGTCGACCTTGACCAGCAGGTCGGCGTAGCGCACCCGCTGCCGCTCGCCGTCGACGGTGAACTCGGCCTCGGTGAGGACGACGGCGAGGCTGCGGGTGAGGAAGTACGGCGTCCGCCGCGACTCCATCCGCAGGTCGCCCCCGCCACCGAGCACTCCGCCCATCATCTCCAGGTACGCCGCGCGGTCGAGCTGGCGGGCGGAGCCCTCCCCGGCCGCGTCGTCGGTGACCGTGTTGAGCGGGAACATCGCCAGCTCGGCGGTGCCGGCCACGTCGCCCGCCTCGGCGAGCGCGTCGTACCGGCGGAACCACTCGTCGAGCGCGGCCAGGTCGGCCGCGTCGGGCACGAACCCCTCGTCGACCGGGGGCGTCATCCGGCTGCGGGACTGCGTCATCTGCTCCTCCTCGGCGGGCCGGATCCGTGCGTCCGGCACCTCGTACGTTGTACCGTACATCGTACGTCCGATTGCGACACTCCCCCCAGGAAGCCTGTCTGTGGGTGCTAGGACACCGTATGGTCACGGTCAGAGACAGGCGCTCGACGCGGACGGGGTCGGACCTGTGACAATGCCGAGAGCAACTTGGCTGCGCCGTGGCGGCGATCGAGGGGGCTGTCCCGTCGACGCCGGGAGAACGAGGATGGGCACATGAGCGACTGGACTGCCTTCGGACGGGTGGACGCGGACGGCACCGTGTACGTCAAGACCGCCGAGGGCGAGCGGGTGGTCGGATCCTGGCAGGCGGGAGCCCCGGAGGAAGGGCTGGCCCACTTCGCCCGGCGCTTCGCCGACCTGGTGACCGAGGTGGACCTCACCGAGGCCCGGCTCAACTCGGGCGCGGCGGACGCCGGCCACTCGCTGACCACGATCCGCCGGATCCGCGCCTCACTGGCCGAGGCGCACGTCGTCGGCGACATCGACGCGCTGGCCGCGCGGCTGGACAAGCTCGCCGCCGTCGCCGAGGAGAAGGCCGGCGAGGCACGCGCCGCCAAGGACGCGGCCCGGGTCGAGGCGCTCGCCCGCAAGACCGCCCTGGTCGAGGAGGCGGAGAAGCTCGCCGCCGAGTCGACCGGCTGGAAGACCGCCGGGGACCGGCTCAAGGAGATCCTCGACGAGTGGAAGACCATCCGCGGGGTCGACAAGAAGATCGACGGTGAGCTGTGGAAGCGGTTCGCCGCCGCCCGGGACGGCTTCACCCGCCGCCGGGGCGCCCACTTCGCCTCCCTCGACCAGCAGCGCAAGCAGGCGCAGACGGTCAAGGAGGAGCTGGTCGCCGAGGCGGAGAAGCTGAAGGACTCCACCGAGTGGGCGGCCACCGCCAACCAGCTCAAGGACCTGATGAACCAGTGGAAGGCCGCCCCGCGCGCCTCCAAGGAGGCCGAGCAGAAGCTCTGGGAACGGTTCCGCGCCGCGCAGGACGCGTTCTTCAGCCGGCGCAGTGAGGTCTTCTCCGCCCGGGACAACGAGCAGCGGGCCAACCTGGAGCGCAAGCAGGCGCTGCTCGCCGAGGCCGAGGCGCTCGACGTCGAGGGTGACCCGAAGGGCGCGCAGGCCAAGCTGCGGGAGATCCAGGCGCAGTGGCACGAGGCCGGCCGGGTGCCGCGCGAGGCCGCCGCCGGGCTGGAGCGGCGGCTGCGCGCCGTCGACGACAAGGTCCGCGAGGTCATGGACTCGGCCTGGCGGCGCACCACCCCGCAGGACAACCCGCTGCTCGCCCAGATGCGGGCGCAGGTCGCCGAGGCGGAGGAGCGGCTGGCCCGCGCCCAGGCCGCCGGGGACGCCCGCCGGATCAAGGAGGCCGAGCAGGCCCTCGCCTCCAAGCGGCAGTTCCTCCAGCTGGCCGAGCAGGCCGGCTGACCCGACCACTCCCGCGAGCCCTCGGCCCCACCCGGGACCGAGGGCTCGCCCCTTCCCCCACCCCACCCCCGCACCCCGCCCCCCACCCCCCTCGCGCGTGCACTTTCAGAGAACGAGTGCCTATTCGACGTGGAATAGGCACTCATTCTCTGAAAGTGCGCGGCGCTCACCGTGAGGGGCGGCGGCGCGGAGGAGCACGGGCGCGGGGCGGCGGAGCGGGGAGCACGGGTGGGCGGGGGCGGCGAGCGGTGCGGTGCCGGGCCGCGTGAGGCGAGCGGTGCGGTGCCGGGCCGCGTGGGCAGGAAAGCGTCGTCCTGGGTCGAGGCTGGTCGGGCCGGTTGACGCATCGAGGTGCGCTGATCAGAATGGGCGCAGAGTCAGGTCGATCACCGGCGCGAGGGCACCGGCGGCGCGGGGCGCCGTCGGAGGTCGCCGGCACTGTCCGCGAGTGGCCGTCCACGTGACACGGCCCGTTGACGCTCGTCCGCGTACCCGATGACGAGCGGGCCGTCTCCCTTGGTCCTTCCGCCCGCGGCGCTCGCGCGGCGCGGGCATCCGAAGTGGAGCCCTGATGCACCGACCCACCGCCCTCGGTGGCGCGCTGACCGCGCTCGCCACCGCCGCGGCCGGCGTGCTCGTCGCCGCCGCCGTCAGCACCTCACCGGCTGCCGCCGCCGTCGGCGGCACCGGCACCGGCTACCTGCGCACCAACGGCAACAAGATCGTCGACAGCACCGGCGCGACGGTACGCCTGACCGGCATCAACTGGTTCGGCATGGAGACCGACAACAAGACCTTCCACGGTCTCTGGTCGAACAACCCGTGGCGCGGCCAGCTCGACAAGATGGCCGGCCTCGGCTACAACACCCTGCGGATCCCGTACTCGAACGACGCGCTGAAGCCGGGGGCGACGGCCAGCGGGATCAACGACTTCGTCAACCCGGATCTGGTCGGGCTCTCCCCGTTGCAGATCCTCGACAAGGTCATCGACTACGCCGGCAGCAAGGGGATGCGGGTCATCCTGGACCGGCACCGGCCCACCTCGGCCGGGCAGTCGCCGCTCTGGTACACCTCGACGGTCTCCGAGGCGACCTGGATCAACGACTGGAAGATGCTCGCCCAGCGGTACGCGGGCAACCCCACGGTGATCGGCGCGGACCTGCACAACGAGCCGCACGCCGAGGGCACCAACCCGGCGGCGACCGGGGCCTGCTGGGGCTGCGGGGACACCGCCCGCGACTGGCGGCTGGCCGCCGAGCGGGCCGGCAACGCGATCCTCGGGGTGCAGCCCAACTGGCTGATCTTCGTGGAGGGGGTGAGCTGCCCCAGCGGCGGCCTGTCGAACGTCTGGGACAACGACCCCAGCAACGAC
This sequence comes from Micromonospora coxensis, assembly GCF_900090295.1. Taxonomy (NCBI): domain Bacteria; kingdom Bacillati; phylum Actinomycetota; class Actinomycetes; order Micromonosporales; family Micromonosporaceae; genus Micromonospora; species Micromonospora coxensis. The sequence goes on along the minus strand of NZ_LT607753.1, from coordinate 5,173,670 downwards.
GAGGACTGCGGCTGGTGGGGCGGCAACCTGTCGAAGGCCAAGGACTTCCCGGTCCGGCTGAACGTGGCGAACCGGCTGGTCTACTCGCCGCACGAGTACGCCACCAGCGTCTACGAGCAGTCCTGGTTCAAGGCCCCGGACTACCCGGCGAACATGCCGGCGATCTGGGACAAGTACTGGGGTTACCTGCACAAGCAGAACATCGCGCCGATCATGATGGGCGAGTTCGGCACCACGTTGCAGGATCCGCGGGACAAGGTCTGGCTGGAGAACCTGATGGCCTACACCGGCACCGGGGTCAACGGGATGTCCTTCACCTACTGGTCGTGGAACCCGAACTCGGGTGACACCGGCGGCATCGCGCTGGACGACTGGACCACCATCAACACCGCGAAGCAGGCGATCCTCCAGCCGTACCTGATCCCACCGGTGGGTGGCGGCACCGGCTCGCCCACCGCGAGCCCGACCGGCAGCCCGACCGGCAGCCCGACCGCGACGCCGACCGGCAGCCCGACCACGCCGCCGCCGGCGGGCGCCTGCACGGCGACCTACAAGCAGGTCAACGCGTGGCAGGGCGGCTTCCAGGGTGAGCTGACCGTGAAGAACACCGGCACGGCGGCGGTGAACCCGTGGTCGGTGACCTGGTCCTGGCCGTCGGGGGTGACGCTGGCCAGCGGCTGGAACGCCACGGTGACCCAGTCCGGCACGACGGTGACGGCCGCCGCGCCGACCTGGTCGCCGTCGCTCGCGGCGGGCGCGTCGGTGACGATCGGCTTCACCGCCAACGGCGCGGCGTCCGCGCCGGGCTCGGTGAAGCTGGGCGGCGTCGCCTGCTGAGCACCACCGTCTCCGTGATCGGCGGCCGTCACCAGGAGGGTGGCGGCCGCCGATCTCTGTCCAGGTGGGAACGGGGTGCGGAACTGGAACGACGACGCGATCAACGTGCAGGAGTCGGCGACCAACATCTGGATCGACCACCACAACTGGTTCGACGGTCCGCTTCGGCAACCCGGTGCACGTGTTCAACAACTACTACCGCAACAACGGCGGCTACGGCGTGGCCTCCACGCGCGGGCCGGATCTCGGTCTGAGCGTCCGGGGGAGGAAGCGGTCGGGGCCCGCCGGCGTGGCGAGCCCCGACCTCGCGTCAGTGGGCGGCGCAGCCGGTCGTCGGCGCGGGCGTCGCGGCCGGCGCACCGACCGTGGGCAGCCCGAGCAGCACCCCGGGGGTACGCGGGGAGCGCCCCGCCTCGGCCGCGTCACCGGCCCGGGTACGCCGGTGCGACAGCGGCTCGCCGTCGGCGTTGAGGTGGTGCGGCGCGGCGTAGGTGACCGTGGTGTGCACGATGTCGCCGGGGCGGATCTGCCCGACCAGGCTGCCCGCGTCGAAGTGCACCAGGCGGCCGTCGCGGGCCCGGCCGGACATCCGGCCGGTGCGCTCGTCCTTGCGTCCCTCGCCGACGGCGACCAGCACCTCGACGGTCTCCCCCACCAGGCGCTTGTTCTCCGCCCAGGTGATCTCCTCCACGCAGGCGATCAGCCGCTCGTAGCGCTCCTGCACGACCTGCTTGGGGAGTTGGCCGTCCATGGTGGCGGCCGGGGTGCCGGGGCGCTTGGAGTACTGGAAGGTGAACGCCGAGGAGAACCGGGCCTCGCGCACCACGTCCAGGGTGCGCTGGAAGTCGGCCTCGGTCTCGCCGGGGAAGCCGACGATGATGTCGGTGGTGATCGCCGCGTCCGGCATCGCCGCCCGGACCTTCTCGATGATCCCCAGGTAGCGCTCCGACCGGTACGACCGGCGCATCGCCTTGAGCACGTCGTCGGAGCCGGACTGCAACGGCATGTGCAGCGAGTGGCAGACGTTCGGCGTCTCGGCCATCGCGGCGATCACGTCGTCGGTGAAGTCCTTCGGGTGCGGGCTGGTGAACCGGACCCGCTCCAGCCCGTCGATGTCGCCGCAGGCACGCAGCAGCTTGCCGAAGGCGTACCGGTCGCCGAACTCGACGCCGTAGGAGTTGACGTTCTGCCCGAGCAGGGTCACCTCCAGCACGCCCTCGTCGACCAGGGCGCGCACCTCGGAGAGGATGTCGCCGGGGCGGCGGTCCTTCTCCTTGCCGCGCAGGGAGGGCACGATGCAGAACGTGCAGGTGTTGTTGCAGCCGACCGAGATCGACACCCAGCCGGCGTACGTGGACTCGCGCCGGGTCGGCAGCGTGGAGGGGAAGACGTCGAGGGACTCCAGGATCTCCACCTCGGCGGCGGCGTTGTGCCGGGCCCGCTCCAGCAGCACCGGCAGTGAGCCGATGTTGTGCGTGCCGAAGACCACGTCCACCCAGGGGGCCTTGCGGACGATGTCGCCGCGGTCCTTCTGGGCCAGGCAGCCGCCCACGGCGATCTGCATCCCGGGGTGCTTGTCCTTCACGGGGCGCAGATGACCGAGGTTGCCGTAGAGCCGGTTGTCGGCGTTCTCCCGGACGGCGCAGGTGTTGAACACCACCACGTCCGGGTTGTCGTCGACCTCGCCGGCGCGGACGTAACCTGCCTGCTCCAGCAGGCCGGAGATGCGCTCGGAGTCGTGCACGTTCATCTGGCAGCCGTAGGTGCGCACCTGATAGGTGCGCGGGCTGCGCTCGGCTGCGGTAGTCATGACGTGCACAGCGTATCCGGATGGACCGGGATCCCCCGAACGAGGAGCAGCCCATGTGCCGGAGCATCAAGACCCTGCGCGAACCGTACGTGCCGCAGGTGACCCAGGCCGACGTCGAGGCGGCGGCGTTGCAGTACGTCCGGAAGATCTCCGGGTTCCGCGCCCCTGCCGCCCACAACGCCGAGGCCTTCGACGCCGCGGTACGCGCCGTGGCCGCCGCCACCGCCACCCTGCTGGAGCAGTTGCAGGTCCGGGGCTCCCGCCCCGCCGCCACCCGCTGACCGTCGGGGTTCGGCGGCCCGCCTCCGGGCCGACCCCGGGTCAGGGCCGACGCCGGGTCAGGGGCGGCCCGGGTCAGGCGGCGGCGAGGGCCGGGTTGACCGAGTCGGGGGCCCACCTCGACCGGTGGCAGCGGGACCAGCCCCGGCAGCCGGGGTGGGTCAGCGTGCAGAGCCGCCGGCCGGTCAGCACCTCGCCGTCGTCGGTCTCGGTCACGTCGAAGTGCACCGGGCGGATCGTGCCGTCCGGCGCGACCAGCAGGTGCCGGCCCGCGTCGAGGGTGTCGTCGGCCATCAGGCAGTTGCGGTCGAGCAGCCGGGCCAGCGCCGCGATCGCGCGCTGCTCGTTCAGCGACTCCGGCACCCCGTAGCAGTCCACCACCGTGCCGAACTCCCCCGGCGCCTCCCACACGTCGCAGACCACCGCGTACGTGGGCAGCCGCGCCGGGTCGGCGATGGCGAGGGGCATCACCACCCGGCCGAGCGCCTCGGCCAGCGCCGGGTACACCTCCACGGGTGCCGCCCGGTCGATTCTCCAGTTCCACAGCTCGGTCACGCCGCCTCCTCGCTGCGTTCGTCCCACCGGCCTCCGGATCGGGCCTTACAGACGATGGTGGGGTGCATATGACCTCAGCCGGGGGCAAGTTACCGGTCTGTGACCATTCCGGGCAAAATTTCCTGGAGCGCCATTGCTCCGAGTAGCGGGAAGGTGACAGTTTATCGGGTATGGTGCCCACTCCGGCGGACCCCCGCCCGCGCGTGGCGCACCGGTCACCTCACCGGCGGGCCTCGTGCACCGGGTGCCGCACCGGCGACTCGGCGGGGCCCGGCGGCGACGGTCAGCGCAGCACGACCAGGTGCTCGCCCCGGGGCAGCAGCTCGCCGATCACGGTGCCGCCCGGCACCTCCGCGGCCACCAGCAGCCCGCCGGAGGTCTGGGCGTCGGCCAGCAGCAGCCGCTCCGCCTCGTCGGCCGGGCCGGCGTCGGTCCACGGGGACACCCAGTCCAGGTTGCGGCGGGTGCCGCCGCTGACGTACCCGTCCCGGACCGCCTCGCGCGCCCCCGGCAGGTACGGCACCCGGGCGATGTCGATAGCGACCGTCAGCCGGCTCGCCCGGGCCAGCTTCGCGGCGTGCCCGAGCAGCCCGAAGCCGGTCACGTCGGTGCCGCAGCGCACCCCGGCGGCGACCGCCGCGCGGGCCGCGTCCCGGTTCAGCGTGGTCATCGTGGCGACCGCCGCGTCGAACCGCTCGCCGGTGCGCTTGTGGCGGGTGTTGAGCACGCCGACGCCGAGCGGCTTGGTCAGCGACAGCGGCAGGCCGGCCCGGCCCGCGTCCAGGGTGATCAGCTCGTCCGGGCGGACCACGCCGGTGACGGCGAGGCCGTACTTCGGGCCGTCGTCGTCGACGCTGTGCCCACCGGCCAGGTGGCAGCCGGCCTCCCGGGCGACGTCCTGACCGCCGCGCAGCACCTCCCGCGCCAACTCCAGCGGGAGCACCTCGCGCGGCCAGCAGAGCAGGTTGAGCGCGACCAGCGGGGTGCCGCCCATGGCGTACACGTCGGAGAGCGCGTTGGCCGCGGCGATCCGGCCCCAGTCGTACGGGTCGTCGACGACCGGGGTGAAGAAGTCGGCGGTGCTGACCAGACCGGTGCGCTCGTCCAGCCGGACCACGGCCGCGTCGTCGCCGTGCTCCAGCCCGACCAGCAGCTCGGCGGCGCCGACGGCCGGGGCGAGCCCGGCGACCATCGTCTCCAGCTCGCCGGGAGGGATCTTGCAGGCGCAGCCGCCACCCCGGGCGTAATCGGTCAGGCGGAGCCGCTCGGTCATCCCCACATGATCTCCGTCGGACGTGCCGCCCGCCACCGGAGCGCGCCGCCGAATGGCGGAATTCGGACGCCCCGGGACGGCGCGCCCCGGTGTTACCGCTCCGTGACCATCTGAGTTGCGTTCCGCCACGTCACCCCGCCTACAGTTGCCCAAACCGGGGGTCGACCGACCCCGCTTTCCGGGACGACGACAGGGACGGTGGACGACGTGGCGACGGGCGAACCGCTCATCGTGCTGGACGGGGTCAACAAGTGGTTCGGCCCCCTGCACGTGCTCGACGACGTGTCACTCTCCGTCGGCAAGGGTGAGGTCGTCGTGGTGATCGGGCCCTCCGGCTCCGGCAAGTCGACGCTGTGCCGGACGATCAACCGGCTGGAGCCGATCAACTCCGGGACCATCACCTTCGACGGGCAGCCACTGCCGGCCGAGGGCAAGGCGCTGGCGAAGCTGCGCAGCGAGGTCGGGATGGTCTTCCAGTCGTTCAACCTCTTCGCGCACAAGACCATCCTGGAGAACGTCACCCTCGGCCCGGTGAAGGTCCGCAAGGAGAAGGCGTCCGTCGCCCGCGAGCGCGGCCTGGCCCTGCTCGACCGGGTCGGCATCGCCAACCAGGCCGACAAGTACCCGGCCCAGCTCTCCGGCGGCCAGCAGCAGCGGGCCGCGATCGCCCGCGCGCTGGCCATGCAGCCCAAGGCGATGCTCTTCGACGAGCCGACCAGCGCGCTGGACCCGGAGATGGTCGGCGAGGTGCTCGACGTGATGACCTCGCTGGCGCGCGACGGCATGACCATGGTCGTGGTGACCCACGAGATGGGCTTCGCCCGGCACGCCGCCAACCGGGTCATCTTCATGGCCGACGGGCAGCTCGTCGAGGACGCCCCGCCGGCGGAGTTCTTCGCCAACCCGCGCAGCGAGCGGGCCCGGGACTTCCTTTCCAAGATCCTCACGCACTAGGCGTCCGTAGTGGACCGCGCCGTCCCCCGGTGGGTTCCGTCCAAGAAGGAGATGAGTATGCGTTTCAAGCGCGTGGCGGCGGTCGCCGCAGCGGCGACCCTGGCGCTCGGCCTGGCCGCCTGCGGTGGCGACGCCGAAGAGGGCACCGGCGCCGGCAGCAAGTCCTTCCCGGCCGGCAGCACCATGGAGAAGCTCAACAAGGCCCAGAAGATCAAGGTCGGCACCAAGTTCGACCAGCCGGGCTTCGGCCAGAAGGGCCTGTCGGGTAAGCCCGAGGGCTTCGACGTCGAGATCGCGAAGATCATCGTCAAGGAGCTCGGCATCCCCGAGGACAAGATCGAGTACGTCGAGACGCCGTCGAAGGTCCGTGAGGACGTCATCGTCAACGGCACCGTCGACCTGGTCGCGGCGACCTACACGATCAACGACAAGCGCAAGGAGCGCATCGCCTTCGCGGGCCCGTACTACGAGGCCGGCCAGAACATCCTGGTCAAGAAGGACGACACCACGATCACCGGTCCGGACTCGTTCAAGGACGGCACCAAGAAGGTCTGCTCGGTGACCGGCTCGACCCCGGCCGAGGAGATCAAGAAGTACGTCAAGGACGTCGCCACCCAGGTGGTCCTCTTCGACACGTACGACAAGTGCCGCGACGCCCTCAAGGGCGGCCAGGTGGACGCGGTCACCACGGACAACGTGATCCTGCTCGGCTACATCGCCAAGGACGAGGCGTCCTTCAAGCTGGCCGGCGACAACTTCACCAAGGAGCCGTACGGCATCGGGGTCAAGAAGGAGGACGCGGCCTTCCGCACCTTCATCAACGACACGCTGGAGAAGGCGTTCGCCGACGGCAGCTGGAAGAAGGCGTGGGACGACACCGCCGGCAAGTTCGGCGCGGAGCTGGGCGCCGCTCCGACCGTCAACCGCTACTGACCGACCGCTGATCTGGAGGGTGGGGAGGAACACCGACCCGTGAACGTGCTCATCGACAAGTTCGACGTCTTTGCGGGTGGCTTCTGGCTCACCCTCCAGATCTGCGTGCTCGCCGCGATCGGCGCCCTGATCCTGGGCGCCGTCGTGGCGGTGCTGCGCATCTCTCCGGTGCCGCCGCTGCGCGCGCTCGGCACCGGCTACGTGAACGTCTTCCGGAACATGCCGCTGACGGTGGTGATGTTCTTCGCCGCGTTCGGCCTGCCGGCGCTCGGCTCCAACGCCGACTTCCTGCGCGTCCCCGGGCTGGACGCGATCTTCAGCCGGCTCGACACGGACCTGCCGTACTTCCGGTTCGCGCTGATCGCCCTGGTGCTCTACACCGCGGCGTTCGTCTGCGAGGCGCTGCGCTCCGGCGTGAACGCGGTGCCGGCCGGGCAGGCCGAGGCCGCCCGGTCGCTCGGCCTCACCTTCGGCCAGAACCTGCGGTACGTGGTGCTGCCGCAGTCCTGGAAGGCGTCGGTGGTCCCGCTCGGCTCGGTCATCATCGCGATGATCAAGAACTCCGCGCTGATCGGCTTTTTCGGCGTCGTCGGGGACCTGTCGGCCACGGCCGACCAGCTCACCGGAGCCGAGGGCTACGCCTTCATCCCGGTCGCCATCGGCATCTCGATCGGCTACCTGATCATGACCGTGCCGCTCGGCGCCCTGCTGGACCGGCTGGAGAAGCGACAGGCGGTGGCCCGATGAGTCAGCAGACCAGCGTCCTCTACGACGTCCCCGGCCCCCGCCAGCGGCGGATCACCCTGATCAGCAGCATCGTCGCCACGGTGGTGCTGGCCGTCGGGGCGTACTTCCTGATCTACCGACCGCTGGACGACAAGGGCCAGTTCTCGATGGAGCTGTGGGGGCCGCTGGTCGACCCCGCCAACGAGAACTTCCCGCTGGTCTGGGACCGGATCGGCATCGGCCTGAAGAACACCCTGATCGCGGCGGCGCTGGCCATCGTCGCGTCCCTGGTCGTCGGCACCCTGCTCGCCGTGCTGCGGATCCAGCTCAAGAGCCTGACCCAGCGACGGTTCACCGGGCTCGCCACGCCGGTGGCGTACCTGCTGCGCGGGCTGAGCCTGACGCTGTCCGCGGTCACCCGGGTCTGCGTCGAGGTGTTCCGGGGCCTGCCGGTGGTCATCACGATCTTCTTCGTGGCCCGCGGCTTCCCCGAGTTCGGCATCACCTTCGACACCCTCTGGTACCTGGTCATCGGCCTGACCATCTACAACGCGGTGGTCATCGCCGAGATCCTGCGCTCCGGCATGGAGGGGCTGCCCGGCGGACAGGCGGAGGCCGCCGCCGCGATCGGCCTCTCGCCGATGCAGACCACCCGGATGATCCTGCTGCCGCAGGCCTTCCGGATCATGCTCCCGGCGCTGATCAGCCAGCTCGTCGTGGTGCTCAAGGACACCTCGCTGGGCTTCATCATCAGCTACGAGGAGACCCTGAACATCGGCAAGCAGATCATCGGCGTGCTCGGCAACCCGATCCAGGTGTACGTGGTGATCGGCGTGCTGTTCATCGTGGTGAACTACTCGCTGTCCAAGCTGGCGCAGTACGTGCAGCGCCGGCTCTCCCAGGGCCGCAAGTCGACCGGCGTCCCGGCCCAGACCCCACCCGCCGCGCTGGCCTCCCAGTCCGAGTCCACCGGCCACGGCGTCTGATCCTCGTACGACGAAGGGCCGGCCATCGCGGCCGGCCCTTCGTCGTGTCCGTCAGCGGGCGATCTCGGTGACCCGGGACTCCCGGACCACGGTCACCCGGATCTGGCCGGGGTAGGTCAGCTCCTCCTCGATCTGCTTCGCCACGTCCCGCGCGAGCACCGCCGCGCCGATGTCGTCGACGTCGTCCGGCTTGACCATCACCCGGATCTCCCGGCCCGCCTGCATGGCGAAGACCTTCTCCACGCCGAGCTTGCCGGCCGCGATCTCCTCGATCCGCTCCAGCCGCTTGACGTACGCCTCCAGGCTCTCCCGCCGGGCCCCCGGCCGCCCGCCCGAGCAGGCGTCGGAGGCCTGGGTGAGCACCGCCTCGATGGTCTGCGGCGGCACCTCGTTGTGGTGCGCCTCGATGGCGTGCACCACGTCCTCGTTCTCGCCGTACTTGCGGGCCAGGTCCGCACCGATGATGGCGTGGCTGCCCTCCACCTCGTGGGTGAGCGCCTTGCCGATGTCGTGCAGGAACGCGCAGCGCTTGATGGTCGGCACGTCCAGCCGCAGCTCGGCGGCCATGATGCCGGCGATGTGCGCGGTCTCCACCAGGTGCTTGAGCACGTTCTGCCCGTACGAGGTGCGGTAGCGCAGCCGGCCGAGCAGGGTGACCAGCTCGGGGTGGATCTCGGTGATGCCGACCTCGACCAGGGCGTCCTCGGCCGCCCGGTGGCAGAGCTCCTCCACCTCCTGCCGGGCCAGCTCGTGCACCTCCTCGATCCGGTGCGGGTGGATCCGGCCGTCGAGGACCAGCTTCTCCAGGGTGAGCCGGCCGACCTCCCGGCGTACCGGGTCGAAGCAGGAGAGCAGCACCGCCTCGGGGGTGTCGTCGATGATCAGGTTGACCCCGGTCACCGACTCGAAGGCGCGGATGTTGCGCCCCTCCCGGCCGATGATCCGCCCCTTCATCTCGTCCCCGGGCAGGTGCAGGACGCTGACCACGCTCTCCGCGGTCTGCTCGCTGGCCACCCGTTGGATCGCGTCCACCACGATGTGCCGGGCCCGCTGCTCGGCGGTGTTCCGGGCGTCCGACTCGATGTCCCGGACCAGCAGCGCGGCCTCCCGCTTGGCCTGCGTCTCGATCACCTCGATCAGCTCGGCGCGGGCGGACTCGGCGGTCAGCCCGGCGATCCGCTCCAGCTCGCGGCGGCGCTGCTCCTCGGCGGCGGCCAGCGCGGCCTCCCGCTCGACCAGGGCGCCCTCGCGTTCGGCCAGGGCGGCGCTGGCCGCGGTGAGCTGCCGCTCCCGTTCGGCGAGGCGCTCCACCTCCTCGGTGTGCAACCGCTCGCGCTCGTCCATCCGGGCCGCCCGGCGCTCCACCTCGGCGGCCTGCTCACGGGTGGTGGCGGCGAGGACCGCGACCTCCCGCTCGCCGCTGCGCCGGGCGGTGGTGCGCAACTGCTCGGCGTCCACCTCGGCCTGCTTGTGGGCCCGCTCCAGGATGGTGTCGGCCTCGGCCCGGGCGTCGTCGAGCACCCGCCTGGCCTCGGCCCGGGCCGCCTTCGCCTCGGCCTTCGCGGCAGCCGCCTCGGCGCGGGCCGCCGCCGCGGCGGACTTCGCCACGTCGATGGTGCTGTTGGCCTCGTCGGCCGCGGTGCGCAGCGCGGCCAGGGACTGCTCCTGGCGGTCCTTCTCGGCGATGAACGCCGGATCCTCCGGCCGGGGCGCCGCGCCGAGCTGCCGCACCACCCGCACCCCGAACAGGACGGCGCCGACGACGATCACGGAGAGGAGCACCACCGCGACGAGCAGCACCACCTCGACGGCACTCATGACCGCGCCCCGTCGCACCGCACCGCGGAACGGGGGCGTCGCGCTTCGCCGGCTGGTCCGCGCCCGCCGACACCCCCTCGGGACCCGTGGTCCCTGTGCCGCCCCGCCATGGCCGCCTCCCCTGAACGTCGACGCCGCGGCGAACCGTGCCTCGGGCACGAACCGCCGCGGCCCTGGACGCCCGACCGAGCGGCTGGCCGTGGGTACAGCTCTCCGTCGGCGGTGCCGGCGGCACCGTCGACAGCCGGTTGCAGTTGTCGGACCACTCCGGACCGGCCGTCCGGAGTCGCCGTCACAGGCCGGTGGAGCTGGCCAAAGTGATGCTGTTCTGTTACGCGATCTATGTTGTGCGCTTAGCCTGCGCTGGTCGGGCACTGTGAGCCTGTATGGCGAGGCTAGGTCGCGGACGGCCGTTCGGTCAAGGACTCATGATCAAACCCCCCGAACGGAGAGAAGTTGAGCCGTCACCCGATGGTGATGTCAGGCCGGACACCAGGGGACAAACCTCGCCGTCCGTCGGCCGCGTCCGGGTCAGGCAGCCCCGGGGGCAGGCGGCCGCGAGGGCGCGGCCCCGGGGTCAGGCGGCCCCGAGGGCAGGCGGCCCCGAGGGCGCGCGGCGCCGGGGTGAGGCGGCCCTGAGGTCAGGCGGCTCCGGGGTCAGGCGGCGCCGAGGGCGCGCGCGGCCAGCACCAGGGCGGCGTTGTCGGGCGCCGGTGTCCCGTCCGGCAGGTGGAGGGTGTCCTCCAGGCCGATCCGGGTGTCCAGGCCACGGCGGACCGCCTCGGCGAGCACCGGCCAGGTGGCGGCGCCCTCACCGTGCAGCAGTAGCGGCGGGTCGGCCGGGGTGAGCAGGGTGAGCATCGCGGCCGCGTCGACCAGCGCCTCGGCCGGGTCGTCCGGGGTGCACTCGACGAGGATCCGCCCGGCCGGCACCCGCCACCGCCGGTACGCGGGCACGTCCCCGGGGGCCCAGACACCCGCCTCCACCATGACGCCCCGCTCGTGCAGGACGGTGGCGACCTGCTCGGCCCCCGGCTCGTGCACGTTCACCGAGGCGAAGTCGGGCAGCACCGTCCAGGCGCGGACGGCGGCGACCCGGGCCGCCGGATCGGGCTCGACCCAGGCGCCCGTGGTCACCCCGACGGCCAGCCTCGGCCGGACGGCCCGCAGGGCGGTCACCGCCCCGGCGACCGCCGACGCGGTCAGCGACTCGGCACCGGTGGCGTCGCGCGGGTGCACGTGCACGGCGGTGACCCCGAGGTCGGCACAGCGCGCCGCGGCGGCGGCGAGTTCGGCGGGGCTGACCGGTACGGCGGGATGGACGTCACGACGCCGGCCACCGTTGAGACACGCCTTCAACACCGCACCATCATCACCGCTGCGGCAGACCGGGGCCGGCCCGGTCCGGTGCCGTTGGCACCAGACATGGCGGTTCGGTACCGCAAAGGGGTGGTCGTCGTACCAACCTGCCCGGTCATCGCCGTAGCCACTCTGGACGTCGCGGCACCCGCCTGGGTCGTCGGGCCGCTTCCTCAGGGCGTCGTCGCGGTACCGCGTCAGTCGAGGGGGCGGGTGTCCCGGTCGAGTTCACCCTCGGCCTCGGCGAGGGCGTCCGCGTCGATCTGGTCGGCGAACTCGGCCGCCTCGGCGCTCTGGGCGGCCAGGGCGTCCTTCACCGCACGGATCGCCACCCCCGGCGGGTAGCCCTTGCGGGCCAGCATGCCGACCAGCCGGCGGAAGACCGCGTCGGGCTCACCCCGGGCCGTCCGCAGCTTCCGCTCCACCAGCGCGCGGGCGGTCTCCGCCTCGGTCTCCTCGTCCAACTCGCCGAGGGCCTCGCTCGCCACCTCACCGTCCACGCCACGCTGGCGCAGCTCGTTGGCGAGGGCGCGTCGGGCCAGCCCACGACCGGCGTGACGGCTGGAGACCCAGGCGCGGGCGAAGGCGGCGTCGTCGATGATGCCGACCTCGTCGTACCGGTCGAGCACCTGGGCCGACACCTCGTCGGAGATGCCTCGCCTGGCCAGCGCCCCGGCCAGCTCCGCCCGGGTACGGGGACGCACCGCGAGCTGCCGCAGGCAGATCTCCCGGGCCTCCTCGGCCTCGTCGCGCGGCGGGGCGGCGGGTGCCTCCGGATCGGTGTCGTCGGCCCGCGACCGGCGACCTCGGCGAGGGCGGGGCGGGCTGGTGGCGTCACCCGCACGGGGCGGACTGGCGTCCCAGCCGCGCCCCGTGCGAGCGCGTCGTCCTGCCACGACTCAGCGACCGGTCAGAAGTCGACCGGCGGCAGCTCCGGGCCACCGGCGGCGTCGCCCGCGCCGACCCCGACGCCGAGCTTCTCCAGGATCTTCTTCTCGATCTCGGCGGCCACGTCCGGGTTCTCCTTGAGGAACTCCCGGGCCTTCTCCTTGCCCTGGCCGAGCTGGTCGCCGTCGTAGGTGTACCAGGCGCCGGACTTGCGGATGATCGCCTGCTCGACGCCGACGTCGATCAGCGAGCCTTCGCGGGAGATGCCCTTGCCGTACATGATGTCGAACTCGGCCTGCTTGAACGGCGCGGCGACCTTGTTCTTCACGACCTTGACCCGGGTGCGGTTACCGACCACGTCGGTGCCGTCCTTGAGGCTCTCGATGCGGCGCACGTCGAGCCGGACCGAGGCGTAGAACTTCAGCGCCCGACCACCGGTGGTGGTCTCCGGGCTGCCGAACATCACGCCGATCTTCTCGCGGAGCTGGTTGATGAAGATCGCCGTGGTGCCGGTGTTGTTGAGCACACCGGTGATCTTCCGCAGCGCCTGGCTCATCAGCCGGGCCTGGAGGCCCACGTGGCTGTCGCCCATCTCGCCCTCGATCTCGGCGCGCGGCACCAGCGCGGCCACCGAGTCGATCACGATGATGTCGATCGCGCCGGAGCGGACCAGCATGTCGGCGATCTCCAGCGCCTGCTCGCCGGTGTCCGGCTGGGAGACCAGCAGGGCGTCCGTGTCGACGCCGAGGGCCTTCGCGTACTCCGGGTCGAGCGCGTGCTCGGCGTCGACGAAGGCGGCGATGCCGCCGGCCCGCTGGGCGTTGGCCACCGCGTGCAGGGCGACCGTGGTCTTACCGCTGGACTCGGGACCGTAGATCTCGACGACCCGGCCCCGGGGCAGACCGCCCACGCCGAGCGCCACGTCGAGCGCGATCGAGCCGGTGGGGATCACCGAGGTCTGGATGACCGGCCGCTCCCCCAGCCGCATCACCGAACCCTTGCCGAACTGCTTGTCGATCTGAGCGAGAGCAAGGTCGAGTGCCTTCTCCCGGTCGGGCCCTGCGGCCATGTTTGCCACCCCTGCCTTCGCCGGCGTCTTTCCTGAGCTTCGCGTCACGCGGGACACGCTAGGCGCTGGGTCCGACAGAAAACCAGCCGACCGGCCGTGAGCTGTGGACGAGCGCCCCGCTGTGGACAATAGCCGAACAGGTGTACGACTCGGCAAGCGACACGCGGAAGTGACGAAAGGGCTGCTCAGCGTAGCCGGGCGGGAACCCGGTCGGGATAGGCGGCGACGACCGCCCGCCACACCACGTGCGTCTGCTCACCCTCGGCGAGCGCCTGCGTGATGGTCCGCCCACCCAACTCGGAGAGCACCTGGTCGCTGGCGATGCTGGCCGCGTAACCCGGCCCGAAGGCCTCCTCCAGCCGGGTCCAGAAGTCGGTCAGCCGCACGTGATCAGTCCTCCTCGTCGGACGCCCCGGACGGCGGCGCCGGACGCAACGCTAGCGCCACCAGGGGCACCACCGCGATCGCGGCCAGCAGGGTGAGCGTCGGATAACCGGCCAACCGCACGACAAACCCGCTGGCCGCCGCCGCACCGGCCCCGGCCAGTCCCATGGTCAGGTCCGACAACCCCTGCACGCTCGGCCGGACCCCGGTCGGCACCGACTCCGACAGCAGGGTCGAGCCGGCGACCATGGTGCCCGACCAGCCCAGCCCGAGCAGGACCAGGCCGACCGAGAGCAGCGGCGTGTGGTGCCCGGCCGTCCCGGCGACCGCGCAGGCGGCCAGCAGGGTGCCCACCCCGCCGAGGATCACCGCGCGCCGGCCGACCCGGTCGGTGAGCCAGCCCACCACCGGGGAGAGCGCGTACATGCCGGCGATGTGCAGGCTCAGCACGATGCCGACCACGCGCAGCACGTCCACGTCGGCGTGCGACTCGCCGAGGCGTACCGGGGTCATCGTCATCACCGCGACCATCACCAGGTGGCCGACCGCGACGGCGGCGATGCCGAGCCGGGCGGCCGGACGGGCGGCGACCACCCGCCAGGCCGCGCGCATGCCGGCCGCACGCGGCCCGGCGGTCGCCGGGGACCCGGTGGCCACCGACCCGGCCGGCGCGAGCCGGCGCGCGGTGAGCAGCGGGTCGGGCCGCAGCAGCACCAACAGGACGACCGCCGCCAGCACGAAGGCCGCCGCGCTGAACGCGAACGGCCCGGACAGCGCTGGGAGCCCCCAGCCGTGGGTGACGCGGTCGGCGAGCGCGGCGAAGTTCGGCGCGGCCACCGCGCCGATGGTGGTGGCCCAGACGATCAGCGACAACTGGCGGGCGCGCCGGGCCGGCTCGGCGAGATCCACCGCGGTGTAGCGGGCCTGGAGGTTGGCGGCGGTGCCGCCGCCGAAGAGCAGCATGCCGAGGAAGAGCAGGGGCACCCAGCCGGTGACCGCGGCGAGCACCACCAGCACTCCGCCGACCGCGCCGACGAGGTACGCCAGCACCAGCCCCGGCCGGCGGCCGTGCCCGGTCATCACCCGGGTGACCGGGATCGCGAGCAACGCCGCGCCGACCACCCCGGCGCTCTGCGCGAGCCCGGCCACCGCCGTCCCGGCGACCCGGGCGGCGAGCAGCGCCCCGACGGACAGCCCGATGGTGACGCCGATGCCGCCGATGATCTGGGTCCCGAAGAGCAGCCGCAGCGTGCGCCGCTGGATCGGGGCGACGTCCGACCGGGTGAACGCCGGCGCGGTCAGGTCGGTGGCCATCGGATGCTCCTGGGTAAGGGGTGACGGGCTGCCCCATCCTTGCGCACCCGGCCGCGGCGGCGCACGGGTGTTCTCCCCCGAGCCGCATCCGCCCCGGCCAGGGCGGGGCGCACCCGCACCGGGCCACGTGGCACACCCGTCGCCGGCCCGCGCCGGGCCCGTGCGACGGTACGGCCCGCGCCGGCGCGTGACGTGCCCGTGCGGCAGCACGCAGGTCACCGGCCCGCGGCGGCACGCGACCTGCCCTGCCGTGGCACGCGACCTGGCGGAGCCGCGGCACACGACCCGGCGGAGCCGTGGCACGCGACCTGGCGGGCGGCGGCACGCAACCTGGCGGAGCGGTGGCGCGGCGGCCGCTCAGCTCCACCAGATGGCGTCGGTGACGGGGACGAACCCGAGCGAGTCGTAGAGCGGCCGGCCGGCCCGGGCGGCGGTCAGCGTCACCGGCCGGTCGCCGAGGTGCGTCAGCGCCGCGTGCAGCAGCGCCCGGCCGACGCCCCGGGAACGGTGCGCGGGCAGCGTGGTCATCCAGTAGACCCCGGCGCCGTCGTCGGCCACGGTCAGGCAGGCGCCGGCCGGCGTCCCGCCCCGGTGGGCGACCAGGAAGCGGACCCGTGGCCGGTCGAGCAGCGCGGGCGGGAACGCCTCGCCCGGCCGGTGCGGCTGCCACGGCTCCAGCGGGAAGCCGTGCACCACCAGGCCCTCGGCGACGGCGAGCTGCGCCGGGGTCGTGGCGAGCGTGACCTCCAGGGCGGGCGGCGGGACCGGCGCCGGCCGGCGGATCATGATCGGCAGGGATCGTCGGGTGAGGCCGGCCCCGGTGAGGTCCACGCCGCCGAACGGGTCCTCGACGACGACCCGGCCCGGCAGCCGCCGCCGTACCAGGTCGGTCAGCGCCGCCACGTCGGATGCCGACGGCGCGGAGGTCAGCAGCAGGACCCGCAGGCCGGCGCGGTCGTCACCGTGGACGGCGAGCAGACCGGGCAGCCGGCTCAGGGCGTGTCCCCGGGCCTCGGCGAGCGCGGTCCAGAGCGCGGCGGCGTTGCGGGTGGCCAGGTGCAGGTCGTCGACGGCCCCGTCGGACCGGGCGGTGATCGGAGCGGTACCCATGCCGGCCACGCTAGGCGGCCCGCCGCCCCCGACGCAGGTCCAATACGGCGTCCCCGGGCTGGTCCGCCGCCGGGCACCGTCGGGGGGCCGTCCGGTGTGCGGTCGGCGGACGCCCGGGCGGCGCAGCGTGTCCGGCCCGAGGCCCGCGTGAGGGCCGGCCGTCCAGCATGGAGCGGAAAGGGGGAGCGGGGAAGCGGACCTCGGCGCTACCGTTCCCGCGTGACGCAGGCCCGTGCGGTGGTGGAGCGGTTCAACGACGCCTGGGAGCGGGGTGACCTGGCCACGGTGTCGGCGTGCCTGGCCGAGGACGTGTCCTACTGCCCGAACGCGTGGGACGGGCCGGCCGCCACCGTCCGGGGGCGGGCGGCGGTGACCGCCGCGTTCGCCGACCAGCTCGGTCCCGACGAGGGGCCGCTGCTCGGTCCGGTGTGGGCGGACGGCGATCGGGTGGTCTGCGAATGGGCCTGGGCGCCGGCCGGGGACGGGACGGTGCTGCGCGGCCTGGACGTCTACCGGGTCCGGGACGGCCGGATCGTCGCCAAGGACGTCTACGGCAAGATCACCCGATCCGGCTGAGGCCCTGGCGGGGCGGGGACGGCGCGGCTTCAGGCCGCCAGCGCCCGGGCGGCGACGGTGAGGTCGGCGACCAGTCCCTCGTACGCCGCGTCCTGGTCGTCGGCGCGCAGCACGGCGGACGGGTGGATGGTGGCCAGCAGCCGCGCGGCGGGCGCGTCGGCGACCTTCCCGGCGCTGTCCACCGGCACCCGGGTGAAGTCCTCGGGGCGCTGCGCGGACGCGGGCCACGGCAGCAGTTCGCCGCGCTGCCGGGTGACCCGGAACGACGGGCCGAGCAACGCCTTCGCGGCGGTCGCGCCGAGCACCACCACCAGCTCCGGGCGCAGGCGGGAGAACTCGGCCACCAGCCACGGCCGGCAGGCGGTGATGTGCACCCGGTCCGGGGTCTGGTGGATGCGCCGCCTGCCGCGCAGCTCGAAGCGGAAGTGCTTGACCGCGTTGGTCAGGTAGATGTGCCCCGGGTCGATGCCGGCGTCGTCGACCGCCTTGCGCAGCAGCCGTCCGGCGGGGCCGACGAAGGGCAGCCCCTTCTGGTCCTCCATGTCGCCGGGCTGCTCGCCGACGAAGACCACCCGGGCGCTCTCGTCGCCCCGGCCGAAGACCGTCTGCGAGGCGTCCCGGTACAGCTCGCAGCCCTGGCAGCCGGCGGCGGCGGCGCGCAACTGGTCCAGGGTGTCGGCCTGTGGCGGGATGAACTGCTGGGCACCGGGGGCGTCGGTCTGCTCGGCCATGCC
Organism: Micromonospora coxensis; assembly: GCF_900090295.1. NCBI lineage: Bacteria > Bacillati > Actinomycetota > Actinomycetes > Micromonosporales > Micromonosporaceae > Micromonospora > Micromonospora coxensis. Next base: position 5,156,065 of record NZ_LT607753.1, on the reverse strand, counting down.
GACTGTTCTACCCCGCGCCGCGGCGGTCACGCGGTGCACCCGCCCGGCGTGGCGGAGCGGCCTTCGCCGCCACCCGCGCCCGCCGTCCGCCCGCGCTGCGGCGCTCAGGCGCTGAAGCCGCCCGGGCCGGTGGGGCGCAGCGCGGCCGCGACCGCGTCGGCCAGGGGCCCGACCTCGGCGTCGTCGAGGGAGCTGACGGTGATCCGGATGCCCGGCTCGGCCCCGATCCGGAACAGCGCGCCCGGGGCCACCGACCAGCCGGCGTCCCGCAGCGCGGTCACCGCGACGGTCTCGTCCGGCACCGGGAGCCAGACGTTGATGCCGCTACGGCCGTAGGCGGTCAGCCCCCGGGCGGCGAGGGCGGCGAGCAGGTCGCCGCGACGCCGCTCGTACTCCTGCCCCGCCCGGCGGACCAGCCCGGCGGTGGCCGGGTCACGCCAGAGCGACAGCACGAGACGTTGCAGCACGGTGGAGACCCAGCCGGCGCCGACCCGGGCCCGGCCGGCGACCCGGGCCACCGTCGTCTCGTCGCCGGTCAGCACGGCCAGCCGCAGGTCGGGCCCGAAGGGTTTGCTCACCGACCGGACGAAGGCCCACGCCGGGGTCGCCCCGGCGAGGGGGTGCAGCGGCAGGTGGGCCAGTTCGGCGGCGTGGTCGTCCTCGATCAGCAGCAGGTCGGGACGGCCGGCGAGCAGGTCACGCAGCGTGGCGGCGCGGTCGGCGCCGACGGCGGCGCCGGTCGGGTTCTGCGCGCGGCTGGTCACCACCAGGGCCCGCGCGCCGAGGGCCAGGGCGTCGCGCACGCCGGCCACGGTGGGGCCGGCGGAGTCCACCGGTACGCCGATCGGGCGCAGCCCCGCCGCGGCGACCAGGTCGAGCAGGTTGGCCCAGCCCGGGTCCTCCACCGCCACCGCGTCACCGGGACTCAGGTGCGCGGCGAGCAGCCGCTCGATGCCGTCCAACGCTCCCCCGGTGACGGTGATCTCCTCCGCCGGCACCCCGTCGGCCACGAGGCGAGCGCGGGCCGCCTCGGCCAGCTCGGGGAGCACGGCGGTCGACGCGTACCCGACGGGTGGGCCGATCTCGGCGGCGAGCGCGGCCAGGTGCGGGCCGAGCGGGGGCAGCAGCCGGGGATCCGGCTGGCCCTGGGAGAGGTCGCGGGCGCCGGGGGCGGGCGCGGGGCGCAACGCGGCACGGCGGGTGGCGACCGGCGGGCGGGGCCGGACCCGGGTGCCGTGCCGGCCGGCGGTGACCACCAGGCCCCGCCGGCGCAGTTCCTGGTACGCCTTCGCGACGGTGGCCGGGCTGACCGCCAGCTCGGCGGCGAGCGCCCGGACGGCGGGCAGCGCGCTGCCGGCCGCCAGCGCACCGGTGCGGATGCCGGTTTCCACGCTGGCCGAGATGGCGGCGGAGCTGCCGCCGGTGATCTGATAACGTACTGCCACAGTTCCAGGATTGTACTAGCACGAAGGTGGGATGTCACATGTACGCCCCGACCGCGCGGACGACCGCCAGCCGCTCCCGGGACCGGATGAGCTACGACCGGGCGGCGGCGCACGCGGTGCTCGACGAGGCGTACCACTGCGTGCTGGGGTTCACCGTCGACGGCGAGCCCCGACTGCTGCCCACCCTGCACGTACGCATCGGCGACACCCTCTACCTGCACGGCTCCACCGGCAGCCGGCCGCTGCTGGCCGCCCGGGGCGACGCCGGGCTGCGGATCTGTGTCACCGTCACGCTGCTCGACGGGCTGGTCTACGGCCGCTCGCAGTTCCACCACAGCGCCAACTACCGCTCCGTGGTGGCGCACGGCGTCGCCCGCCTGGTCGGCGACGAGGCCGAGAAGCGCGAGATGCTGACCGCCCTGGTCGAGAAGGTGGGCGCGGGTCGCAGCGCCGACAGCCGGCCGCCGAGCCGCCGGGAGCTGGCCGAGACGGCCGTGCTGGCGCTGCCACTGCACGAGGTGTCGGTGCGCTCCCGCAGCGGCGGTGTCCGCGACGAGTCGGGCGACTACGCGCTGCCGTACTGGGCCGGGGTGGTGCCGCTGCGGCTGACCGCCGGGCTGCCCGAGCCGGACGCGGGGGTGACCGCGCCGGTGCCGGCGTACCTGCGGACCGCCGGCTCGCCGTGGCGGGAGGCGGCCACCCTGCGCGGCACGCACGTGCTGCTGGAGCCGCTGGACCTGGCGCACGCCGACGAGCTCTTCACCGCCACCGCGCAGCCGGAGGTCTGGGCGCACCTGGGCCACCCGCAGCCGGTGACCCCGGCCGACATGCGGGCGATCGTCGCCGCCGCGCTCGCCGCCGGGCAGCGCGGCGAGCGGGTGCCGTGGGTGCAGCGCTGCGCGCGCACCGGAGCGGTGGTCGGCACCACCTCCTACTACGACGTCGACCCGGAACGGCGGTCGGTGGCCATCGGGCACACCTGGCTGGGCCGGCCGTGGTGGCGAAGCGGGATCAACACCGAGGCCAAGCTGCTGCTGCTCACCCGCGCCTTCGACGAGCTGGGCGCGGTCCGGGTGGCCTGGCACACCGACATCCGCAACACCCGCTCGCAGGCGGCTATCGCGCGGCTCGGTGCGACCCGGGAGGGCGTGCTGCGGATGCACCGGCAGCGCCCCGACGGCTCCTGGCGGGACACCGTGCAGTACGCGATGACCGTCGACGAGTGGCCGAACGCACAGGTCGCGCTGCGGGAACGACTTCACCGCACGGCACCGGTGGGGTGAGGATGGCGGGCGTGCTGGGCATCACCGACATCTGGACGTACGTGCTGGGGACCGTGGCGATCATCCTGCTGCCGGGTCCCAATTCGCTCTTCGTGCTCTCCACCGCCGCGAAGCGGGGGGTGGGGGCCGGTTACCGCGCCGCCGGCGGGGTGTTCGTCGGCGACGGGGTGCTGATGTTCCTCTCCGCCGCCGGGGTGGCGTCGCTGCTCAAGGCGTACCCGCCGCTCTTCCTGGTGATCAAGTACGCGGGCGCGGCGTACCTCGGCTACGTCGGGTTGACGATGCTGCGCGGCGCCTGGCGGCGCTGGCGCGACCGCAACGACCCGACGGCGCCCCGCCTGATCGACGCGGCGGAGCCGGCGGCGATGCGCAGCCCGTTCCGCAAGGCGCTGGTGATCAGCCTGCTCAACCCGAAGGCGATCCTCTTCTTCATCTCGTTCTTCATCCAGTTCGTCGACCCGGGCTACGCCTGGCCGGCGCTGTCGTTCCTGCTGCTCGGGCTGATCGCCCAGGTGACCAGCGCGCTCTACCTGACCATGCTGATCTTCGCGGGCACCTTCCTCGCCGCCCAGTTCCGGCGTCGGCGGCGGCTGGCCGCGGGCGCCACCACCGGGGTGGGGGTGCTCTTCCTCGGCTTCGGCCTCAAGCTCGCCACCGCCTCGGTCTGACCCGGCCGCTCACGACCACAGGCCGGTCACGACCACAGGCCGGGCACGACCACAGGCCGGGCAGGGGAGCCTCCGACCACCACTCGGCGGAAGGCCGCGCGGGCCGGTCACTGCCCACGCCCACGGTGCGACGGTGGGCGCCGGGCCGGTCAGGGCGGCCCGGCCGGGCAGCCCTGTGAGCCGGTGGCGGCGCGTCCGGCGTCAGGTGCCGTCACCGCCACCGCCACCGCCGCCGATGCCCGGGCCGCCGGCGGTGCCACCCAGCCCGTAGCCGGGGGCGACCGGCTGATCCGGTGGGCGGCTGACGTGCGCGGACTCGGTGACCCGGGCGGACCAGTCGGAGTGGGCGGCCGCCGCCGCGTGCCGGTTGATGGCCGCCCGTAGCCAGCCGTCCACGGTGGCGACCCAGTCCCGTCGCTCCGCGTCGGCGTGCCAGATTCGGAACCGGCTGATGCTCTGGTGGCTGATCCCGGTCAGGGAGAGCCGGCGGTCCAGCCAGAGCAGCACCTCCAGGCCGGCCGAGTTGGCCACGAAGATCAGTTCCAGCTCGGTGAGGGGACCCGCGTAGAGGGGCGCCACCCAGTACCCGAGGCGTTGGTGCAGCGGCAGGGCCTGCTCGACCCCGGGCAGCCGGCCCTGCACCAGGCCCGCCTGCCGCAGCATGAAGCCGAGCGTGTCCAACGCGGCCAGGATGTGCTGCTGCAGGGGGAGCGGGTGGACGAGGACCGGCACCATCGCGCCCACGTCCCGGTCCAGGTCGACGGAGACCTCGGTACGCAGTCCCGTGCGCAGGCTCATCAGCGGCACCCCGCCGAGGACCGTCACCGGGGTCTCCCACGGCAGCGGCAGCGCGAAGTCGACCGCCCGCCGCCGCCCGGCCGGCACCACGAACCGGCCGGCGATCGACAGCTGGTGGTACTGCACCAGTCGACGAGCGGCGTCCGGATCCTCCGGTTCGGCGGTGGCCACCAGCCCGAGCCGGATGCGCCGGACGGGCACGTCGTCCCGACCTGCGGTGAGCGTCACCCGCCCGGGCAGGCGCAGTCCGGGCCGGGTGCTCGGGTTGGTCAGGGTGGTGCTCACCGACAGCCCGCTCCACCCGGACTCCCGCGCCACCCCGGTCAACCGCATCGCGCCGCTCCCCCGTCGTCACCGCACGGGGCCGTCTTCCCGCTCTCCGGCCGGGCACGCCACCGGATCGACCCGCCGCCCGACCCCGGGACGCCGACCGACCCCGGGACACGGACCGGCCGCCGGATCACGGGGATCCGGCGGCCGGTCGGGGACAGGGACGGGGGCGGGTCAGCGCATGCGCCGCCCGCGCGGCACCGGGTCGGTTTCGTCGTCGAACTCGCCGATGACCTCTTCCAGCAGGTCCTCCAGCGCCACGAACCCGATCGGCCGGGTCGGGCCGCCGCCGTTGCGGACCAGCGCCAACTGGGCCTGGTCGGCCCGCATCGCGGCCACCGCCTCGGTGACCGACGAGGCCGCCGGCAGGGTGAACGCGCGGGTCATCAGCTCACCCGCGGTCGCCGGCCGGCCGGTGGTGACGGCCCGCACCGCCTCCCGTACGTGGACCAGGCCGCAGACCTCGCCGGACGGGTCGAGCACGGCGAGCCGGGACCGGCCGCTGTCGCGGCTGACCTGCTCGATGCGCTCGGCGGAGTCGTCCCGGCGGACCGTGACGATCCGGTCGAAGGGCTCCATCACGTCGGCGACGGTGGTGCCCTGCAACTCCAGCATGCTGGTCAGCAGCTGGTGCTGCTCGGCGCCGAGCATGCCGTGCTCACGGGACTGTTCCAGCAGGATGCGCAGCTCGTCCGGGCCGTGCACCTGGGCGAGCTGGTCCTGCTGCTGCACGCCGACCAGCCGCAGCATCGCGTTCGCCAGCGCGTTGAGCGCCGACAGCACCGGGCGGGCGATCCGGGCGAAGGCCCGGAACGGCAGGGCCAGCAGCAGCGCCGACCGCTCGGCGTCGGTGATCGCCCACGACTTCGGGGCCATCTCGCCGACCACCAGGTGCAGGAAGGTCACCAAGCCGAGGGCGAGGACCAGGGCGATCACGTGGCTGGCCGCGTCCGGCAGCCCGACCGCGTGCAGCAGCGGGCTGAGCAGGTGCTCGATCGCCGGTTCGGCCAGGGCGCCGAGGCCCAGGGTGCACAGGGTGATGCCGAGCTGGGCGCCGGCCAGCATCAGCGACAGCTCGCGGACCCCGTCCAGGGCGGCGCGGGCAGCCCGGCCACCGCCGGCGGCGGACTGCTCCAGCCGGTAGCGCTTCGCGGCCACCAGCGCGAACTCGGCGGCCACGAAGAAGCCGTTGAGCGCGAGCAGCAGCACGGAGACCAGCAGGGCGACGGTGGGGCTCATCGGGCCTCCTCCGTCCCCGTGCCGCCGGCCATCCGCAGCCGGACCGAGTCGGCGACGTGCCGGTCCACCGCGAGCACCTCGACGAGGGCCTTCGGCCGTTCGGCCGGCTCCTCGCCGTCGGCGGGCAGGGTGATCTCCAGCCGGTCACCGACCTCGGGCACCCGTCCCAGCTCACGCATCACCAGGCCGGAGAGGGTGTCGTACTCGGGGGCCTCGGGCAGCGCGATGCCGGTGCTGTCGGCCACCTCGTCGATCCGCCAGCGGGCCGGCACGATCCAGGAGCCGTCGGCCTGCCGCGCGGGCGACCGCTCCGGCGGGTCGTCCTCGTCGCGGATCGGGCCGACCAGCTCCTCGGCGAGGTCCTCCAGCGTGATCACGCCGGCGAAGCCGCCGTACTCGTCGACCACGCAGGCGAGCTGCCGGTGTCCGGACCGCAGCCGGTCCAGCACCGTCGGCAGCGGCAGGGTCTCCGGCACCAGCAACGGGGGTACGGCCACCGCGCTGACCGGGGTGCTGCCCCGCCGCGCCGGGGGTACGCCCAGCACGTCGGCGATGCCGACCACACCGACCAGGTCGTCCACCCCCTCGGCGCCGCGCACCGGGAACCGGGAGTGACCGGTGTCGAGCAGCTCGACGATCCGGCTGACCGGCTCGTGGGCCCGTACGGTGTGCACGTGGACCCGGGGGACCATGGCCTCCCCGGCGGTCAGCTCCCGGAAGTCGAGCCCCCGGTCGAGCAGGTCGGACATCTCGGCGTCGAGGTGCCCCTCCTCGCGGGACTCGGCGATGATCTGTTCCAGGTCCTCCGGGGTGGCGCCGCTGGGCAGCTCCTCGATCGGCTCGATGCCGATCCGGCGCAGCAGTCGCACCGCGGCCCGGTCGAACAGCGTGATCAGCGGGCCGGCGACCTTCAGGTAGATCAGGGTGGAGCGGCTCAGCGCCCGGGCCAGGCCCTCGGCGCGGGCGATGGCCAGGTTCTTCGGGGCCAGCTCACCGAGGACCATCTGCACCACGGTGGCGATGGTCAGGGCCAGCGCGACCGAGAGCGGCAGGCTGACCGTCGTGGAGACCCCGGCGCCGCCGAGCAGCTCGGCCAGCCCGGCGCCCAGGTACGGCTCGGCGACGTAACCGACGAGCAGGGCGGTGACGGTGATGCCGAGCTGGGCGCCGGAGAGCATGAAGGAGAGCCGGGCGGTGACCTCCAGCGCCCGGGCGGACGCCGGGTCACCGTCGTCGGCGCGTTGCTTGAGCTTGCCGCGGTCCACCGCGACGTAGCCGAACTCCTGCGCCACGAAGTACCCGGTGGCGGCGGTGAGGACGATGATGAGTACGAGACCGACGACGATCAACACGGGTCGCTCAGGGCTCCCGGGGTCGTCGGGCCGAAGGGATGCCGGGCACGACCCGGCTGGCTACTGCTGCCCTCCTGGGCAGAGGAGTCGATCATGCGGCAATTCTATCGGCGGTCGCTGAAGGCCCGCTGAAGGTGGGGACAATGGCGCTGCTCGTCCCCTATCTGCCCCGGTCCGCCAGCTCGTCGACGTCGAGCAGGTCCCGGTCGACCCGGCCGGACCGGTAGGCGGCCCGGCCGATCATCTGCGCGGCGACCGGCGCGGTGGCCAGCTGGAAGATCCCCACCAGCAGGATCATGCCCAGGTCGGTCGGGGTACGCAGCCGCAACGCCAGCCCGACCAGCAGCAGCAGCACGCCGAGCACCTGCGGTTTGGTGGCCGCGTGCATCCGGTCCAGCACGTCCGGGAAGCGCAGCACCCCGATGCCGGCGGCGAGGCTGAGCAGGGCGCCCGCCACCAGGGCCGCCGCGCCGAGCCAGTCGAGGACGGCGCCCGCGCTCACGCCTCCTCCCGGACGGCGAAGCGGACCAGCGCCACCGAGCCGACGAAGCCGAGCATGGCGAGCACCACCAGCACGGGCAGTGTGGTGGCGTGCCGGTTGACGGCCGCCTCGGCGCCCACCGCGCCGAGCATGGTGGCGAGCAGCAGGTCGGCGGCGATCACCCGGTCGAGCAGGGACGGGCCCCGGTAGATCCGGGCCAGGGCCAGCAGCGCGGTGACCGACAGCAGCACGGTCAGCACGACGGCGAGGACGACGGTCATGTCTCGGACCTCCGGTCGGCGGGATCGGTGGAGGGGGCGGCGGGATCGGTGCAGAGCTGGCGCAGCTCCGCGTCGGAGCCGATCGCCCGGACGACACGCTGCTCGACGGCGAGGACCCGGTCGCGGCTGCCGGTCAGGTCCTGCGGCCCCCGCACGTCGAGCACGTGCACGTAGAGCACCCCGGCGTCGCGGTCCACCTCGACGATCAGGGTGCCGGGGACCAGGGAGAGCAGTTCGGCGGTGAGCGCCAGGTTGAGGTCGCTGCGCACCCGCAGCCGTACCCCGATGATCGCGCCCCGGGGCCGGTAGCCGGGGCGGACCGCGATCGCGGCGACGTGGACGCTGGCGCTGACCAGTTCGACGACGAACGTGCCGGCCAGGACCAGCAGCGCCCTGGGCCGCAGCCGGCCGCCGAAGGAGACCGGCGGGAGCGGGAAGAAGAGCAGCACCGCCGCGCCGACCAGCGTCCCGCCCACCAGGTTGGCCCAGGTGACCTCGCCCCAGAGCAGGTTCCACACGGCGATCAGCCAGCCCAGCGCGATCGCCTGGTCCCGCCAGCGGCCGAACCGGCCGGGCGGCGGGGGCGGGGTCACCGCGCGCCGCCCGGCAGGACGGCCTCCACGTACGGGGTGCGCAGCCGCAGGTCGGCCGCGGCGTCGGCGGTGACGCGGAAGAGCGGACCGGCGGCGAGGGTGAGCACCAGTCCGAGCGCCACCAGGGCGACGGTGGCCCCGACCATGAGCTGCGGCAGCCGCACCACCGGTTCGGCGGTGGCCAGCCGGGGCGCCCGCCAGAAGGCGATGTTCCACACCCGCGACGCCGCGTAGAGGGTGAGCAGGCTGGTCAGGGTGCCGGCGGCCACCAGCACCCAGGGCAGCGGGCCGCCGACGGCCACGCCGGCCTGGAGCAGGCCCAGCTTGCCGAGGAAGCCGGAGAAGGGCGGGATGCCGGCGAGGTTCATCGCGGGGACGAAGAAGAGCACCGCCAGCAGCGGGGTGATCCGCGCCAGACCGCCGAGCCGACGCAGGTCGGTGCTGCCGGCCCGCTCCTCGACCAGACCGGCGACCAGGAAGAGGGTGGTCTGGACGGTGATGTGGTGCACCACGTAGAAGATCGCGCCGGAGAGCGCGGCGGCGGTGCTCAGCGCCACCCCGAAGATCATGTAACCGATGTGGCTGACCAGGGTGAACGAGAAGAGCCGCTTCAGGTCCGACTGGGCCACCGCGCCCAGCACACCGATCACCATGGTCAGCCCGGCGACCACCATGAGCAGCCCGGAGACGTCCCCGCCGGGGAAGAGCAGCGTCTCGGTGCGGATGATGGCGTACACGCCGACCTTGGTGAGCAGGCCGGCGAAGACGGCGGTCACCGGGGCCGGCGCGGTCGGGTAGCTGTCCGGCAACCAGGCGGAGAGCGGGAAGACCGCCGCCTTGATCCCGAAGGCGAGCAGCAGCGTCAGTTGCAACCCCAGCCGTACGCCGTCGGGCAGCGCGTCGAGCCGGGCGGCGAGCTGCGCCATGTTGAGGGTGCCGGTGGCCGCGTACACCAGGCCCGTCGCGGCCAGGAAGATCAGCGAGGACAGGACGCTGACCACGACGTACGTCGAGCCGGTGCGGATCCGGGTCTCGGTCCCGCCCAGCGTGATCAGCACGAAGCTCGCGGCGAGCAGCATCTCGAAGCCGACGAAGAGGTTGAACAGGTCACCCGCGAGGAAGGCGTTGGTGATGCCGGCGGTCAGCACCAGGTAGGTCGGGTGGAAGATGCTCACCGGCGCCGACTCGCTGGTCTCGCTGCGGCCCTGCCCGATGGAGTAGAGCAGCACGCACAGGGTCACCGCCGAGGAGACCACCAGCATCAGCGCGGCCAACTGGTCAGCGATGAGCACGATCCCCACCGGCGCCGGCCAGCCACCCACCTGCACCACCACCGGGCCGTTCCGGTACGCCTCGACCAGCAGCAGCGACGCGACGAGCAGGTTGGCGGCGAGCGCCACCACGCTGACCGTCCGCTGCGCCCGGGGCCAGGGCGCCAGGATCAGGGTGAGGGCCGCCCCGAGCAGCGGCACCACCACCGGCAGCGGGACGAGGGCGGTCACTGCTCGCCCCCGGATCGGCGCAGCCGGCGGTGGGCCGGCCCGGGGTCGACCTGCTCCGGGTCCTCGCCCGACCCCTCGCCGCCGAGGTCGCGGCTGGCGATCTCGTTGCGCTCGGCGAGCCGGACGATCTGCCGGTCCTCCAGGTCGTCCTGCACCTCGTCGTCGCCGCTGAGGTACCAGCTGCGGTACGCCACGGCGGCCAGGAAGGCGGTCAGCCCGAAGGTGATCACGATGGCGGTGAGGATCATCGCCTGGGGCAGCGGGTCGCTGAAGTCACCGGGCGGGCCGGCGCCCACCACGGGGGCGCCGCCGGACCGGCCGCCGAGCAGGATGAGCAGGTTCACGCCGTTGCCGAGCAGGATGACGCCGAGCAGGATCCGGGTCAGGCTCCGCTCCAGCAGCAGCGTCACCCCGGTGCCGGCGAGCACGCCCACGGCGAGCACCAGCACGATGGTCGGCCCCGTGCCGCCGCTGTTCACGTCGACTCCCCGTCCCGGACGACCAGGCCGCGCTCGGACCTGCCGGCCGCCTCGATGTGCCGGTCCACCTCGGCGCCGAGGCTGCGCAGGATGTCCAGCATCAGCCCGACCACGACGAGGTAGACGCCGACGTCGAAGAAGAGCGAGGTCACCAGGTAGGGCCCGCCGAGCCCGGGCAGCGGCAGGTCGACCTTGGTGCTCTCCAGCACCGTGCCGGTGGCGAGCAGTCCCACCACGCCGCTGCCGACGGAGATCGCCAGTCCGGCGCCGAGCACCGGCCCGGCCCCGACCGGGGCGCTCTCGGCGAGCTCGTACCGGCCGCCGGCGAGGTAGCGCAGGGCCAGGGCCAGGCTCGCGACCAGACCGCCGGAGAAGCCGCCGCCCGGGGCGTTGTGGCCGGAGAAGAGCAGGAAGAGCGAGAAGAGCACGAGGGTGTGGAACACCAGCCGGGTGACCACCTCGAAGACGATCGAGCGATGCCACTCGTGGAGGGTGGGGCCACCGCGCAGCCAGACCGTGCGCCGGTCGCGGTGCGGCTCGGACGGCTCCCGGCGGCGGGGCCGGGGCCCGGTGCGGGACCGCTCGAAGATCAGGCTGGCCACCCCGGTGGCGGCCACCACCAGCACCGAGATCTCGCCCATGGTGTCCCAGGCCCGCAGGTCGACGAGTGTCACGTTGACCACGTTGCGGCCGTACCCCTGCAGGACCGCGAGGTCGGGGAAGGCCACGGAGATCGGTTCGGCGGTGCGGGCGGTGGCGGCGGTCAGGGCGAGCCCGGCGAGCACCACTCCGACGGCGAGGCCGATCAGTCGCCGGGTCCAGCGGCTGCGGCGCAGCGGACGGGCGGAGAACCGCTCCGGCAGGCGGCGCAGCACCAGCACGAAGACCGCGATGGTGGCGGTCTCCACCAGGAACTGGGTCAGCGCCAGGTCGGGCGCGCCGTGCAGCACGAAGAGCATGGCGGTGCCGTAGCCGGTCACCCCGACCAGCAGCATCGCGGTGAGCCGGCGGCGGGCGGCCACCGCGAACAGCGCGGCGATGGAGATCACCAGGGTCACCATCAGCTGCACCGGGCTGTCCCACAGGGCGACCCGCTCCGCCCAGGGCCGGGTGGCCAGCAGCGTGCCGCCGGGCACCAGCACCAGCGCGAGCAGCACGGTACCCAGGTACTGCGGCAGGGAACCGCGCTGGGTCGCGCCGGTGACCTCGATGGCCAGCCGGTCGAAGCGGTCAGTGACCCACTCGTACCCCTGGTTGCCGCCGACCGGCGAGCGGAGCCGGGCCAGCGCCGGGGCGAGCGGGCCGCGCACCGCGTGCAGCGCCACCCCGCCGGCCAGCGCCAGCGCCGACAGGCCGAGCGCCGGGGTGAGGCCGTGCCAGAGGGCCAGCTTCTCGTGCGGCTCGCCGAAGAGTCCGGCGTACGGGCGCAGCAGCCCGTCCAGCCCGGTGGCGGCGGGCCCGGCGACCAGCCCGGCGAGGGCGAGCAGCGCCGGCGGCGCCAGCATCGCCACCGGCACCGGGGCCGCCTCGGTGGGCGGGGCGCCCGGCCGGGTGCCGAAGGCGCCCCAGAGGAACCGGACGCTGTACGCGACGGTGAGCGCGGTCCCCGCCACCAGCCCGGCGAGCAGCAGCGGCCGCTCGGTGAGCGCGGCGAGGACCGCCTCCTTGGCGACGAAGCCGAGCAGCGGCGGGACCCCGGCCATGGACGCCGCGGCCAGCGTGGCGACCCCGGCGAGCACCGGCGCGCGCCGGCCGAGTCCGCTGAGTTCCCGCAGGTCACGGGTGCCGACGTCGTGGTCGATGATGCCGACGACGAGGAAGAGCGCCGCCTTGAACAGGGCGTGCGCCAGCAGCATCGCGACCCCGGCGAGCGCGGCGTCGGCGGTGCCGGCGCCGAGCACCACCGCCAGCAGACCGAGCTGGCTGACCGTGCCGTACGCCAGCAGCAGCTTCAGGTCGCACTGGCGCAGCGCGGCCCAGCCGCCGGCGATCATGGTGACCACGCCGAGGGTGAGCACCACCGGCCGCCACGGGCCGGCGTCGGCGAGCACCGGGGCGAGCAGCCCGATCAGGTAGACGCCGGCCTTGACCATGGCGGCCGCGTGCAGGTACGCGCTGACCGGGGTGGGCGCGGCCATCGCCACCGGCAGCCAGGCGTTGAACGGCACGATCGCCGACTTGGCCAGCGCCCCGGTGAGGATCAGCGCCACCGCGACGCCGAGGGCGGCGCCGCCGGGCAGCGGCGCCCCGGCGATCACCGACCAGCGGTAGCTGCCGGCGTGGTCCCCGAGGATGAGGAACCCGACGAGCATGGCCAGCCCGCCGAGAGTGGTGACGGTCAGCGCCTGGGCGGCGGCCCACCGGCTGGACCGCCGCTCGGTGCTGTGCCCGATCAACAGGTAGGAGAAGACCGTGGTCAGCTCCCAGAAGACGTAGAGCAGCAGCAGGTCGTCGGCAAGGACCAGGCCGAGCATCGCCCCGGCGAAGGCGACCAGCACCGCGACGAAGCGGGTCAGCCCGACCGCGTCGCGCGCGAAGTACCGGCCGCAGTAGACCAGCACCAGGGCGCCGACGCCGCCGACCAGCAGGGTCATCAGCCAGGACAGGGTCGTCATCCGCAGGGCCACGTCGAGGTGGAGCTGGCTGATCCAGGCGTACGTCTCGACGACCGCGCCGCCGTCGTGCACGGTGGGCGTACGGGCCAGCGCCCAGCCGACGGCGGCGGCCGGGGCGAGCGCCAGCGGGTAGCAGGCACGCGGTCCCCACCGGCGGACGAGCAGCGGCGCGGCGAGCGCCGCCACCAGGTGGAGGAGCAGCAGTACGAGCACGCGTCCTCCCCGGTCGGGCTGGCGGCGCGCGCCGGGTCGGTTTGTCCCGGCCAGCACCGATCACACGCCAGATCGCCGCCCCACGGGCGGTTTTGCCGGAAATCGCCCGGCCCGACGAGGTGGTCGGTCGCTCGGCGGGGGGGCCGGCCGGCGGGGCTCGGGGCGTCAGCGCAGGGCGATGTCGCCGGCCGGGACGGCGGGCTCACGCTCGCGTCGGACCTCGACCAGCAGATCCGGCCGGTCGAGCTGCCGGGCCACCTTGTTGACCACCCGCTGGGCGGCGGCGAGGGAGCGCACCGAGAGCAGGTTGCCCCGGCTCTCCCGGCGCAGCACGAAGTAGTGCACGGCGGCGCGCACCTGGGCCCGGTCGGCGGCGCTGGCCTGGGCGGTGGAGACGACCAGCTCGCGCAGCGAGGCGGCGAGGCGTTCGGCGAGTTCCCACTCGGGGCCGCGCAGGCTGCCCCGGACCGCGGCGAGATGACTGTCGACCTTGCGGATGAGCACGTCGGTGCCGGGCGCGAAGCCGTGCTCCTCGACGGTCATCCGGCCCCCTCCACCCGACGCTGCGTTGCGGGTGAAGTTACTTTATGTTGCGGGCCACAAGCAAGCAGTTAAGTAAGACTTAACACCTCAAGCGCCTGATCCGCGACGTAAGAGCCGCAGCCGGACAGAACAGCGTCCGGGCCGGAGTGGATGTCACACCGGCGGGGCAGGATGGAGTCGTGACGGAGCAGGTGGACGGCGCGCAGCACGCGGTGCTGGCCGACTTCGGGCCGGCGACCCGGGAGTGGTTCCGCGCCGCCTTCGCCGCGCCCACCGCCGCCCAGGCCGGCGCCTGGCGTTCGGTGGCCGCCGGGCGCAACGCGCTGGTCGTCGCCCCGACCGGCTCCGGCAAGACCCTCGCCGCCTTCCTCTGGTCAATGGACCGGCTGGCCAAGGAACCGCCCCCGGCCGAGGCGCGGCAGCGCTGCCGGGTGCTCTACGTCAGCCCGCTCAAGGCGCTCGCCGTGGACGTCGAGCGCAACCTGCGCGCCCCGCTGGCCGGGATCCGGCAGGCCGCCGGCCGGCTGGGCGTCGCACCGCCGGAGATCACCGTCGGCATGCGCACCGGCGACACCCCCGCCGACGAGCGCCGTGCCTTCGCCCGGACCCCGCCGGACATCCTCATCACCACGCCGGAATCGCTGTTCCTGCTGCTCACCTCCGCCGCCCGGGACTCCCTGCGCGGCGTCGAGACGGTGATCGTCGACGAGGTGCACGCGGTCGCCGGCACCAAACGCGGCGCCCACCTGGCGCTCTCCCTGGAACGCCTCGACGAGCTGCTGGAGCGGCCCGCCCAGCGGATCGGGCTCTCCGCCACGGTCCGGCCGATCGACGCCTGCGCCCGGTTCCTCGGCGGGGCCCGCCCGGTCGACGTGGTGCAGCCGGCCACCCCGAAGACCATCGAGGTGAGCGTCCAGGTCCCGGTGGAGGACATGACCCGCCTCGACGAGCAGGAGCCACCCGAGGACGACCTCGGCGGTCCGGGCCCGCGCCGTGCCTCGATCTGGCCGGCCGTCGAGGAGCGGGTCTTCGCGTTGATCCGGGCGCACCGGTCGACCATCGTCTTCACCAACTCGCGGCGCAGCGCCGAGCGGCTCTGCGCCCGCCTCAACGAGCTGGCCGCCGAGGAGCCGGCCACCACCGCCGTGGGCGGGCCCGGCGGCCCGCCCCCGACCGGGCTCACCGCCCGGGGCGGCCGGCCGGTGGGCGTATCCGACGGGTCGGCGCCGGACGGTGAGCCGGCGGCCGGCGACGGCGGCCCGGCGGACGGGCCGGCCGACGGGGCGGACGGTGGCGGGGACCTGGCGGACGGCCCGGCGGACAGGGCGGACGGCCCGGCCCGCGGGGCGGACGCGTGGGGTGGGCCGGTCGGGCCGGTACGGGTGGACCGGCCGCCGGCCGCGGTGATGGCGCAGTCCGGCGCGGCGGCCGGCGCGAGCCCGGTGATCGCCCGCGCGCACCACGGCAGCGTCTCCCGGGAGGAGCGCAAGCACATCGAGGAGGCGCTCAAGTCCGGCCAGCTCCCCGCCGTGGTGGCCACCTCCAGCCTGGAGCTCGGCATCGACATGGGCGCGGTCGACCTGGTGGTGCAGATCGAGGCGCCGCCCAGCGTCGCCGCCGGCCTGCAACGCGTCGGCCGGGCCGGGCACCAGGTCGGCGCGGTGTCGCGGGGCGTGGTCTTCCCCAAGCATCGGGGCGACCTGCTCTCCTGCACGGTCGTCGCCGAGCGGATGGCCACCGGCGCCATCGAGGAGCTGCACTACCCCCGCAACCCGCTCGACGTGCTGGCGCAGCAGGTCGTGGCGATGGTGGCCCTGGAGCCGTGGCGCGTCGGTGACCTCGCGGTGCTGGTCCGCCGGGCGGCGCCCTTCGCCGAGCTGCCCGACTCGGCGCTGCACGCCGTGCTCGACATGCTCTCCGGGCGCTACCCGTCGACCGCCTTCGCCGAACTGCGGCCCCGGCTGGTCTGGGACCGCGCCACCGACGTGCTCACCGGCCGGCCCGGCGCCCAGCGCCTCGCCGTCACCAGCGGCGGCACCATCCCGGACCGGGGGCTCTTCGGGGTCTTCCTGGCCGGCGCGCAGCGCGCCGCCCGGGTCGGCGAGCTGGACGAGGAGATGGTCTACGAGTCCCGCGTCGGCGACGTGTTCCTGCTCGGCTCCTCCTCCTGGCGGATCGAGGAGATCACCCCCGACCGGGTGCTGGTCTCCCCCGCCCCCGGCCAGGCCGCCCGGATGCCGTTCTGGAAGGGCGACCAGCTCGGCCGCCCGGTCGAGCTGGGCCGGGCCATCGGCGCCCGGGTCCGCGCCCTGCTGCGCCAGGGCGACGACGAGGCGGTCGCCGCGCTGCGCGCCGGCGGGCTGGACGACTGGGCGGCCGGCAACCTGATGGCGTACCTGCGGGAGCAGCGGGCCGCCACCCGGTCCCTGCCCGACGACCGGACCGTGGTGGTGGAACGGTTCCGTGACGAGCTGGGCGACTGGCGGCTCGCTGTGCACAGCGTCCTCGGCGCCCGGGTCAACGGGCCGTGGGCGCTGGCCATCGGCCGCCGGCTCGCCGAACGGTACGGGGTGGACGCCCAGGTGATGCCCGCCGACGACGGGATCGTGGTCCGGCTGCCCGACACCGCCGACACCCCGCCCGGCGCGGACGTGGTGGTCTTCGAGCCGGACGAGATCGCCCAGCTCGTGGAGGAGTCGGTCGGCACCTCCGCGCTGTTCGCGTCCCGGTTCCGCGAGTGCGCGGCCCGGTCGCTGCTGCTGCCCCGCCGCGATCCGCGTCGCCGCCAGCCGCTGTGGCAGCAGCGCCAGCGCGCCGCCCAACTGCTCGACGTCGCCCGCGAGTACGCCGACTTCCCGGTCACCCTGGAGGCCGCCCGGGAGTGCCTGCAGGACGTCTTCGACCAGCCGGCCCTGGCCGGCCTGATGCGTGACCTCGCCGCCCGCAAGGTGCGCCTGGTCGAGGTGGAGACCGACCGGCCCTCACCGTTCGCCCGCTCGCTGCTCTTCGGGTACGTCGGCGCGTTCCTCTACGAGGGCGACGCCCCGCTGGCGGAGCGGCGGGCCGCCGCCCTGGCGCTGGACTCGGCCCTGCTCGGCGAGCTGCTCGGCCGGGTGGACCTGCGCGAGCTGCTCGACCCGGTGGTGCTCACCGAGACCGAACGGCAGTTGCGCTGGCGCACCGAGCAGCGCCGCCCCCGTGACGCCGAGGACGTGGTCGAGCTGCTCCGGGTGGTCGGCGACCTCTCCGAGGCGGAGCTGGCCGAGCGGGGGGTGCCGGTCGGCTGGCTGACCGAGCTGGCGGCGGCCCGGCGGGTGCTGCGGGTCCGCATCGCCGGCGAGGAGCGCTGGGTCGGCGTCGAGGACGCCGCCCGGCTGCGCGACGCGCTCGGCGTGGCGCTGCCGGTCGGGGTCGCCGAGGCGTACCTGGCGCCGGTGGCCGACCCGCTCGGCGACCTGGTCGCCCGGTACGCCCGCACCCACGGCCCGTTCGCCGCGACGACCTGCGCCGCCCGCTTCGGCCTCGGCGTCTTCGTGGTGGAGCAGGCGCTGCGCCGGCTCGCCGCCACCGGGCGGGTCGTCTCCGGCGAGTTCGCCCCGGACACCGTCGGCACCCAGTGGTGCGACGCCGAGGTGCTGCGGCTGCTGCGCCGGCGCAGCCTGGCCGCGCTGCGCCGGGAGATCGAGCCGGTCCCGCCCCGGGCCCTGGCGGCGTTCCTGCCCCGCTGGCAGCAGGTCGGCTCGTCGGCCCGGGGCGTGGAGGCGCTCGCCGCCGCCGTCGAGCAGGTGCAGGGGGTGGCGGTGCCGGCGTCCGCGCTGGAACGCCTCGTCCTGCCCGCCCGGGTCGCCGACTACTCCCCCGCCCAGCTCGACGAGCTGTGCGCCAGCGGCGAGGTGCTCTGGGCCGGCGCCGGGGCGATCTCCGGCGGGGACGGCTGGGTCACCCTGGCGTACGCGGACGCCGCGCCGCTGCTGCTGCCCCCGCCGGACGAGGCGGTGAGCCTCACCCCGCTGCACCAGGCGGTGCTCGACGCGCTCGCCGACGGGCAGGCGCTGTTCTTCCGCGCGCTCTCCGACCGGGTGGGCGCCACCGACGACGCCGCGCTGACCGCCGTCGTGTGGGATCTGGTCTGGGCCGGTCACCTCACCAACGACACGCTCGCCCCGCTGCGGGCGGTGCTCGGCGCGGGCGGGTCGCACCGGTCCCGGCCGGCCGCCCCGCGCACCCGGTACCGCCGTCCCGGCCGGGTCGCGCTGCCCAGCCGCACCGGCCCGCCCACCGTCGCCGGCCGGTGGTCCCGGCTGCCCGACCGGGACCTCGACCCGACCCGCCGGGCCGCCGCCCTGGCCGACCTGCTGCTGGAACGGCACGGGGTGGTGACCCGGGGCGCGGTACTGGCGGAGCAGGTGACCGGCGGGTTCGCCGCGGTCTACCCGGTGCTCTCCGCGCTGGAGGAGCGGGGCGCGGCCCGGCGCGGCTACTTCGTCGAAGGGCTGGGCGCGGCCCAGTTCGCGGTGCCCGGGGCGGTGGACCGGATCCGCGCGCTCGCCGACCCCGCCGACGGGGCACGGGGGCGGGGCGGCCCGACCCTGGTGCTCGCCGCGACCGACCCGGCCAACCCGTACGGGGCGGCGCTGCCCTGGCCGGAGCGGGTGGTCGACTCCGGCGACGGGGCCGCGCCGGCGACCGGGCACCGGGCCGGACGCAAGGCCGGCGCGCTGGTGGTGCTGGTCGGCGGCGACCTGGTGCTCTACGTGGAGCGGGGCGGGCGGACCATCCTCTCCTTCACCGACGACACCGACACGCTCGCCGCCGCCGGCAAGGCGCTGGCCGACGCGGTGCACTCCGGGGCGCTCGGGGCGATGTCGGTGGAACGCGCCGACGGCGAGGCGGTGCAGGCGTCGCCGCTGCGTGACGCGCTCACCGCCGCCGGCTTCCGGGCCACCCCGCGTGGACTGCGGCTGCGCGGCTGACCCGCCGGGCATGGCGCGACGGGCGCGCAGACGCCGGCGAGGAAGCCGTCGGGCGGCGGACCGGCGCGGGACGGCGACGCTCAGCCGAGCCGGGCGAGGACGTCGTTGTAGCGCTTGCGCTCCGCCTCGGCCGTCTTCGTGCCGAGGTAGCTGAGCACCACCGCGCCCTTGCGGTACGCGTCGGCGCCCCAGACGTCGGTCTGGTTGATGGCGTTGGCCTCGGTGGGGAAGACGTACACCTTGACGGCGTCGGTGACCAGCAGCTCCGCACAGCCGATGCCGGCGCCGTCCGGTCCACAGTCGACCGTCCGGTTGCGCGCGTTGGCCACCTTCAGTCCGGCGGCGGAGAAGGCGTCGACCACCTTGCGGGCGCCGGGGGCGCCGGATGCCTTGGTCGGCATGGTGAAGGGCGGGGTCGAGGGGCTCTCCGACGGGGTCCGGGGCGGCGTGCCGCTCGGCGGGGCCTCCTGCGGCGCCTCCGGCGGGGCGGCCTCGGCGGAGGCGGGCCTCGGGGAGCCGTCGGCCCACGACGGGTCACCGGGTTCGGGGTCGTCGCTGCAGGCGGAGAGCCCGAGGGCGATGAGGAGCGTCGCGGCGATCGGCAGGACACGAGCACGTTTCGTCACCCCGGCAGTCTGCCGCACCGGCGGGGCGGCCCGTCACCGTCCGGTCGGGCCGACGGCGTTCACCGGAAGGCGCGACGGGTGCCCCGGCTAGCCTCGGGGCATGACCCCGACCGCCTGGATCTCGCTGACCACCGACTACGGTCTCGCCGACGGTTTCGTGGCCGCCTGTCACGGGGTGATCGCCCGACTGGCCCCGGCGGTACGGGTGATCGACGTGACCCATCTGGTGCCGCCGGCCGACGTCCGTCGGGGCGCGGCGGTGCTCGCCCAGACCGTGCCGTCCCTGCCGTACGGGGTGCACGTCGGCGTGGTCGACCCCGGTGTCGGCACGGCACGGCGCGGCGTCGCCCTGGTCACCCCGGGCGGGATGCTGGTCGGGCCGGACAACGGCCTGCTGCTGCCGGCCGCCACGGCGCTGGGCGGGGTGACCGCGTCGGTGGAGCTGGCCAATCCGGCCTGGCTGGCCCCGCAGGTGTCGCGCACCTTCCACGGCCGGGACGTCTTCGCGCCGGTGGCCGCCCGGCTCGCCCTGGGCGCGTCGCCGGCCGAGGCGGGCCCGGCCGTCGACCCGGCGACCCTGGTACGCCTGCCGGAGCCGGTCGTCCGCACCGAGCCCGGCGGGTTCGTGGCCGAGGTGCTCACCGTCGACCACTTCGGCAACGTCCAGCTCGCCGCCGGGGCCGACCTGCACGACGCGTTGCCCGCCCGGCCGCGCGTCGCGGGCCACCCCGCGCTGCGGGGGCGCACCTTCGGTGACGCGCCCGACGGCGCGCTGGTGGTGCTGGTGGACTCCGCCGGCCTGCTGGCGGTGGCGGTGAACGGCGGGCGCGCGGCGGACCTGCTCGGCGTCGCCCCGGGCGACCTCGTCCGGGTGACCGGCGCGGACGGCTGAGCGCACCGCCCGGGTGACCACGACCGGTACGTGGACGGTCGCCGCGGCCCCTGCCGCCACATGATCCGATGTGGAATGCTGCTCCGGTGGGTGAGCTCTGGGTTCCCGTCGCCTGTCCGTGCTGCGCGTCCCGGACCGGTGGCGGCACCTGCCCGGTCTGCTTCTGGACCGACGACGGCCAGGGTGACGCCGACGCCGACGAGGTGCGCGGCGGCCCGAACGGCGACCTCAGCCTCACCCACGCCCGGCTGAACTTCGCCGTGTACGGCGCCAGCCACCCCCGCTACCAGGACATGGTCCGCCCGCCCCACCCGGACGAGCGTCCCTGACCCCACCCCGCACCGGGCCCGGCCCCGCCCACCCCCCGCCCGTCGATCGTGAGGCCGGCGGCAGCGATGGAGATCCACATCGCCGTCGACGTCGTGATCGACAGCGGGCGGGCGGCGGGGCGGGCGGGACCGGGTGGGGTCAGCAGGGTGGGACGGTGCCGCCGTAGACGGCGGAGATGTAGGCGTGGCTGACGTACTGGCCGGCGGCGAGCCGGTTCCACCGGTTGGTGGTCCGGTACGGCCCGCTGACGGTCTGCCCGATCACGTAGCACTGGATCGGCACGTGCGCGTACGTGGCGGCGAGCCCGCGCACGGCGTAGCCGGTGCCGGCGCCGGCGCGGACGTTGAGCGGGCCGGACCCGACCATGCCGCGCAGCCCACCGGCCGTCCACAGGTACGTCACGTCGACCCAGGCGTTGTCGGTCAGCCGCAACCCGTCCCAGAACGTGCCGTCGGCCAGGTCCACACCGGCCGGGTTGAGCACCACCCGGCCGAACTGGTCCCGCCCGCCGTGGTAGCCGTACTGGTGGGCGGCCTGGGCCTCGGGGCGCCCCTGCGGCAGGTCCTTCCAGTTCTCCCGTACCGAGCTGGGGTTCCAGTAGTCGTCGCGGGTGTTCCACGGCCCGACGTCCCACACCGGGGCGTACTCGCAGCGGGCGCCGCCGGTGGTGCAGACCCGGACGGAGTAGTCGCCGGTGTTGAGCGGGGCGAGCCCGCGCCGGCTGGGCAGTGCCACGAAGTGGTCCCGGGGCTGGACGATGTGGCCGTTGGCGGTCTGCTCGCCGACCAGGCCGATCCGGGTGGCGTAGACCCGGTAGCTGAGCGGCACGGTCGCCAGCGGCGCGATCCGGGTCCCGGCGCGGTCGGCGGTGAGCGCGAGGGCGCGTACCACGGTGGTGGCCCGCGCGTCGCGGGCGGTGAGCAGCACGCGGGCCTGGACCCGGGTGACCGGCCGGTCGAAGAACGCGCCGGCGGCGGCGTCGCGCCACTCGGTCCAGCCGGTGGCCCGCCAGCCGCGCACCTGGACCTGCGCCGTGCCGCCCCGGGCGACCTGGGCGGTGAGCGCGGCCCGGACCCGGGTCGCCGGACGGTCGAGGGTGCGCGCCGGGGTGAGCAGCGTCCCCTCGGCGACCGGACCACCCGCGGCGGCGCGGTGGCGGCCGGCGGGCCGGCTGTCGGCGAGCCGGAGCCGGCCGTCACGCCAGCGGACGTTGACGTCGTCGCCGCCGGTGACGGCGAGGTCGACGGACCACCGTTCGGCGGCCGGGGCCGCCGTGGTGGTCGCGGGCCGGGCGGCGGGAACGGCGCGCGGCGCGGCGGGCGCGGCGGCGGGGACGAGGCTGACGACGAGGGCGGCGCCCAGGAAGCCGGCGAGGACCACCGATCGGGTACGACGGGTACGGGTCATGTCATTCTCCTCAGAACCCACTGATAGTGCGTTCGTCGCCCCTTCCGAGGGAATAGAGGTACAAATAGCGACACATGCGAATTCCGCTCGGCCGAGGGAGAATGGCGGGGTGCCCGAAGGCGACACCGTCTGGAACACCGCCCGCGTCCTGCACCGCGCGCTGGCCGGGGCCCGGCTCACCGGCAGCGACTTCCGGGTGCCGCAGCTCGCCGCCACCGACCTGACCGGGTGGACGGTCCGCGAGTCCGCCAGCCGGGGCAAGCACCTGCTGCTGCGGCTCGCCGCGCCGGCGGACCATGCCGGGGACCCGCACTGGACGCTGCACTCGCACCTGCGGATGGACGGCGTCTGGCGGGCGTACGCCCCGGGCGAGCGGTGGACCGCCCGGCCCGCGCACCTGATCCGGGTGGTGCTGCGCGCCGCCGACGCGGTCGCCGTCGGCTACCACCTGCACGAGCTGGCCCTGCTGCCCACGGCGCAGGAGGAGACGCTGGTCGGGTACCTCGGCCCGGACCTGCTCGGCGACGACTGGGACCCGGCCGAGGCGGTCCGCCGGCTCGCCGCGCACCCGGACGCCACCATCGGCGAGGCCCTGCTGGACCAGCGCAACCTGGCCGGGGTGGGCAACCTCTACAAGTGCGAGGTGCTCTTCCTGCGGGGACTGTCCCCGTGGACGCCGGTCGGCGCGGTGCCCGACCTGGCCGGCACGGTGACCCTGGCGCAGAAGCTGCTCGCCGCCAACCGGGGCCGCTGGACGCAGAGCACCACCGGCTCGCTGCACCGGGGATCGACCAGTTACGTGTACGGCCGTCGGGCGCAGCCCTGCCGGCGCTGCGGCACCGCCATCCGCAAGGAGGAGCTGGGCGAACGGGTCACCTACTGGTGCCCCCGCTGCCAGCCCGGCCGACCCTGACCCCACCGGACCGTGGAACTTCCACGAATCGGCAAGTTACCGCCGAGACACGGACGAACAGGTACTTCCCTCCCCTGCCCCCGGCGTCGCATGCTGCGGTGGACCGCTCACCGACCGTCAGCGGCGGACACGGCCACCACGCCGGGGTGGCGGACGTGCCCGCCCCGATCCCGGGGGAGAGCCATGGCCCTGTTCCGCATGTTCCGGCCGGGCTGGGCCGGCCGCGCCGTCCGGACCGTCGCGCCGCACACACCGACCGTGCCCGCCGCCCGCGCCGCCGCGCAGCAGGACGCCCCGGCCAGCCTGGACCCCGCCGCCGTACCCCGCCGCTTCGGCACGGTGCCGAACTTCGCGTACAGCCCGCTGCCGGTGCTCGACGCCGACGGGCGGGTGGTGCCGGGCACCGGCATCCGCAAGTTCGTCGACGCGCTGCCGCTGCCCGGCGTGGCCGGCCGCAACGGGCTGGGCGCGCACCTGCCCGTCGCCACCCCGGACACCATCACCTACCCGGGCTGCGACTACTACGAGATCGGGCTGCGCGAGTACCGCCAACGGCTGCACCGTGACCTGCCCACCACCCGGCTGCGCGGCTACCGCCAGCTCAACCTCGGCACCGACCCGGACGGGCACAACACCGTCGCCCCGCCGGAGCGGCCGTACCACCTGGGCCCGATGATCCTCGCGCGGCGGGGCCGGCCGGTACGGATCAAGTTCATCAACCAGCTCCCCACCGGCCGGGCCGGCGACCTCTTCCTGCCCGTCGACCCCAGCCTCGACGGGGCCGGCACCGGGCCGCTCGACGGCCCGGCCCCGTACCCGCAGAACCGGGCCGTGCCGCACCTGGCCGGGGCGCAGACCGGTTGGATCAGCGCCGGGAACCCGTGGCAGTGGGTGACCCCGGCGGCCGAGATCACCCCGTACCCGACCGGGCCGGGGCTGGTCCACGTGCCGGACATGCCGCACCCCGGGGCCGGGGCCACCACACTGCACTTCCCGAACGAGCAGAGCGGCCGGCTGATGTGGCTGCACGACAACACCCTCGGCCTGTCCCGGCTGACCGTCTACTCCGGGCAGCTCGCGCTCTACCTGCTCAGCGACCCGGCCGAGGACCGGCTGGTGGCCGACGGGGTGCTCCCCGCCGACCAGCTCCCACTGGTGATCCAGGACAAGACCTTCGTCCCCGACGACGCCCAGCTCGCCGCCCAGGACCCGACCTGGGACCGGGACCGGTGGGGCGCCCGGGGCGACCTGTGGCACCCGCACGTCTACCAGCCCCGGCAGGACCCGTACCGGGAGTCGGGGCGCAACCCGACCGGCCGCTGGGACTACGGCCCGTGGACGGGCGACGGTGGCGACGGGGTCGCGACGGGCACCGTGCCCAACCCGCACCACGATCCGGTCGCCGCGCCGGAGGAGCCGCCGCAGGCGCCCGGGGTGCCGCACCCGAGCGCGGTCGGCGAGGCGTACGGGGACACCCCGCTGGTCAACGGCGTCGCCTACCCGTACCTGACGGTGGCGCCGAAGGCGTACCGGTTCCGGATCCTCAACGCCTGCGCCGACCGCAGCCTCAACCTCGCCCTCTACCGGGCCCGCTCGGACGCGCCGATGTGGCGACCCGACGGCTCGCTGGCCGACGCGGGGGCCGGCGAGGTGCCGATGGTGGAGGCGGTGCGCGCCCCCGGACGGCCGGCGGACTGGCCCGTCGACGGCCGCGACGGCGGGGTGCCCGACCCCCGGGCCGGCGGACCCCGCATGGTGCAGATCGGCAACGAGTGCGGGCTGCTGCCCGCGCCGGTGGTGGTGCCGAACCGCCCGATCGGCTACCGGTACGACCGGCGCGACCCGACCGTGCTCAACGTGGACACCCACGCGCTGCTGCTGGCCCCCGGCGAACGGGCCGACGTGGTGGTCGACTTCTCCACCGTCGCGCCCGGCACCACCCTGATCCTCTACAACGACGCCCCGGCCCCGCTGCCCTGCTTCGACGCCCGCTACGACCAGCACACCGACGCCCCGGACCGGACGGCGGAGGGCGGGCCTCCCGGCACCCGGCCCGGGTACGGCCCGAACACCCGCACCCTGCTCCAGTTCCGGGTCACCGGCGCCCCGGCCGCCCGGTACGACCTGGACCGGCTCACCGCCCGCCTGCCCGGGGCGTACGCGGCCGGCCAGCGGCCGCCGATCGTGCCGCAGCCCGAGTACGACGCCGCCTTCGGCACCCGGACCGCCCGGCGCACGGTGGTGTCGGCGCACGCCACCACGGTGAGCTTCACCCCGGCCGGGGCGACCACCCCGGTGACCCTGCCGATCGAGGTGAAGACCGTCGGGCCCGTCTTCGAGCCGGGGCACGGACGACAGGCCGGCCGGCTCGGTGTCGTCCACCCGTACGCCGGCCCGCTCGGCGCGACCGCGCTGCCGCTCGGCCCCGCCGACCCGGCGACCGAGGTGGTCGTCGCCGCCGACCCGGCCGTCGCGTCCGGCCCGACGACCGACGGCACCCAGCTGTGGCGGATCAGCGGCACCGGCCGGCAGACCCACGCCGTGCACGTCGGCGGCTGCGACGTGCAGGTGGTCAACCGGGTCGGCCGGGACGGCACGGTGCGCCGTCCCGGCCCCGGCGAGATGGGCTGGAAGGAGACCGTCCGGGTGAACCCGGGCGAGGACGTGGTGGTGGCGCTGCGGCCGGTGGTGCCCCCGCTGCCGTTCAAGATCGGCGACAGCCTCCGGCTCCTCGACCCCACCCGGCCGGCCGGCACGCGGGTCGGCTCCACCCCGGTCAGCCCGCTGGACGGGCGCCCCGCCACGGTGGTGAACCAACTGGTCAACCTGGGCTGGGAGTACCGCTGGTCCAGCGCCGCCGCCGGCCTGCGCGACCTGGGCATGAGCCGGCCGCTGGTGCTGCGGGTCTCCCCCAAGGCACCGACCGGGTTGACCGCCACCCCGGCGCCCGGCTCGGCGACCGCGCTACCGGCGATCGCGCTGGCCTGGACCGGCAACGGCAGCCGCCCGCCGGCGACCAGCCACCTGCTGCAACGCGCCACCGACGCGGCCTTCACCCAGGGGCTCACCACGTTGACCGTGGCCGCCACCGCCACCCGGTACACCGACGCCACGGTCACCCCCGGCGTCACGTACCACTACCGGATCCGCGCCGAGAACGCGGCGAGCTGCTCGGCCTGGTCGAACAGCGTCCCCGCGTCGGTGGGGCTGGCCGCGCCGAGCGGGGTGTCCGCGGCGGTGCCGCCGGCCGCGCCGCTGCGGATCGCGCTGCGCTGGACCAACCGCTCCTTCGCCACCGGGATCGACGTGCAGCGGGCCACCAACCCGACCTTCACCAGCGGCCCGGGCACCACCGCGATCGGGGTGGCGGAGAACCACCTCGACGCGGCGGTCGCCCCGGACACCACGTACTACTACCGGGTGCGCACGACGTACCTGGGCGCGGCGTCACCGTGGTCGACGGTGGCGACGGTGACCACCCCACCCGTGCCCGGCACCCCGACCCGGGTGGCCGCCACCGTGACCGTCCCGGCACCGGACACCGCCACGGTGGTGCTGAGCTGGGCGTCGAGCACCCCGAACGGGCCGGGGGCGGGCTTCACCGTGCAGCGGGCCGTCGACCCGGCCTTCACCCGGCAGGTCGCCACCTTCACCGTCACCGGCCGGGGCTTCACCAACACCGGGCTGGCCCGGGGCGTGAGGTACCACTACCGGATCCGGTCGTTCAACGTGGTGGGCGGCTCGCCCTGGACCGGACCGGTGTCGGTGACCACCCCGCCGTGAGCCCTCAGCGGGTGGGGGCGCGCATCGGGTCGCCGGCGGCGCGCAGCTCGGCCAAGGCCGAGGCCACCCCGTGCAGCAGGTCGGTCGCCTCGGTCAGCCGGGAGGCGGCCGGGTGCTCGGTGCTCGGGCGGGCGTCCTCGGCGACGTACCCGGCCGCCGCCGCCACCAGCGCCTCGTACGCGGCCACCCCGCTCTCCAACTGGCCGACCAGGTCCCGCCGCGCCTCGACCAGCCGGGGCCGGGCCTCCGGCGGGGCGACCCGCAGGGCGCGGTCGACGCTCGCCACCCGCCCGGCGAGGTCCCGCAGGGAGCGGTCGGCCGCGGCGGCCTCCAGGACGGCCGGCTCGGCCAGCCCGGTGAGCCGGGGCGTCATGCCGGCGAGGGTCAGCGCGGCCCGGTCCAGCCGGGCCCACGGCGCCGCGGCGGCGGTGCCGCGCAGCGCGAGCCGGGAGCGCAGCCGCCGGGCCTCGGCGAGCACGCCGGGACCGACGGGGAGCCGCTCGACGGCGGCGACGAGCCGGGCCCGGGACCGGGCGGCGGCCTCGGCCGGGTCGAGGGCGGGTGGGACGGGACGGGCCGCGAGGGCCCGCAGGTCGACCCAGCGCCAGGCGGCCAGCGCCACCGCGCCGCCCGCGCCGGCGGCCCAGGCCGCGTCGGGCAGCCCGATCCCGGCGTACGGGGTCAGCACGGCGGCCGCGCCACCGAGCCCACCGGCCAGGACGCTCCACCGTCGGGCGGAGCGCCGCAGCCGGCGCAGCCGACGGAAGTGTCGCGCTCGCTCGTCCGCCACCGCTACCTCCTCGTGAGCCGCCGCTCAGCCGGCGGCGCTGGTGTCACCCGTGCCGCGTTCGCGGCCCATGCTGGCCCGGATCTCGTCGAGCCGGGCGGCGGCGGCCGGGTCGGCCACCGGCTCGGCCGGCTTCGCCTGCTGCTGCACGCCCGGACGGTCCTGCTGGCCGGAGAGCTGCTCGCCGGCCATGCTGGAGCGGATCTGCTCCAGCCGGGAGGAGCCGGCGGCGTCCAGCGTCGACTTCTGGATCTCCAGCATCCGTCCCTCGACGGAGTTGCCGGCCAGTTCGGCCCGGCCCATCGCGGTGGCGTAGCGCCGCTCGATGCGGTCGCGCACCTCGTCCAGGGTGGGCACGTTGCCGCCGGCGGTGATCGCCGACATCGACTCCAGCGAGCGGGCCACGCTCTCCTGCATCTTGGCCTGCTCCAGCTGGCTGAGCAGCTTGGTGCGCTCGGCCAGCTTCTGCTGGAGGATCATCGAGTTGTTCTCCACCGCGCGCCGGGCCTGGGCGGCGGCGCCGAGCGCCTGGTCGTGCAGGGTCTTCAGGTCCTCGGTGGCCTGCTCGGCGGAGACCAGCTGGGTGGCGAGCACCTGGGCGGACTGCTCGTAGCGGCCGGCCTCGGCCTCGTCCCCCCGGGCCCGGGCCTGGTCGGCGAGGACGAGCGCCTGGCGGGCGTTGGCCTGGAGGCGCTCGACCTCGGACATCTGCCGGGAGAGCTTCATCTCCAGCTGCCGCTGGTTGCCGATCACCGCGGCGGCCTGCTGGACCAGCGCCTGGTGCTGGCGCTGCGCCTCCTCGACGGCCTGCTGGATCTGCACCTTCGGATCGGCGTGCTCGTCGATCTTGGCCCCGAAGAGCGCCATCAGGTAGTGCCAGCCCTTGACGAACGGGTTCGCCATCTCCGCGGTATCCCCTCAGTAGCGTCGCTGCGCCTCGGCCGGTGCCGGACGGGGCCGACCCGCCGGCCGCGCGGCGTGTCCCCATCGTCGCAGCCGGGTGCCAGCGGGGCATCCGTACCGCGGGAGAGCGCCACGCGGCCCACGATCAACCCTACGCGGCGGGGACGGACCCGGCCACGCGACGCGAACAGCCGTCAGGCGGCGCAGACCACGTCCCGGTCCGAGGGACGGACCCGGGTGCTGCGCAGGGTGGCCTTGAGCGGCGAGTCCTGGCGGACCTGCACGGCGACCTTGCCGTCCGAGGTGACCTGCCGGACACCCCGGTTGGTGGCCTTGCGCACCGGGGCGGCGGCCGGCACGGACGCCGGCTCGTCCTGCACCGGCACGAGCACGCCCGGCATCTGCTCGGCGAGGGCGACGGTGTCGCTCACCTCACGCAGCAGCTCGGACAGGCGGGCGCCGAGCGCGTCGCAGATCGCGGCCAGCAGCTCGCTGGAGGGCTCCTTCTGGCCGCGCTCGATCTCGGACAGGTAGCCGAGGCTGACGTTGGCGGCGGTGGAGACCTCGCGCAGGGTGCGGTGCTGACCCTGCCGGCGCGCCCGCAGTGCGTCGCCGATCACGCGGCGGAGCAGGACCATCGCACCTCCCCCTGACGGGAACACCTCTCGTCCGGGCGTTCGCCCGCGCCGCGCGCGGTGTCCCGCGCCGACGCCGACGTCGCGCGCCGGAGCCTTCCCGCAACCGTACCCGTTGACCGGCCCGGCGACATCCCACCCCGGCGGTCAAATCCGATCACGCGGCTCACCGCCGGCCGGCCGGGGTGCGCGTGCCGTCGTCCCCGGCGGCCGGCCCGGCGGCGTCCCCGGCGTCCTGGATCTGCTCGGTGAGCAGCCGTAACGCCTCGATCACCGCGGCCGCGCGGATGTGGTCACGGCCGCCGTCGAGGTCGAGCCGGCGGACGACCGCCCCGGTCGGCCCGGCCGCCGCGACGTAGACCAGCCCGACCGGCTTGCCGTCCTGCGGCTCCGGCCCGGCCACGCCGGTGGTGGCCAGCCCCCAGTCGGCCCCGCAGCGCCGCCGCCCGCCCTCGGCGAGGGCGACGGCCACGTCCGGGTCGACCGGCCCGCGCTCGGCCAGCAGCTCCTCCGGTACGCCGGCCAGCTGCGACTTCAGTTCGGTGGCGTAGGTGACCAGGCCGCCCCGGTAGATGCCGCTCACCCCGGCGATCTCGACGATCGCGGCGGAGAGCAGCCCACCGGTCAGGGACTCGACGGTGGCCAGGGTCTCGCGCCGCTCGTGCAGCCGGTGCACCACACCCGCCGCCGGGCTCCCCGCGGGTCGCTCGTGATTCGCATCCGTCGCCATGGCAGCTGTCCCTTCCCCCTGTCCCGTCACCTACTCATCCGGTCGACGGATCGGGCCCGTCCGGTCGACCGGTCGGGCGACGCAGGCGCAGCGCCTGGGCGACGTAGTCGAAGCCGGTCACCACGGTGACCAGCACGGCGGCGGCCATGATCCACGGACCGACCACGGCCAGGGCGGCCGGCATCGGCCACAGGTACCAGGTGATCGCCAGGATCTGCAGCGCGGTCTTGGCCTTGCCCCCGCGACTGGCCGCGATCACCCCGTGCCGGATCACCCAGAAGCGCAGCGCGGTGATGCCCAGCTCGCGGGCGAGGATCACCGCGGTCACCCACCAGGGCAGCCGGTCGTACCAGGAGAGCAGCAGCAGCGCCGCGCCGGTGAGCGCCTTGTCCGCGATCGGGTCGGCCACCTTGCCGACCGAGGTGACCAGGCCGAAGCGGCGGGCGATCCAGCCGTCGACCAGGTCGGTCACCGAGGCGACCACGAAGATCAGGCAGGCGGCGGTACGCCAGCCGGCATGGCTCATCCCCGAGGCGACCACCGACCCGGCGAAGACCGGCACCAGCAGCAACCGCAGCAGGGTCAACCCGTTCGCCGCGTTGAGCACCGGCACCCGGGCGACCACCGGCGCGGACTCCGTCGCCCCGGTCACCGCCGCACCCCGCTCCGGCCGCCGTGGCGTACCTGGCACCGCACCACGTGGCTCCCCCGCTCCCTCCGGGCCCGCCGTCACCGTTCCGCGCCGGGCGCCGCCGAGATCATCTCATCCGGTACGGCCACCAGGTCGACACCCTCGGTCGCGGTCACCGTGGCCCGGACCAGGTCGCCGGGGCGCAGCGCGGCGAGGTCGACGCCGGCGCCCTCGGGGGCCACCAGCGTGGTGGAGCCGTCGACCTCGGGGGCCTGGTGGGCGGCCCGACCCTCGACGACGTTGTCGGTGATCGAGTCGACGAGCACCTCGACCCGGGAGCCGAGCCGCTCCTCGGCCCGCTGCGAGCAGAGCTCGTCGGCGAGCGCGGCGAGCCTGTCGTAGCGGCGCTTGATCGTGGCGGTGGACACCTTGCCGGACAGTCCGGCGGCCTCGGTGCCGTCCTCGTCGCTGTAGTCGAAGACCCCGATGGCGTCGAGCCGCGCCTCGGTCAGGAAGCGGACCAACTCCTCGTAGTCGGCCCGGGTCTCGCCGGGGAAGCCGACGATGAAGTTGCTCCGCGCGCCGGCCTCGGGGGCCAGGGCGCGGGCACCGGCCAGCAGCTCAAGGAACCGGTCGGTGGAGCCGAAACGGCGCATCCGGCGCAGCACCGGCTCGCTGGAGTGCTGGAACGACAGGTCGAAGTAGGCGGCCACCCCCGGCGTGGTGGCGATCGCCTCGACCAGGCCGGGCCGGGTCTCGGCGGGCTGGAGGTAGCTGGCCCGCACCCGGACGATGCCGTCGATCGCGGCCAGCTGCGGCAGCAGCTTCTCCAGGGCGCGCGGGTCCCCCAGGTCCTTGCCGTACGAGGTGGAGTTCTCGCTGACCAGCACCAGCTCCCGTACACCGGTCTTGGCCAGCCACTCCGCCTCGGCGAGCAACTCGTCCGGGGTACGCGAGACGAAGGCGCCGCGGAAGGCGGGGATGGCGCAGAACGCGCAGCGCCGGTCGCAGCCGCTGGCCAGCTTCAGCGAGGCGACCGGGCCGGTGTCGAGCCGGCGGCGCAGCACCGGCCGCAGGTGGGCGGGGGTGTGCTCGTCGGTCTCCACCGTGCCCCGCACGGGCGTGCCGTGGCCGGGCAGCGAGACGGCCGACTCCCGCCGCTTGACCGGGGTGAGCGGCAGCAGCTCGCGCCGGTCGCGCGGGACGTGCGCGTCGATCGCCTCACCGGCGACGACCGCGTCCAGCCGGGCGGCGATGTCCGGGTAGTCGTCGAAGCTCAGCACGGCCTGCGCCTCCGGCAGGCTGTCGGCCAGCTCACGGCCGTACCGCTCGGCCATGCAGCCGGCCGCGACCACCTTGGCGCCGGTGTCGGCGGCGGCGAGCAGGGTCTGGATCGAGTCCTGCTTGGCCTTCTCCACGAAGCCGCAGGTGTTGACGACCACCACGTCGGCGCCCTCGCCGTCCGTGGTGACCTGCCAGCCGTCGGCGTGCAGCCGGGCGGCCAACTCCTCCGAGTCGACCTCGTTACGGGCGCAGCCCAGGGTCAGCAGGGCGACGCGGCGGCCGTCGGCGGCATGCGTGGGGGAGGTGGCAGACACCATCCGAGGGTACCGGGCGCTCCGGCGGGACCCGGCAACGGCGGGCCGCCCCATCGGGCGGCTCACATCCCCCCGCCCGCTCCCCACGCCGGCCGGGCCCGCTTCGGGGCCGGGGCAGCCGAGAGGGCGGGCCGGCGCGGGTCCGCGGTCAGACGGCCGCCGCGCCGAGCAGGACCAGCCGGTCGAGGAGGAAGACCTCCGTCCCGGCCAGGCCGGTGGAGCAGAAGACCGAGATCTGGTCCGCGCCGGTCCGGCCGGCGACGGATCCGGCGAGCACCGCGCCCAGGTCGCGCAGCCGCCCCGCGTACGGCTCGACGGCGGCCAGCATCGGCGGGGAGTACGCGCCCGCCTGGGCCGGGGAGTCGGTGACCAGCACGTCGGCGACGTCGAGCAGGTCGGTGCCGAACTCGTGCCGGTCGGTCTGCTTGAAGCCGACGGTGCTCACGTGGGTGCCGGGGGCGAGGTCGGCGGCGTCGATCACCGGCGTGACGCTGGTGGTGGCGAGCACCACGACGTCCCGGTCGGTGACGGCCTCCCGGGCGGTGTCGACGGCGCGGGCCGGCACGCCCAGCTCGACGCGGACCCGGGCGGCGAACGCGGTTCGGCGGGCCGCCGAGCGGCTGTGCACGGTCACCTCGCGCAGCGGGCGCACCGCCGCGGTTGCCCAGACCTGCGTCCACGCCTGCCGGCCGGAGCCGACCACGCCGAGGGTGGCCGCGTCGGGGCGGGCGAGCGCGTCGACGGCCACCCCGCCCAGCCCACCGGTACGCCGCGAGCCCAGCTCCTCGCCGACCGCCACCGCCCGCACCGCGCCGGTACGGGCGTCGTGCAGCACCACCAGTTGCGCGGATTCCGGCAGCCCGAAGGTGTCGTACGAGCGGAAGCCGTACCACTCGCCGGTGAGGTGGCCGGCGGTGAGCACCATCCGGCCGCCGCCCAGCGGGGCGGACGCCCGGGGCGGGGCGACGAGCCGTCCGGCGTGGGCGGCCAGCAGGGCGTCCCGCATCGCCGCCACGGTGGTGGCGGCGTCCAGCGTGGCGGCGACCTCCCGGTCGGAGACAAGCAACGTCATGCGGTTCAGGATGCAACCTGAAGTTGACGTGAACTCAACCGTTGGTGGGAGAGATCACCCCCGGGGCCGTCCCGCCGGTGTTAGCGTCGGCTCCGGTGGCCGTGGCCACCCCGGACGAGTGGTGGGCGTACCCGGTCAGGACAAGACGCCCCGCGAACCCGACTCGTCCCGGCTCCCTGGTGGCCCGGGGCCCGTTTGCGACGAGGTGATCGCCGTGGCCTGGATCGTGCTGGTGCTCTCCGGACTGCTGGAGACCGCGTGGGCGGTCTCCCTCGACCGCAGCGCCGGTTTCAGTCGCCCGCTCCCCTCGATCGTCTTCGTGGTGACGCTGGTGGCGAGCATGGCCGGCCTGGCGTACGCGCTGCGCGACATCCCGGTCGGCACCGGCTACGCGGTCTGGGTCGGCATCGGCGCGGTCGGCACCGCCCTGGTCGGGATGGTCGCGCTGGGCGAGTCGGCCAGCCTGCCCCGGATCCTCTGCCTGCTGCTGGTGGTCGCGGGTGTGGTCGGGCTGAAGCTCTTCCACTGACCCCGGCCGCTGCGCCCTATCCGCCCGGATGCGTACTTCGAGGCCGGAGTGGGTAAGCACCGCCCGACCACAGGACTGAAGGCTCTCATCACGGAGGACGTCATGGCCGACATGCACGCGACCGCCCGCCCGCGCAGCAACGCCGCCCGGATCTGCACGATCCTGGCCTTCGTCTTCGCCGTCGTCGCGATCTTCGTGGCGCCGGTGATCTTCGGTATCGCCGGCCTGGTGCTCGGCATCGTCGGCGCGGTGCTGGGCGACAAGCCGCTCGGCTGGTACGCCGCGGCCGCGAGCGTGGTCGGCGCGATCATCGGTGTCGCGCTGGTCGCCGCCCTGCTCAACTGACGTCCCGGACCACCACCGCACGAGGCCCGCCGGAATCCGGCGGGCCTCGTCGCGCCCGCGCCGCGACCGGTGCGGTGGTGTGGTCAGCCCTCGTCGCCGCGCAGGCCGACCAGGACCTCCTCCAACTCGTCCGGCTTGACCAGCACGTCACGGGCCTTGGAGCCCTCGGAGGGGCCGACCACACCCCGGGTCTCCATCAGGTCCATCAGCCGGCCCGCCTTGGCGAAACCGACCCGCAGCTTGCGCTGGAGCATCGAGGTCGAGCCGAACTGCGAGGTGACCACCAGCTCCACCGCCTGCACCAGCAGGTCCAGGTCGTCGCCGATGTCCTCGTCGATCTTCTTCTTGCTGTCCTGCGCCGGGGCCAGCACGTCGGGGCGGAACTCCGGCTCCCGCTGGTCCTTGCAGAACTTGACCACGTCGGCGATCTCGCGCTCGGTCACCCACGCGCCCTGGATCCGGATCGGCTTCGACGCGCCCATCGGCAGGAAGAGGCCGTCGCCCCGGCCGAGCAGCTTCTCCGCGCCCGGCTGGTCGAGGATGACCCGCGAGTCGGCCAGCGACGAGGTGGCGAAGGCGAGCCGGGACGGCACGTTCGCCTTGATCAGGCCGGTGACCACGTCGACCGAGGGACGCTGGGTGGCCAGCACCAGGTGGATGCCGGCGGCGCGGGCCAGCTGGGTGATCCGGACGACGGAGTCCTCCACGTCGCGCGGGGCCACCATCATCAGGTCGGCCAGCTCGTCGACGATCACCAGCAGGTAGGGGTACGGACGCATCTCCCGCTCGCTGCCCGGCGGGGCCTTGATCTCGCCGCTGCGCACCTTGCGGTTGAAGTCGTCGATGTGCCGGACCCCGTTGGCGGCGAGGTCGTCGTAGCGCATGTCCATCTCGCGCACGACCCACTCCAGCGAGTCGGCCGCCTTCTTCGCGTTGGTCACGATCGGTGTGACCAGGTGCGGGATCCCCTCGTAGCCGGTCATCTCGACCCGCTTCGGGTCGATCAGCAGCAGCCGCACCTCGTCCGGGGTGGCCCGGGTCAGGATCGACACCAGCAGCGAGTTCAGGCAGGAGGACTTGCCCGCGCCGGTCGCGCCGGCGATCAGGATGTGCGGCATCTTCGCGAGGTTGGCCACCACGTAGCCGCCCTCGATGTCCTTGCCGAGCGCCACCACCATCGGGTGGTGGTCGCTGGTGGCGGCCCGCGAGCGCAGCACGTCACCGAGGGCGACGTTCTCCGGGTCGGTGTTCGGGATCTCCACGCCGACCGCGCTCTTGCCCGGGATCGGGCTGAGGATGCGCACGTCCGGCGACTTCACCGCGTACGCGATGTTGCGGGAGAGTTGGGTGATCCGCTCGACCTTGACGCCCGGGCCCAGCTCGACCTCGTACCGGGTGACGGTCGGGCCCCGGGTGAAGCCGGTGACCTCCGCGTCCACCCCGAACTGGTCGAAGACGCCGGTCAGCGCGGCGATCACCTCGTCGTTGGCCCGGCTGCGGGTCTTCGGCGCAGCGCCACCGCTGAGCATGTTGGCCGGCGGGAGGGTGTAGTCCCCGTCCATCGCGGTGAGCGCGAGCTGCTCGGCCCGCGTCGGCGGCGGCGAGTGCTCCGGCGGTTCGACCGGCTTGCGGCTGGCGGGCACCTTCGCCGGTGGCCTGCGGGGCAGCACCAGGGTCTCCTGGAGGTCCACCGCGTCGGGATCGTCGTCCAGGTCGTCCGGGTCCAGCGGCGGCGGCACGGCCTTCTTGCGCGGCCGGCGGGCCGGCTTCTCGACCGGCGCCTCGGTCTCGCCGGTGGGCGGCGGCGCGACCAGCGTGCCGGCGAGCAGGCCGAGCCGCTCGGGGATCTTGTTGATCGGGGTGGCGGTGACCACCAGCAGACCGAAGACGAGCAGCAGGATCAGCAGCGGCACGGCCACCCAGGCGGTGACCGCCGCCTCCAGCAGGTCACCGATCCCGGCACCGATCAGGCCGCCCGCGTAGTCGCGCTGCACCGGGTCGACCGGGTCCTGTCCGATGTGCAGCATGGCGGCGGTGGCGACGAGCATCGAACCCCAGCCGACCAGGCCCCGGCCGCGGTGCTCCGGGTCCGGCGGGGTACGCATCAACCGCCAGGCGCCGATCATCAGCAGCACGGGCACCACGATCGCGATCGCGCCGAGGAAGAGACGCACCGTGTCGGCGAGCCGCGCGCCGAGCGGACCGGCCCCGGAGAACCAGATCCCCACTCCGCTGAGGATGGCCAGCCCGAACAGCAGCAGTCCCGCCCCGTCCCGGCGGTGCTCCGGGTCCAGGTCACCGGCGGAGGCGACCTGCCGGCCGGCGCCGCGCACCGCCCAGCCGACGCCGTGCGCCAGACCCATCCACAGTGCACCGATCGCCCGCCCGACGTACGCCGCCGGGGTCGGCCGGGTCGTGGTCCGCCGCCGGGGCGCGGCCTTCGCGGCCTTCTTCGCCGGCTGGCGGGCACGGCTGTTCGTGGTCCCGCGCGGCGACGCGCCGCGTCGCCGGCTCGCCTGAGAGGTACGGCCCGCCATAGAGTCACCGTAACGGCGTCACCCGGGAGATCGCCGCTTTTCCGGGTCGTGTCCGTGTGTCGCAGCACGGACCGCGCCCGCAGACGTGTTATTCGCCTCAGGAAGGGATGCCCGATGGCGTCGCCTGCTTTCGAGGACGGTTCGGACCCCCTGGCCGGACACCCGCAGGCCCTGCGGCCGTTGACCCGCGATCTGGTCGCCGCCGTGCTGGGCAACCGGGGCTACGCCTACTCGACCGACGACGACGGCGACCTGGTGGGCCGCTGGGACGACAACCTGATCTGGTTCCTGCGTCCCGGCGAGGCCGGGGAGCTGCTCCAGGTCCGCACCATGGCGGCCCCGGCCTTCGGCATCGAGTACGTCCCCGCGCTCTACGCCTTCTGCAACTCCTGGAACCACGACCGCCTCTGGCCGAAGGCGTTCGTGCACGTCGACGACGAGGGGGTGGCCCGGGTCTGCGGCGAGGTCATCACCGACCTGGAGCGCGGCGTCACCCCGCACCAGCTCGACCAGCTCATCGACTGCGGCATCTCCACCGGCTGCCAGCTCGCCGCCGCCGTCGGCCGGCTCCCCGGCGGGACGACCCGGTGACCGGCCACGCCGGGGACGCCGACCGCCGGCTGCGGGGCGCCCCGGCGCCGGAGTTGGCGGCGGCGCTGGCCGACGCGCGGGACCTGCCCGACGGCGAGGCCCGCTTCGCCGAGCTGGAGCGGATCGCCGCCCGGGCCGACGCGCTCGGCGACGCGCGGTCCGCACTGGACGCCCGGCTCGCGCTGGTCGAGGCGTACCTGCTGCACGGGGAACGGTGGCGGCTGGCCGAGCCGGTGCGCCGCTGCCTCGCCACCGTCGACCGCTGCCCGGAGTTGCTGGCGGAGCGGCCCGGCGACGCGGAGCTGCTGCGCCGGCACCAGCGGCACGCGGTGGAGGCGGCGATCGGCACCCCGCGGGTGGGCCTGGACACCGCCCGCGCCCTCCTCGACGACCTGGCCCGCCGGGCCGGCGAGAGCAGCGGGCTGGTCGCCCAGCTGCGGTGCCGGCTCGCCGACCACCTCGGCGACGAGCCGGCCGCCCGCCGCTGGCACGACGCCTGGGCCGCCGCCGAGCCCGACCCGGCGGCCGGCTGCCCCGGCTGCCTGCCGGCCCGCCGGGCGGAACTGCTCGCCGGGTGGGGCGACGACGCGGCGGCGCGGGAGACGCTGCGTCCGGTCCTCGACGGCGCGGTGGACTGCACCGACCAGCCGGAGCGGGCCCTCGCGGTGGGGCTGCTGCCCTGGTTGCGCGCCGGGGAGGCGGAGCGGGCCGGGCAGGCGCACGTGCGGGCGTACCGGCGGCACCGGCGGGAGTGGGCGGCCTTCGGGTACCTCGCCGCGCACCTGCGCTTCTGCGCCCTGGCCGGGCATCCCGAGCGGGGCCTGGACGTGCTCGCCGAGCAGCTGCCCCGGCTGGACCACCCGTACGACGACCTCGCCGCGATGGAGTTCGCCGCCGCCGGGGCGCTGGTGTGCGTCCTGGCCGCCGAGGCGGGGCTGGGCGGGCGGCGGATCCACCGATCGGCGCACGGCAGCCGTCCGGCCGCCGAGGTGGACGTGGACACCCTCGGCACCGACCTGCTGACCCTGGCCACCGGGCTGGCCGGCAGCTTCGACGCCCGCAACGGCACCGGGCACCAGTCCGGCCGGATCGCCTCCTGGCTGGCCGAGCGGCCGGTCGGCCCGCCGGTGCCGCTGCCCGACGACGACGGCGAGCCGGCGGCCGACGACGACCCGCCCTTCGTGCCGGCGGCCGACGAGCCGGCCCCGCTGAGCCTGACCATGATCACCTCGGTGCTGGACCGCCGGGGCGACGTCTACGCGGTGGACGCCGGTGGCGTGGTGGTCGGCCGCTGGAACGAGGCGGTGATCCAGTTCCGGCAGGTGGGCACGCGGGGGGAGATCCTGCACGCCCGGGTGGTGGCGGCCCGCCGGTTGCCGGCGGCGCGGCTGAGCGAGGCGTACGCCTTCTGCAACGCCTGGAACCACGACCGGTTGCTGCCCAAGGCGTACGTGCACGACCTGGGCGGTGGCGAGCTGGTGCTGGCCGGTGACGTGACCACCGACCTGGAGCACGGGGTGGCCCCGGTGCAGCTCGGCGTGCTGGTCGACGCGACGGTCGCCACCGGCGTCGCGTACGCCGAGGCGGTCGCCGCCCTGCCCTGACCGGCCGACGGTGGGGTCGGAACCCGCCGGACGACAGCGGCGGAAACCCGCTGCTGCCGCGGTGACCTCCGGACGCGGAGCGGCCCCCCGGCCACCGGGCGGTGGTGGTCGGGGGGCCGCGGTCCGCGGGTCCGCCGGTTCAGTTCGCGGAGAACGCCAGGGTGTACTCGCCGGAGCCGCTCTGGGCAATGACCCGATAGCGGTACGCCCCGGCGGCGCCGTCGGACTCCAGCCGGGCGATGCCGTCGACGGTGGTGGCGCGGGCCACGGTGCGGAAGCCGACGCCGGTCCAGCGCTGGAGTTCCAGCACCAGCTGGGCGCCGTCGGGGGCGTCCAGGCAGGCGCGCTGCGCGCCGGCCTGGGTCACGTACCAGCGACCGTCCGGCTGGGCCTGGGAGCGGCCGGCGGAGATGGTCCCGGTCCGGCTGGCGTCACCGGTGCAGACCGAGGTCTCCGCGCCGCCGCCGGCCGGCGGTGCGGTCGGGGCGGTGGTGGCCGGCGGGGCGGTGGCGTCGCCGCCGGCCGGCGGGTCGGCCGGGGCGGACTGGCCGTTCGCGGTGACCAGGGTCAGGTTGTTGCGCTGGAGGATCTCGTTGACCGGCTGGAAGAAGGTCACGCCGCCGACGGTGCAGTCGCCCGACCCGCCGGAGGTGACACCCTGCGCCTGGTCGCCGGAGAGCCACGCGCCGCCCGAGTCACCGGGCTCGGCGCAGACGTTGGTCCGGGTCAGCCCGGTGACCGTCCCCTCCGGGTAGTTGACGGTGGCGTTCTTGGCCTGGATCACGCCGCAGCGGGCGCCCGTGGTGGAGCCGGAGCGGCAGATGGACGCGCCGACCGGGGCCTCGGTGGCGCCGTTGACCGGCACGACACCGCCGTTGAAGTCGTTCACCACGCCCTGCGGGGTCCACTGGTCGTTGGTCCGCACGAACGCCCAGTCGTCGCCGGGGAACGAGGACGCGGCGAAGGTGCCCTGGGCGACCCGGTTGGCGCCGGTGGTGCGGTCGCCCTGCCGGCCGCAGTGCCCGGCGGTCACGAACCCGCCGACCACCGAGAAGCCGACCGAGCAACGGCCGGCGTCGTTGATGAAGTAGGCGTCGCCGCCGCGCACGTCGAACAGCGGGCGCGGCTGCTCCCGGGACGTGGTGACCCGGACCGCCCCGGCCGGGGCCCCGGACGCCGCGGCGAAGCGGCGGCCGGCCTCCTCCGCGCCGGGCCGGGCGAGCACCACCACCGAGTTGGTGGCCACGTCGACGTACCAGCCGGCGATGTCCGGGGTGGCCTGTCGGCCGGCGGAGTCGAGGCGGCTCTTCACCGCGTCCAGCTCGCTGACGCCGCGCTGCACCTGCTTCGGCACCGCGCCGGCCGCCTCGACCTTCGCCGCCTCGGCCGGGTCGGCCACCGCCACGGTCAGCGTCGCGCCGTCGGCGCTCAGCCAGGCGCCGGCGTAGTCCGCGCCGAGCTGCGCGCGGAGCCGGCCGAGGGTACCGGTGGCCTGCCGCTCGGCGGTCAGCCGCCGCACCGCCTGCTCACGGCTGAGCCGCAGGTCACGGCTCATCGCGTCCACCACCTCGGGGGCCACCCCGCCGGTGGCCTTCGTCCCGGCCGGTCCGCCGGCCGTCGGGGTGGCGTTCTCGCCGGCGAACGACGGCAGGGTCACTGCCGCCGTCAATCCCGCCGCCGCCACCACGACGCCGATGGCTGTCATCCGTCTGCGGTCCATCCGCCATGCTCCTCCCGGCCGGCACCTGGGTGCGCCTGCCGGAACGGAGTACGGAGACGATGACCGATCGGTTGAACCCGAACCGGACTTTTCAGCGCAGCGTGTCCGAGTGATCACGTAACGGACACGACGACGCCGGTCCACCGAGGACGGCGGACCGGCGTCGCGGAGCCGGTGGGATCAGACCTCGACGACCGTGGGGACGATCATCGGACGCCGGCGGTACGCGTCGTTGACCCAGCGCCCGACGGTGCGCCGGACGATCTGCTGGAGCTGGTGCGGGTCGGTGATGCCGTCCGCGGCGGCCCGGTTGAGCGCCTCGGTGACCAGCGGGACCACCGGGTTGAACGCCTCCGGGTCCTCGGAGAAGCCCTTCGCCGAGACGGTCGGCCCGCCGACCACCTTGCCGGTGACCGAGTCGACCACCACGGTGGTGGCGATGAAGCCGCCGTCGCCGAGGATGCGCCGCTCGGTGAGCAGCGACTCGCTGACGTCACCGACGGCGAGGCCGTCGACGTAGACGTAGCGGCTCTTCACGTGCCCGACCAGGCTGGCGCGCCCCTCGACCAGGTCGACCACGTCGCCGTCCTCGCAGAGCACCACCCGGTCCGGCGCGACGCCGGACTCGATGCCGAGCCGGGCGTGGGCGCGCAGGTGCCGCCACTCGCCGTGCACCGGCATCAGGTTGCTCGGGCGGACCACGTTGAGCAGGTAGAGCAGCTCACCGGCGGGGGCGTGGCCGGAGACGTGCACCTTGGCCACGTCCTTGTGCACGACCACCGCGCCGGCCCGGGCCAGCCGGTTGATCACCCGGTAGACGGAGGTCTCGTTGCCGGGCACCAGCGAGCTGGCCAGCACCACGGTGTCGCCGGGCGCGATGGTGATGTGCCGGTGGTCGCCGCTGGCCATCCGGCCCAGGGCGCTCATCGGCTCGCCCTGCGAGCCGGTGGACATCAGCACGATCTGCTCGGGCGGCAGGGTGGTGGCCTCCTCCAGCCCGACGACCAGGCCGGGCGGGATGTTGAGCAGGCCGAGGTCGCGGGCGATGCCCATGTTGCGGACCATCGACCGGCCGATCAGCGCCACCTTGCGGCCGTGCTCGATCGCCGAGTCGAAGACCTGCTGCACCCGGTGCACGTGCGAGGCGAACGAGGCGACGATGATCCGCCCCTTGGCCTTCGCGAAGATCGAGTCGAGGACCGGCCCGATCTCCCGCTCCGGGGTGACGAAGCCGGGGATCTCCGCGTTGGTGGAGTCCGACAGCAGCAGGTCCACGCCCTCGGCGCCGAGCCGGGCGAAACCGGCCAGGTCGGTGATCCGGCCGTCCAGCGGGAGCTGGTCCATCTTGAAGTCGCCGGTGTGCAGCACCAGGCCGGCCGGGGTGCGGATGGCCACCGCGAGGGCGTCCGGGATCGAGTGGTTCACCGCGAAGAACTCGCACTCGAACGGGCCGAGCCGCTCCCGGCCGCCCTCCCGCACGGTCAGCGTGTACGGCTGGATCCGCCGCTCGGCCAGCTTCGCCTCGACCAGCGCCAGGGTGAACTGGGATCCGACCAGCGGGATGTCGGGCTTGTGGGCGAGCAGGTACGGCACCGCGCCGATGTGGTCCTCGTGGCCGTGGGTGAGCACGATCGCCTGCACGTCGCCCAGCCGGTCCAGGATCGGGCCGAAGTCGGGCAGGATCAGGTCCACGCCGGGCTGCTCGACGTCGGGGAAGAGCACCCCGCAGTCGACGACGAGCAGCTTGCCGTCGTACTCGAAGACGGTCATGTTCCGACCGATGGCGCCGAGCCCGCCGAGCGGGATGATCCGCAGGCCGCCCTCCGGCAGCGGCGGGGGCAGCTCACCCTCGAAGTGCGCCTCGGTCACGCGTCCACCTCATTCTGCGACGCCGTCGGGCGTCCGTCGTGTCGTGCGGTCATCAGGGAAGGTCCACGCCCGCCGCGGCGCAGTCGGCGCGCAGCTGGGCGATCTCGTCGGCGGTGGCCTCCACCAGCGGCGGGCGTACCGGTCCGGCCGGCAGGCCCTTGGCCGCCAGGCCCGCCTTCACCAGGATCACGCCCTGGGTACGGAAGATGCCGGTGTACAGCGGCAGCAGCCGCCGGTGCAGGGCCAGCGCGGTGGCGTGGTCGCCCGCCTCGTACGCCTCGATCAGCTGCTTGGTGCCCACGCCGGTGAAGTGCGTCGAGGTGCCGACCACGCCGACCGAGCCCACCGCCAGGGCGGGCAGGGTGAGCGAGTCCTCGCCGCTGTAGAAGGCCAGGCCGCTGCGGCTGGTCACCCAACTGGTCGCGGTCAGGTCGCCCTTGGCGTCCTTCACCGCGACGATCCGGCCGTGCTCGGCGAGCCGCACCAGGGTCTCGGTGGCGATCTCCGTGCCGGCCCGGTGCGGGATGTCGTAGAGCATGACCGGCAGGCCGGTGGCGTCGGCGACCGCGGTGAAGTGGCGCAGCAGGCCGCTCTGCGGCGGCTTGTTGTAGTACGGGGTGACCACCAGCAGGCCGTGCGCGCCGGCCTTCTCGGCCGACACGGCCAGCTCGATGGTGTGCCGGGTGTCGTTGGTGCCCACCCCGGCGAGGATCCTGGCCCGGTCGCCGACCGCCTCCGCGACGGCCCGGATCAGGGCCTCCTTCTCCGCGTCCGTGGTGGTCGGCGACTCGCCGGTGGTGCCGTTGAGCACCAGCGCGTCGTTGCCCTGCTCGTCGACGAGGTGGGCGGCGAGGCGTACCGCGC
This sequence comes from Micromonospora coxensis, assembly GCF_900090295.1. Taxonomy (NCBI): domain Bacteria; kingdom Bacillati; phylum Actinomycetota; class Actinomycetes; order Micromonosporales; family Micromonosporaceae; genus Micromonospora; species Micromonospora coxensis. The sequence goes on along the minus strand of NZ_LT607753.1, from coordinate 5,112,904 downwards.
CGTCGAGGTCGAGGGACCCGTCGGCGGCGAACGGGGTCACCATGGCCGTGATCAGTCGGCCGAACGGGCGCGACACGCCCCGGTCGGGGGCGGCAGGGTGGTCGTGCGTCATGTTCACAACCTAGCGGACGACCACCGGAGGGCCGGTGGGGAAGGGCTCAGGACCACTCGGCGTGCGGGCTGCTCGCCACCTCGGTGCCGTCGGGCAGGGTGGAGATCACGAAGTCGGTGAAGACGTTCGGGGCGACCTGCTGGAGCTGGCGCAGGCACTCCACCGCCAGCTCGCGGATCTCCACGTCGGCGTGCTCGGTGGCGCGCATGGCGATGAAGTGCCGCCAGGCGCGGTAGTTGCCGGTGACCACGATCCGGGTCTCGGTGGCGTTGGGCAGCACCGCCCGGGCCGCCTGCCGGGCCTGCTTGCGCCGCAGCGTCGGGTTGGGCTCGTCGGTGAAGCGCTGCTCCAGCCCCTCCAGCAGCTCGGTGTACGCCCGGACGCTGGCCTCGGCGGCCTCGACGAACTTCTTGTGCAGCTCCGGGTCCTCGGCGATCACGGCGGGCTCGACCATGGCCGCGTCCCGCTCGGGGACGTAGCGCTGGGAGAGCTGCGAGTACGAGAAGTGCCGGTGCCGGATCAGCTCGTGGGTGAAGGAGCGGGAGACTCCGGTGAAGTAGAAGCTCACCGAGCCGTGCTCCAGCACCGACAGGTGCCCGACCTCCAGGATGTGCGCCAGGTAGCCGGCGTTGGTGGCGGTCGCCGGGTTCGGCTTCTTCCAGCTCTGGTAGCAGGCCCGGCCGGCGAACTCCGCCAGGGCCTGGCCGCCCTCGGCGTCGGTCTGCCACGGCACGTCGTCCGGGGCCTGGAACTGGGTCCACGCGATCAGCTTGACCTGGGGCTGCACCATCTCCGGCATTCCTGGGACTGTAGTGGCCACGGTGCCTGCCGCGAAACTTGGGCTCGCGGGGCGGAAAGGGTGCAGGAGCTGCGAATCGTGGACAGTTGCCGTCGCCCGGGGCCGGCACGTGTCCAAGATCTCGCAGCGGCACCAGGTCAGACGTAGAGCGACGTGAAGGGTGCCCAGGGCAGGTTGCGGGCCACCGAGAAGGCGAACCAGACGGCGAGGAACCCGGCGATCACCGGGGAGCTGATCCGCAGCTCGGGCAGACGCCAGCCGAACGCCTGCTTACCCGCCCAGGCGACGAAGAGGTACGCCAGGAAGGGCAGCGCGAAGACGAAGACGAAGTGGTGCCGGGCGGCGGCCGGCAGGTCGGCGTGCAGCACGTACCAGAGGGCGCGGGTGCCACCGCAGCCCGGGCAGTCCAGCCCGGTGGTGAGCTTGAGCAGGCAGCTCGGGGCGGCATCCGGCGCGCTCCGGGTCGGGTCGCTGACCAGCGCGTACGCCACGCCCATGCCGACGCAGCCGAGGGCGGCCAGCGGCACCGCCCAGCGGGGGGCCCGCTCGTGCACCCGCAGCACGAACCGGGTGAGCCGGTCCGGCTCGACCTGGGGGTACGCCCCCGGTGGCGGCCAGGGCGCCTCGGCCGGCCCGGGGCCCGGAGCGGCCTCGGCGGTCGTCGGCCCGCCCGCGGGGGTGCCACCGGGAAGCGGTGACATGTCGGCATCCTGCGCCTGCCGGCCCGCCCCGGCCGGCCCGTCCACGCTCGTCACGCGCTCACGGTACACCGGCCACGCCCTTCAGCGCGGCGGCCAGCGGGGCGGCGAGGTCCCCGGCGGCCGGCGGGGCCACCGCGTCGAGGCCGAGCCAGCCGGCGAGCCGGTGCAGCTCGGCGGCGAGCGCGACAGCCGTCTCCCCCTCGTCCACGCCCGGCTCCCGCCAGGCCGCCGGCACCAGCAGCACCCCGGCCCGGCGGTCGGCCTTGAGGTCGACCCGCGCGGCGAACCGCTCGCCGTGCAGGAACGGCAGCACGTAGTAGCCGTGCACCCGCTGCGGGGCGGGCACGTAGATCTCGATCCGGTAGGTGAAGTCGAAGAGCCGCTCGGTGCGGGCCCGCTCCCAGACCAGCGGGTCGAAGGGGCTGACCAGGGTGGCGACCCGGACCCGCCGGGGCAGCCGCGCGGCGGCGTGCAGCCAGGCCGGCTGCCGCCAGCCCTGCACGGCGACCGGCCGCAGCTCCCCCGCCTCGACCAGCTCGGCGATCGCCTGCCGGGCCCCGGCCAGCGGCAGCCGGAAGTAGTCGCGCAGCTCCGCCTCGGCGGCCACCCCGAGGCAGCGGGCGGCCACCGACACCAACGTGCGGTACGCCTCGGCGTCGGTGGGCGTGGGCGCGGCCAGAGCCGCCGCCGGCAGCACCCGCTCGGGCAGGTCGTAGCGGCGGGCGAAGGAGGTGGTCCGCTCGGCGGCGGCCACCTCGCCGGCCCAGAAGAGGAACTCCAGCGCCCGCTTGACCGCCGACCAGTTCCAGCCCCAGTTGCCGGTCTCCCGGGGCGCGTCGTGCTCGATCTCGGCGGCGGTGAGCGGCCCCCGGGCGGCCACCTCGTCGCGTACCCAGGCGACCAGCTCCGGCTGTTCCTCGGCGATCCGCCGCATGCCGCCCCAGGCGTGGGTGCGGGCCCGGGCCATCCGCCAGCGCAGCGCCGCGTGCAGCCCGACCGGCACCAGCGACGCCTCGTGGCCCCAGTACTCGAACAGCTCGCGGGGGCGGCGGTAGGCGGCGGTGTCCAGCAGGGCCGTCGGATAGGGCCCGAGCCGGCTGTAGAGGGGCAGGTAGTGCGCCCGCTGGAGGACGTTCACCGAGTCCATCTGGATCAGGCCGACCCGGTCCAGCACCCGGCGCAGGTGCCGCCGGGTGGGCACGCCGGCGGGCGCCGGGTCGGCGAAGCCCTGGGCGGCGAGCGCCACCCGCCGGGCCTGGGCGAGGGAGAGCGATTCCGGTGCGGCCATCGTCGGGACCCTAGACGACGGGTACGACGGACGGCTCCGGGCCGCCGCGCGGCGTCGGACGCGCCGAGCTGAGGACGTCGTACGGAGCGGACACTGGACCGGCCCCCCATCGGGGCATACAACGGACACATGCTGACCATCCGCCGCGAGGAGCCGGAGGACGCCGAGGCGATCGCCCGGGTGCACATCCACGGCTGGCAGGCCGGCTACGCCGGCATCATGCCGGACGAGGTGCTGCGCCGACTCAACCCGCTGGCGTGGGCGCAGCGCCGGCGGGACCTCGGCACGGCCGACCCGGAGCACCCGTTCACCACCCTGCTGGCCGAGGTCGACGGGGTGCCGGCGGGGTTCACCACGTTCGGGCCGTACCGCAACGAGCAGGACCGCGACGACCTGGACCCGGCGTACGGCGAGATGCTGGCGATGTACGTGGAGCCGGCGCACTGGGGCGACGGCACCGCGCGGGCCCTGCTCGCCGCCGCCCGCGACGGCCTGGCGGCCCGGGGCTGGCGGGAGTACCGGCTCTGGGTGCTGGAGGACAACGCGCGGGCCCGCCGCTTCTACGAGCGGGCCGGCCTGTCAGCCGACGGGCAGCGCTCCACCTACCCGGTGCCGCTCGCCGGCGGGCGTCCCCCGGTGCACCTCGACGAGGTCCGGTACGTCGGCCGGCTCGACGGCTGACCCGGCCGGCCCGGCCGGCCCGGCGCCCGGGTGCCCGGCCGGCGAGGCGGTACGCCGGATCGGCAGCAGCACCAGCAGCGCCAGGCTGATCCAGACGTAGGTGTTGCTGCCCAGGAAGCCGTCGAGGCCGGTGAAGTCCTTCTCCCAGGCCCACACGATCCGGCTGCACAGCAGCCCGTACGCGACCACCGCGAACCCGGCCAGCGCGCGGCGCCGCCGGCTGCCCGCCGGCGCGGCCACGGCGTTGTCGACCAGCAGGATCAGCCCGGGGATCAGCCAGACCAGGTGGTGCACCCAGGTCACCGGGCTGACCAGGCACATCAGGGCGCCGGTCAGCGCCAGCCCGGTGGCGTGGTCGCCGACGGCCGCCGCCGCCCGGCAGCGCCACGCCCAGAGGGCCAGGGTGGCCAGGACCAGCACCAGCCAGGCCAGGGTGCTCGGGTGCTCAGGGTCCAGCCGGGCCACCACGCCGCGCAGCGACTGGTTGGAGACGAAGGCCAGCTCGCCGACCCGGCCGGTGTTCCACAGCGCCGAGGTCCAGAACTCGCGCGAGGCGTCCGGGAAGAGCGCGGCGGCGACCAGGGTGGCCAGCGCGGCGGCGGCCATCGAGGTGAACGCGGCCCGCCACCGCCGGGTGACCAGCAGGTAGACGATGAAGACGCCCGGGGTCAGCTTGATCGCGGTGGCCAGGCCGATACCCACCCCGGCCCACCGGTTGCCCGCCGGCAGCAGCCGCAGCAGGTCCACCGCGACCAGGAAGAGCAGCAGCATGTTGACCTGGCCGAAGTTCACCGTCTCGCGCATCGGCTCGTAGGCGGCGGCCAGGCAGAGCGCCACCGCCAGGGCGAACCAGCGGGTCCAGCCGGCCCGGCGGGAGACCGGGTCGAGCAGCCACCAGATCAGCACCGTGCTGACCACCACGCTGGCGGCCACGCTCACGGTGATCGCCGCCGGCCACGGCAGGTACGCCATCGGCAGCATGACCAGCGCCGCGAACGGCGGGTAGGTGAAGCCGTACTGGGTGCCGGGCTTGAGGTAGTCGTAGATCTCGCCGTCGTCGTGGACCCAGAAGTCCAGCGCGCCGTAGTAGACCTTCAGGTCGAAGAAGCCGTGCCGCACGGCGGCCACGGAGAGGAAGGCGGCCACCGCGACGGCGAGCACGACCACCCCGACGACCTGGGCGGCCGTCCTCCTGGCACCCTGCGCCACCGTCATCTCCCCCGCCCTGCGTAGGCTTGCGTCCCATGGCTCTGGGGTACGTCCGCCCGGCGCGTCCCGAGGACGCCGGCGAGATCGCACGAATCCAGCTCGCGACCTGGCGGGTCGCCTATCGCCGCATCCTGCCCCGGCACGTGCTCGACAACCTGGACGAGGCGTACCTGGCCCGGCGGTGGAGCGCGGCGGTGCAGGAGCCGCCCTCGGGCGCGCACCGGGTGCTGGTCGCCGTCGAACAGGCCGAGCAATCCTATCTGGTGGGGTTCGCCGCCTCCGGTCCGGCGGACGCCGAGGCGCTCGCGCCGCAGGAGCCGGCCGAGTCCCTGGGCGAGGGCGTGGTGGCGGTGACCGACCTGCTGGTCGAGCCGCGCTGGGGCCGGCGCGGGCACGGCAGCCGGCTGCTCTCGGCGCTGGTGGAGCACTGGCGCGCCGACGGCTTCTCCCGGGCCGTGGCCTGGGCGTTCGACGGCGACGAGGCGATCCGGAAGTTCCTCACCAGCACCGGCTGGGAGCCGGACGGCGCGGCCCGCGCGCTGGACGTCGACGACATGCTGGTCCCCCAGCTGCGGCTGCACGTCGCGGTCCCGACCGAGCCGGTCACCACCGACTGAGGACGCCGGAACGCGCGTCGCTCGGTGCGCGGTGTCACAGGTGGGGCCTACGGTGGCCCCATGACCACGGCCACGGCGAGCACGGCCACCGACCTGGAGCAGTTCCGCGTCGAGTTGACCGGCTACGCGTACCGGATGCTCGGCTCCATCTTCGACGCCGAGGACGCGGTGCAGGAGACCATGCTGCGGGCCTGGCGCGGGCTGGACCGGTTCGACGGGCGGGCCAGCGTGCGCACCTGGCTCTACCGGATCGCCACGAACGTCTGCCTGGACGCGCTGCGCGGGCGGGAGCGGCGGCCCCTGCCGACGGACCTCGGTGACCCGTCCGCCCCGGTGGCCGCGACGCTCGGCGTGCCGGCCGGTCAGTGGCTGGAGCCCGCTCCGGACACCGCCGTGCTGCCCACCCCCGGTGATCCGGCCGAGGTGGCGGTGGCCCGCGAGTCGGTCCGGCTGGCCTTCGTCGCCGCGCTGCAACACCTGCCGCCCCGGCAGCGGGCGGTGCTGATCCTGCGCGACGTGCTGGGCTGGCACGCCGGCGAGATCGCCGCGCTGCTCGACACCACCGTCGCGGCGGTCAACAGCGCGCTGCAACGGGCCCGGGCCACCATGGGCGGGCGGGACGCCACCGCACCGGCCCCGGCGCTGGACCGCGCGCACCTCGACCTGCTCGACCGCTACGTGCGGGTCTTCGAGCGCTACGACATCGACGCCCTGGTGGGCCTGCTGCACGAGGACGCCGTGCACAGCATGCCGCCGTACGCGATGTGGCTGCGCGGCGCGGCCGACATCGGCCGGTGGCTGCGCGGGCCCGGGGCCGGCTGCCGGGGCTCCCGGCTGGTGGAGGTGACGGCCAACGGCGGCCCGGCGCTGGCGCAGTACCGGCCCGACCCGGCCGGCGGGCACCGGGCGTTCTCCGTCCAGGTGCTGACGATCGCCGACGGGCGGATCACCGGGTTCGTCCACTTCCTCGAACCCCGGCTCTTCCCCCTGTTCGGCCTGCCGGCCCGGCTCGCCGCCTGATCGGCCCCGCCGCCACCGAAGCGGATTCCCGCCGCGCCGACGCCGATGATTTCGGGCTCCCCGTGTCGTCCACCCCGGTAGACGTCGTTGAGGAGTGAGATGACCGCCCAGACCATGCCGCGCGCCGGCGCCGGGCGACGGGAGTGGATCGGGCTCGCCGTGCTGGCGCTGCCCACCCTGCTGCTCGCCCTCGACCTCAGCGTGCTCTACCTGGCCCTGCCGCGGCTGAGCACCGAGCTCGGCGCGGACAGCACCCAGCAGCTCTGGATCACCGACTCCTACGGCTTCCTCATCGCCGGGTTCCTGGTCACCATGGGCACCCTCGGCGACCGGGTGGGCCGGCGACGACTGCTCCTGATCGGGGCCACCGCCTTCGCCGTGGTCTCGGTGGCCGCCGCGTACGCGCCGAACCCCGAGACGCTGATCCTCGCCCGGGCGCTGCTCGGCGTCGCCGGGGCCACCCTGATGCCCTCCACCCTCGCGCTGATCAGCAACATGTTCCGGGTGCCGGCCCAGCGGGCGATGGCGATCGGCGTGTGGATGTCGTGCTTCATGGGCGGCATGGCGGTCGGACCGGTGATCGGCGGGGTGCTGCTGGCGCACTTCTGGTGGGGCTCGGCCTTCCTGCTGGGCGTGCCGGTGATGGTGCTGCTGCTGGTCGTCGCGCCGATCCTGCTCCCGGAGTACCGCGCCCCGCAGCCGGGCCGGCTCGACCCGGTCAGCGTCGCGCTGTCGCTGGGCGCGATCCTGCCGGTGATCTACGGCCTCAAGGAGCTGGCCCGGCACGGCGGCCGCCCGCTGCCCGCCCTGGCCATCGTGGGCGGCGCGCTCGTCGGCGCGCTCTTCGTCCGGCGGCAGCGCCGGCTGGCCGACCCGCTGCTGGACGTCCGCCTCTTCGCCACCCGTTCCTTCACCGTCGCGCTGCTCATCTTCCTGCTCAACGGGATGGTGATGGGCGGGATCTTCCTGCTGGTCAACCAGTGGCTGCAACTGGTCGAGGGGCTCTCCCCGCTGCGCGCCGGGCTGCTGCTCGTACCGCAGGCGGTGGTGATGATCGGGGCCACCATGCTCGCCCCGCTGCTGGCCCGCCGGTTCCGGCCCGGTCACGTGATGGCCGTCGGGCAGCTGGTGACCGCCGCCGGTTTCCTGCTGCTCAACGGGGCGGACGACCCCGGCGCGCAACTGGTCGTGCTGGTCGCCCTGGTCCTCGCCTCGGCCGGGATGGCCCTGCCGTCCGCCCTGATCACCGACCTGATCGTCGGGTCCGTCCCGCCCGAGCGGGCCGGCTCGGCCGCGTCGACGTCGGAGACCTTCGGGGAGTTCGGCATCGCGCTGGGGGTGGCCACCCTGGGCAGCCTGAGCGCCGCCGTCTACCGGGGCGAACTGGACCGCACCCTCCCCGCCGGCCTGACCGCCGAGGCGACCGGGCGGGCCCGCGACGGGCTGGCCCGGGCGGTCGAGGTCGCCGGTGGGCTGCCCGGCGGCGCCGCGCTGCTCGACGCGGCCCGGGCCGCGTACACCGACGGGTTGATCCTGACCGCCACGGCCGCGGCGGTCCTGGTGGGCGGGCTGGGCGTGGTCGCCGTGGTCGCCTTCCGGTCCGTGCCGCCGTACGCGCCGGCCGACGCGGCACCGACCGGCGAGCCGCAACCGACCGCGGCCGTCCCGCACTGACCCTGTCCGACGACGTACGACACGAGGAGAAACGGATGTTCAGGGACACGAAGGCGTTCAGCGGGTTCTCGGTGGACGACACCGACCGCGCGCAGCAGTTCTACGCCGAGACGCTCGGCCTGCGGGTGTCGCGGGACGACGCGATGGGCGGAATGCTGACCCTGCACCTCGCCGGTGACCGGCCGGTGCTGGTCTATCCGAAGGCCGACCACGTGCCGGCGACGTACACCGTGCTCAACTTCCCGGTCGAGGACGTCGAACGGGCGGTGGACGAGCTGACCGCGCGGGGGGTGCGGTTCACCCGCTACGAGGGGATGCCGCAGGACGACAAGGGGATCATGCGCGGCAACGGCCCGGACATCGCCTGGTTCACCGACCCCGCCGGCAACGTCCTGTCGGTGCTCGCCCAGGACTGACCGCGGCCGGACCGGTCAGTCGCGGCGCAGTTCGGCGACCACCTCGTCGTCCTCCACCGCCCCGGTGGGGGCGAAGCCGATCGAGCGGTACAGGGCGGCGGCCGGCACGTTGTCCGGGTGGTACGACAGCCGGACCGGGTGGCCGCCGTCCTGCGCGGCGAGCCAGTCGGTGAGGGTACGCACGGCCGCCCGGCCGACGCCCCGGTCCTGCTCGCCCGCGTCGATCACCATGCCGCCGATCCAGCGCGAGTCGTCGTCGTCCACGCCCCACATGACGTGGCCGACCACCGTCTCGTCGGCGTACACCGCGAGCGAGGTCCACACGTCGGAGCGCATGGTCAGCACCAGGTAGCGGGCCGCCAGGGCGGGCACGTGGGTCCGCTGGTCGTCGCGGGGGGCGACGTCGGCGACGGCGCGCCAGTTGTCGTCGTCCACCGGCCGCAGGGTGACGTGTCGGCCGGCCCGGTCGCGCAGCCCAGAATCGATCACCAGACGAGCCTAGGCTCCCGACCCCGCCCCACGGCGACCACTTCCGCCGCTTGCGACACCGACCACACCGGCGGCCCCCACCGGCCGGAGTGCGGCCCGGCCAGTGCGAACCGGGCGAGCGGCGGCTAGTCCAGCAGTTCGTCGATGCCGATGGTGAGGCCCGGCCGGTGCCGTACCGCGCGCACGGCCAGCAGCACGCCGGGCATGAACGAGGACCGGTCGAGCGAGTCGTGCCGGATGGTCAGCGTCTCGCCGGTGGTGCCGAAGAGCACCTCCTGGTGGGCGACCAGGCCGGCGGCGCGGACGGCGTGCACGCGTACCCCGTCGATGTCGGCGCCCCGCGCGCCCGGCACCTCGTCCGCGGTCGCGTCCGGGACGGGCCCGAGGCCGGCGGCGGCGCGGGCGGCGGCGATGCGGCGGGCCGTGTGGGTGGCGGTGCCGCTGGGGGCGTCCAGCTTGCGCGGGTGGTGCTGCTCGATGATCTCGACGCTCTCGAAGTGCCGGGCGGCCTTCGCGGCGAACTGCATCATCAGCACCGCGCCGATGCCGAAGTTGGGGGCGATCACCACGCCGACGCCGGGCTTGCGCTCCAGCCAGCCGCGCACCCGCTCGATCCGCTGCTCGGTGAAGCCGGTCGTCCCGACCACCGCGCTGATGCCCTGGTCGATGCACCAGTGCAGGTTGTCCATGACGACGTCCGGCGTGGTGAAGTCGACGACCACCTCGGCACCGGCATCGGAGGCGTTGAACAGCCAGTCGCCCTGGTCGACCATCGCCACCAGGTCCATGTCCCCGGCCGCGTCGACCGCCTTGCACACCTCGACGCCCATCCGGCCCCGGGCACCCAGCACGCCGACCCGGATCGGCTCGTCCAGGCCCTTCTCCTGCTCGTCAGTCACGGGGCACAACCTATCCCAATCGGGACGCCCTCATCCGCCGGGACCGCCCACCGTCCCACCGTCCCGGTGAGACACGGAATGCGGCGAGTCGCGGTGTCACGGGATCCGGACCCCGCGACTCGCCGCAGCCGGTGACCGGGGGCAAGGCGGTCGGGGTCAGGCGGCGAAGTCCCGCTCGCCGAACGGGCCGACCACCGCGAGGGACATCGGCCGGCTGAGCAGCTCGGCGGCGAGGGCGTTGACGTCGTCGAGGGTGACCGCGTCGACCCGGGCGAGCAGTTCGTCCACCGGCATCAGGTCGCCGTAGAGCAGCTCGCCCTTGGCCAGCCGGCTCATCCGCGAGCCGGTGTCCTCCAGCCCGAGCACGAACGAGCCCTTGCTCATCCCCTTGCCCCGGGCCAGCTCCGCCTCGGTGATCCCGTCGGCGGCCACCCGGGCCAGCTCCGCGCGGGTCAGGCTCAGCACCTCGTCCACCTTGCCCGGCGCGCAGCCGGCGTAGACGGCGAACAGGCCGCTGTCGGCGTACTGGCTGGCGTAGGAGTAGACCGAGTAGGCCAGGCCGCGCTGCTCGCGGATCTCCTGGAACAGCCGGCTGGACATGCCGCCGCCGAGGACGTTGTTGAGCACACCGAGGGCGAAGCGCCGGTCGTCGGTGCGGTCGATGCCGGGGCAGCCCAGGATGACGTGCGCCTGCTCGGTCTCCTTCGGCTCGACCAGGGTGGTGGCCGGCTTCGTGCGTACCGTCGGGGTGGCCGGACGGTGCGCGGCCGGCGCGGCCGGGTCGGTGTCCAGCGGGGTGCCGCGCAGGGCCTGGCGGACCAGCTTGACCACGGCGGCGTGGTCGAGGTTGCCGGCGGCCGCGACGACGATCTGCGGCGCGGTGTAGCGGCGGCGGTAGAAGCTCTGGATCTGCCGCCGGGTCATCGGGGTGACCGTCTCCTCGGTGCCGGAGATCAGCCGGCCGAGGGGGTGGTCGCCGTAGACGGCGCGGGCGAAGAGGTCGTGCACCTCGTCGCCGGGCTCGTCGTCGTGCATGGCGATCTCTTCGAGGATGACGCCGCGCTCGGTCTCCACGTCGGCGGCCTCCAGCACCGAGTCGGCGACCAGATCGCACATGACGTCGATGGCCAGCGGCAGGTCCTCGTCCAGCACGCGGGCGTAGTAGCAGGTGTATTCCTTGGTGGTGAAGGCGTTGGTCTCGCCGCCCACCGCCTCGATCTCGGAGGAGATCTCCAGCGCGCTGCGCTTGTGCGTGCCCTTGAAGAGCAGGTGCTCCAGGAAGTGCGCGGCGCCCGCCTGCGGGCCGGTCTCGTCGCGGGAGCCGACCGCCACCCAGATGCCGAACGAGACGCTGCGCATCGCCGGGATCGCCTCGGTCAGCACGCGCAACCCGCTGGGCAGCACGGTACGGCGCACCGTGCCGCCGAGCGGATCGTCACTGAGCGTACGGGTGACCGCCCGGGCGGGCGCGCCGGACCTGGCAGGCTGCGCCTCGGCGGCGTGCCGGACGGGGCCGGACGGTCCCACCCCCCGTCGAGCCGTGGGAAAGGACGAACGCCGGGCCCGACTCACGAAGACCTGCTCTCCATACGACGAGGGGATGAAGTGGTACGGGGATACGAACCGGCCGGGTGACGACCACGTCGTCACCCGGCCGGTCACCGATCAGCTGTGCCGGGTCCGGCGACGCGGGCGCTGCTCGCCGCCCTCGCCACCCTCGCCGCCACCCTGGCTGCGCTCGCCACGCTCCGGGGACCGGGCACCCCGGTCGCCGCCGCGCTCGCCCCGGTCACGCGGACCCCGGTCGCCGCCACGGTCACGGCCGGCCGGACGCTCGCCACCGGCGGCCTCGCCGGCGGCCGGCGCCTCGGCGCCCTCCGGGCGGACCTTGTCCAGGTAGATCTTGCCGCGGGCGTCGACGTCCGCGATCTCCACCTCGACCTTGTCGCCGACGTTGAGGAAGTCCTCGACCTTCTCGACCCGCTTGCCGTCGCCCACCTTGGAGATGTGCAGCAGGCCGTCACGGCCGGGCAGCAGCGAGATGAAGGCACCGAACGCGGCGGTCTTGACCACCGTGCCGAGGAACTTGTCGCCGACCTTCGGCAGGGTCGGGTTGGCGATCGCGTTGATCCGGTCGACCGCGGCCTGGGCCGACGGGCCGTTGGTCGCGCCGACGTAGATCGTGCCGTCGTCCTCGATGGAGATCTCGGCGCCGGTCTCGTCCTGGATGGCGTTGATGGTCTGGCCCTTCGGGCCGATCACCATGCCGATCTTGTCGACCGGGATCTTGACGGTGGTGACCCGCGGCGCGTAGTCCGACATGGTGGCCGGACCCTCGATCGCCGACTGCATCACGTCGAGGATGGTCTGCCGGGCCTCGTGCGCCTGCTGGAGCGCGGCGGCCAGCACGTCCGACGGGATGCCGTCGAGCTTGGTGTCGAGCTGCAGGGCGGTGACGAACTCCCGGGTGCCGGCGACCTTGAAGTCCATGTCGCCGAACGCGTCCTCGGCGCCGAGGATGTCGGTCAGCGTCACGTACTCGGTCTTGCCCTCGACCTCGTCGGAGATGAGGCCCATGGCGATGCCGGCGACCGGCGCCTTCAGCGGCACACCGGCCGAGAGCAGGCCCAGCGTCGAGGCGCAGACCGAGCCCATCGAGGTGGAGCCGTTGGAGCCGAGCGCCTCGGAGACCTGCCGGATGGCGTACGGGAACTCCTCGCGCGCCGGCAGCACCGGGATCAGGGCCCGCTCGGCGAGCGCGCCGTGGCCGATCTCGCGCCGCTTCGGCGAGCCGACCCGGCCGGTCTCACCGGTCGAGTACGGCGGGAAGTTGTAGTTGTGCATGTACCGCTTGGACTTCTCCGGGGAGAGGGTGTCCAGCGACTGCTCCATGCGCAGCATGTTCAGCGTGGTGACGCCCAGGATCTGGGTCTCGCCCCGCTCGAACAGCGCCGAGCCGTGCACCCGCGGCAGCACGCCGACCTCGGCGCTCAGCGGACGGATGTCCCGCGGGCCGCGGCCGTCGATGCGGACCTGCTCGCGCAGCACCCGGTTGCGGACCTCGGACTTGGTCAGCGAGCGGAAGGCGGCGCTGAGCTCCTTCTCCCGGCCCTCGAAGCGGCCACCGAGCTCCTCGGCGACCTTGGCCTTGACCCGGTCCAGGGCCTCCTCACGGTCCGCCTTGCCGGCGATCTTGAGGGCCTCGGCGACGTCGGCGCGGGCCAGCTCGGCCACCGCGTCGTACGCGTCGTCCTGGTAGTCCAGGAAGACCGGGAACTCGGCGACCGGCTTGGCGGCCACCTCGGCCAGCTCGCTCTGCGCCCGGCACAGCTCACGGATGGCCGGCTTGGCGGCCTCCAGGCCGCTGGCGACGACCTCCTCCGTCGGGGCCGGGGCGCCGTCGGCGACCAGCTTGACGGTGTGCTCGGTGGCCTCGGCCTCGACCATCATGATCGCGACGTCGCCGTCCGGCAGCGCGCGGCCGGCCACGACCATGTCGAAGGTGGCCCGGGCCAGCTCCTCGTGGGTCGGGAAGGCGATCCACTGGCCGTCGACGTGCGCCATCCGGGTGGCCCCGATCGGGCCGGAGAACGGCAGGCCGGAGAGCTTGGTCGACATCGAGGCGGCGTTGATCGCCACGACGTCGTACGGGTGCTGCGGGTCGAGCGCGAGGATGGTCTCGACGACCTGGACCTCGTTGCGCAGGCCCTTGACGAACGACGGGCGCAGCGGCCGGTCGATCAGCCGGCAGGTGAGGATGGCGTCCTCGCTGGGACGACCCTCGCGGCGGAAGAACGAGCCGGGGATGCGGCCCGCGGCGTACATCCGCTCCTCGACGTCAACGGTGAGCGGGAAGAAGTCGAACTGCTCCTTCGGGTGCTTACCGGCGGTGGTGGCGGAGAGGACGACCGTCTCGCCGAGCTGGGCGACGACGGAGCCGGCGGCCTGGCGGGCCAGCCGGCCGGTGGAGAACGTGATCTCGCGGGTGCCGAAGGACCCGTTGTCGATCACGGCGGTGCGGGATTCGGTGCCGAGGTTGGTCTCGGTCATGTGCTGTGGTGCTCCTTCGCGTCGTGGGCCCACGACAACGGGAGCTGCTCAGACGGCCGGTCTTCGATCGAAGCGCCCGGGTGGCCGGCGTGATGCCGGGGTGCCCGGGGGCCACTACCGGAGACCGGTACGCTGACCGGCTCCCTGTCGGGTGGTCGCGCGGCCCTTTTCTTCTTCATACCGGAACGGGGGAGCGGCCGCAGGCCACTCCCCCGTCACGTCATCGGCGCAGGCCGAGCCGCTCGATGAGCGACCGGTAGCGGTTGATGTCCTTCTTCTGGACGTAGTTGAGCAGCCGACGGCGACGGCCGACCAGCAGCAGCAGCCCACGGCGGCTGTGGTGGTCGTGCTTGTGCACCTTCAGGTGCTCGGTCAGCTCGGCGATCCGCTTGGTGAGGACCGCGACCTGCACCTCCGGCGAACCGGTGTCGCCCTCGGCGGTCGCGTACTCCGCGCGGATCTTGGCCTTGGCTTCCTGGTCGAGCGCCATGTTCTCCCTGTTTCGTGGGTTGTTCGATGATGTCCGTCGGACCGGTCGGGGACCGGGAGACGGACCGGTTCCTCGCACCCGCGGCGTCGTGCAGGCACGCGAGGCCCCACGTCGGTCAGCCGACGTCCCCGCCAGACTACCAGCCCACGGCGGGCGTACCCGGTCAAGGGCGGCGCGGCGGTCGTGGGAGCGCGCTCAGCCGAGCACCCGGCGGGTCCGCTCGACGTCCTCGGCGATCTGCGCCAGCAGCGGCTCGATCGCGTCGTACCTGCGCTGTTCGCGCAGGTGGGCGACGAAGTCCAGGGCGAGTCGCTCGCCGTACAGGTCGCCGGAGAAGTCCAGCGCGTACGCCTCGACCCGGCGCTCCCGGCCGGAGAAGGTCGGGTTGGTGCCGACCGACACGGCCGCCGCCAGCGGCGGGTGGCCGCGGCGGATCAGCCGGGCGGCGTACACGCCGTCGGCGGGGACCGCGGTGTACCGGTGGGTCAGCAGGTTGGCGGTGGGGTAACCCAGCTCACGTCCGCGCTGGTCGCCGCGGACCACCACCCCCTCGACCCGGTGCGGGCGGCCGAGGGCCGCGGCCGCGGCGGCCACGTCACCCGCCGCGACGCAGGCGCGGATGTACGTCGAGGAGAAGACGGTCCCCGCCTCGGCGACCAGCGGCGCCCCCTCCACGGCGAAGCCGAAGGCCCGGCCCAGCCGCTCCAGCAGGGCCACGTCGCCGGCCGCCCGGTGCCCGAAGCGGAAGTTGTCCCCGACCACGACCAGCGTGGCGTGCAGGTGCTCGACCAGGATGTCGTGCACGAACGCCTCGGCGGGCAGCCGGGAGAACTCCGGGGTGAACGGCACCACACAGAGCGCGTCGACGCCGAGCGTCTCGATCAGCTCGGCCTTGCGGGCGGGCTCGGTCAGCACCGCGGGGTGCGAGCCGGGACGCACCACCTCGGCGGGGTGCGGGTCGAAGGTGACCACCACCGACCGTACGCCCAGCTCCCGGGCCCGGGCGACGGCGTGCCCGATGGTCGCCTGGTGCCCCTTGTGCACGCCGTCGAAGACGCCGATGGTGACGACCGAACGCCCCCACCCACCGGGCACCGCGTCGTAGCCCCGCCACCGCTGCATGTCTCTCCTCCCCGCCGGCCGACGACCGGCCGGCGACCACCCGTGGCTGTCAGGCCGGGGCGAGCACGATCTCCGCGCGGGCCCGGCCGTCCCGCTCGCTGACGATAGCGATCACGCCCCCGTCGGGACCGAACACGGCGTACGGCCCGGCGATGCCGACCGCGTCGAGGGGCCCGCCGTGGGAGAGCACCTTCGCCTCGTCGGCGCCGGCGTCCCGACGCGGGAAGTACCGGTCGGCGGCGGCGTCGAGCGGCAGGTTGACCACGTCGGGCGCGCGCTGTTCCAGCTCGTCGAGGGTGGCGGCCTCGGCCAGGGTGAAGTTCCCGACCGCGGTGCGGCGCAGCGCGGTGAGGTGCCCACCCACCCCGAGGGCCAGGCCGGCGTCGCGGGCGATGGCCCGGATGTACGTCCCGGACGAGCAGGTCACCTCGATGTCGACGTCGACCACGTCGGGGGTGTCCCGGCGGACGGCGCGCACGTCGAGGCGGGAGACGGTGACCCGACGGGCGGGCAGCTCCACGCTCTCCCCCTCGCGCACCCGCTTGTACGCCCGCTGCCCGTCGACCTTGATGGCGCTGACCGCGCTGGGCACCTGGTCGATCTCGCCCCGCAGCGCGACGAACGCCCGGGAGACCGCCTCGTCGGTGAGCTGCCCGGCCGGGGTGGTGGCGATCACGTCGCCCTCGGCGTCGTCGGTGACCGTGGCCTGCCCGAGCCGGACCGTGGCCGTGTAGCTCTTGCCGGCGCCGATGACGTACGTGAGCAGCCGCGTCGCCCGGCCCACCCCGATCACCAGCACCCCGGTGGCCATCGGGTCGAGGGTGCCGCCGTGCCCCACCCGCCGGGTCCTCGCCAGCCGACGGATGCGCGCCACCACGTCGTGCGACGTCATGCCGCCGGGCTTGTCCACCACGATCAGACCGTCAGTGCTCACGACCGCCAAGCCTGCCAGACGGGGTCGCGGCGGCCGCCACCGCACGGCACAATGCGCGCGTCCCTCTTCGACCCAGGAGTCCGCGTGACCAACCCGCCGTCCCACGAGCACCGCGCCCGGGTCGACCTGCCCGAGTGGATGCGCAACCCGGAGCCGCCGCGCCGCACCCCGGGCCGGCTGGCCTCGGACCTGGTCGACCGCACTCCGGGGCTGCGGGAGCTGCGGCGGACGGTGTGGCGGTGGCAGGCGCACCGGCGGTTCAGCGAGCGGCACCCGGTGCTGTCCGCGCTCGTGTCGTTCGCGTTCGTGGCGGCGACGGCGACGGTCCTGATCGCGGGGGCGATGTACCTGTTCGGCCGGATGCGCGAGGGGACCCTCTGAGCTGTTGTGACGTCACGAACGGCGGGACGGACGGCGGCAGGCCCGGAGAACGGGACAGCGCGGCGGAGTCGGCGATGCGACGATCGAGCGCCACACCCCTCGTCAGGAAGCGTCCGATGACCGACGACACGAGCCCCACTCCCGCCGACGCCCCGGCCGTCCCCACCGACACCCCCGACCGGCTCCGTGTCGCCGCTGCCGACGAGCCGGTCCGGCTGCCGTCCTGGATGGGCGCGACCGGGACGGAGCAGGAGCTGACCGGTGCGGAGCACCGACGGCTGACCTGGGCGCGGCACCGAGGCAAGCTCGTCGTCGCGTTCCTCGCGGCGGTCGCCCTGCTCCTGGTCGTGCTGGTGATCGTCGTCGGCGCCGACGTGGTCCGGCAGATCCGCTGAGGCGACGCCGCCGCCGGCCGCCGCCACGTCGACACCGAGTGTCAGCGGACCGCGCCGACCACCGCCCACCCGCCGGAGCGCAGCCGCAGCAACAGGGCGGCCAGCCGGAGCACCACGAACAGGGTGAGCCCGGCCCAGATGCCACCGAGCCCGAGGTCCAGCCCGTAGGCGAGCCAGATCGCCGGCAGGAAGCCGCCGAGCGCGGCCACGATGGTCAGGTTGCGCAGGTAGCGCACGTCCCCTGCGCCGATCAGCACGCCGTCGAGGGCGAACACCACTCCCGCGAGGGGCTGCATCGCCACGAACCAGGGCCAGGCGACCATCGCCTGCTCCCGTACCTGTGGGTCGGAGCTGAACACCGACGGCACCACGCCGGCGCCGGCGGCGATCAGCACGGCGAAGCCGACACCGCAGACGCCGCCGAGCAGCGCGAAGCGGCGGGCCAGGGCACGCGCCCCGGCGGCGTCGCCGGCGCCGAGCGCGGCGCCGATCAGCGCCTGGGCGGCGATGGCGAGGGCGTCGAGGACCAGGGCGGTGAAGAACCACAGTTGCAGCGCGATCTGGTGCGCGCCGACGGCGGCGGCCCCGAACCGGGCCGCCACGGCGGTGGCGGAGAGGAAACTCGCCTGGAACGCCAGGCCCCGGACCAGCAGGTCGCGGCTGAGCACCAGTTGCTGGCGGATCAGCCGGGGCCGGGGCCGCAGCGACACCCGCTCGCGGACCAGCGCCGCGGCGAACAGCCCGCCGGAGATGGTCTGGGCGACCGCGTTGGCCACCGCCGAGCCGACCAGGCCGAGCCCGGCCGGGTAGACCAGCAGCGGGCAGAGCAGCGCGGAGAGCAGGTTCGGCGCGAGCACGAAGAGCAGCGGGCGGCGGGTGTCCTGGATGCCGCGCAGCCAGCCGTTGCCGGCGGCGGCGACCAGCAGGCCGGGGGCGCCGAGGGCCGCGATCCGCAGCCACTGCGCGGCCGCGCCGGCCACGTCGTCCCCACCACCGGCGAGGGTACGCGCCAGCGCCCCACCGCCGACCTGCATGCCGAGCGCCACCAGCACGCCGACCGCGAGGGCGAGCCAGGACGCCTGGACCCCCTCGGCCACCGCCGCCGCCCGGTCGCCGGAGCCGAAGCGCCGGGCCGCCCGTCCGGTTATCCCGTACGCCAGCACGGTGCCGAGCCACGCGGTCAGGGTCATGACGGTGCCGCCCACCGCGAGCGCGGCCAGCGGCACCCGGCCGAGGTGCCCGATCACGGCGGTGTCGACCAGCACGTAGAGCGGTTCGGCGGCGAGCACCACCAGGGCGGGCAGGGCGAGGGCGGCGATCCGGCGCGGGGGCGCCATGGCGGTGGCGGACTGACTCATCGCCGCCGATCCTGGCACACCCGCAGTAAGGCCCGCAAGCACGGCCGATGCTTACAGTCAGCGGCCCCGGAGGGCGGGCGGGGCCGGGGTCAGGCGACGGGCAGGGATTCGAGCCAGCGGCCGACCTGCCGCCGGCTGCGCAGTCGTACCACCGGCAGTGCCGGGGCGTGCGCGGAGACCGCCGCGAGGACCCGGGGACGGGACCGCCGGGGATACTGCGAGACGTAGCGGATGAAGTCCAGGTCGAGCCGCTCGGGGCAGCCGTCCGGGAGGTCGGGGCGACCGGCGGCACGGGGGTCGGCACGGCGACGGACGACCCGGGCGAGGCAGAGCGGCCAGGGCGGGTCGACCAGGACGAGCAGGTCGGCCCTGGGCAGTCGGAGGTCGAGGGTGCCGGCGTAGTTGCCGTCCATCACCCAGCGCTCGCGGGCGGCCAGCGCGGCCACCTCGGCGCGGAAGTCCGCGGGGTGGGCAGCGGTCCAGCCGGGTCGCCAGTAGTGCCGGTCGAGGTGGATCAACGGGAGGTCGAGCCGGCGGGCGACGGATCGCGCGAGCGTGCTCTTGCCGGCTCCGGAGTTGCCGACGATCAGGATCCTGCGCACCGGCCGACGGTACTGCCGGGGACGGCTCCGGCGCACCGGGCGAGGCCCGCCGGGGGCGACTGTCGTCAGGCCGACCTGCCGCGCCGGACGAGGGCGGGCCGGGCGAAGGCGGGCCGGACGAGGGGCGGTGACGTCGTCGACGCGGACGTCGGCGGCGTCACCGCCGGTCGGCCAGGGTCACTGACGGGTGTCCATCGAGGTCTGCAGGGCGCGCCGCATCTGCTCGCGCGCCTCGTCGGTGGTCTCGGTCTTGGGCTTGCCGGCCATGGGAGTGTCCCTTCCAGGGTGCGGGCCGTCACGGCGACGGCCCTACGGGCGGTCCTGCTGAGCGCCGGGCAGCGGTCCGGGGTCACCGGAGCGGCTCGCCTGGCAGCGTGAGCCCGGGTCGATCGACCCTGGGGGGAGGCGGCGCCGGGTGTGGCCCCACCGCCCATGACCAGCGCCGCGAAGCGCCGGCCCGCTCCCAAATTAACGTTCACTTTCCACATGCTGCCCACTGTTCCCGTCATCTGGACAGCACGGATTTACCTGCGTGTGATCGGTATCGGCCGGACACGACGGCACCCGCCGGCAGCGACGACCGCGACGACGCGTGACGACGGCGCAGGGATCCCCGTCCGCCGTGGGCCGGGTCGGTCAGGCGAGCGTGGACGGGCGGGACGGCGGGGCGGGACCGGTCAGCGGGCCAGGAAGTGCCAGCCCAGCCACCACCAGAAACCGAAGACGCCGATCCGCCCCACCGGCACCGGGCCGACCTCGTACCGCATGACGTAGGCGCAGATGTCGGCGAGCGACGGCACCCGGGAACCCGGACGGCGGGCCAGCACCTCCAGCACGGCCAGCAGCAGCAGCGCGGCCAGGAAACCGACGATGGCGACCGCCCGCATCATCGCCGCACCAGTCCCCAGAAGGCGGCCAGCCAGCCGAACCAGGCGGCAGAGCGCACCAGCTCGTCCTCCAGGAACGGGTCGGCCAGCCGGGAGAAGGTGGGGAACTCGTCGCCGGCCGACAGCACGAACGTCGCGCCCTCCAGCACCCCGAAGACGGCCACCGGCAGCACCCACCAGACGGCGCCCCGGCCGAGCCGGGCCGGGGCGGGGCGCCGGGGCACCCGGTTGCCGAGCCCCAGCCAGATCAACGCGCCACCGGTGCCCAGGGTCCACAGGTTGGCCTGCGTCGAGAAGGAGGGCAGTTGCCCGCCGACCAGGGAGAGGCAGGCCAGCACCGGCACGGTGACCACCGGACGGTCCCAGGCGCGGGGCGCCTCGACGGTGAGGTCGTGGGGCTGCTCCATCCTCCGATTCTGCCCGCGCTCACCCGGCACGGAAAGGCCGACACCCCCGCCGGAGATCAGGAACCGGTCAGCGCGCCGTCCAGCTCGGCCCGGATCCGGCCGAGCACCTCCTCCGCGCTCCCGCGCCCGGTGAACCCGGCGGCGAACCGGTGACCGCCGCCGCCCAGCGCGATCGCCACCCGGCTGACGTCTACCGCGCCCTTGCTCCGCATGGAGACCGCCCACTCGTCGAGGCCGACCTGCTTGAGCACACAGGCCACGTCGGCCTCGGCGGTGCACCGGACGGAGTCGATCAGGGACTCCAGCACGTACGGCTGCTGCTCGTGTCGGGCCAGATCGTCCAGGGTCGCGTACGTCCAGACCAGCCCGTGCCCGGCGGCGGCCGCAGGGTCGATACGGGCCCGGCCCAGCGCCTCGCCGAAGAGCCGCACCGCCCCGAACGGCCGGGTGTCGAAGACCCGCCGGGAGATGTCGCCCGGCCGGATGCCGGTGGCCAGCAGCCGGGCGGCGAGCTGGTGCACGGCGGGGGTGGTCGCCTCGAAGCGGAACGACCCGGTGTCGGTGGTCAGCGCGACGTAGAGGCAGGTGGCGGTGTCCGCGTCCAACGGCACGTCGAGTCGGGCCAGCAGTTCCTCGGCGACGACCGAGGTGGCCGCGGCCCGCGGGTCCACCAGATGGATGCGCCCGAACCCGGTGTTCGAGGCGTGATGGTCCAGCACCAGCGCCTCGCCTGCGGTGTCGAGCCGGTCCACCAGCTCACCCAGGCGCGACTCGCTCGCCGCGTCGAAGCACACCACCAGGTCCGGATCGGGGTACGCGTCGACCGCCGGCACCAGCAGGTCGGCGAGGCCGGGCAGCCAGCGGAGCGGCTCGGGCACCTCCGGCGGGCCGGGGAAGGTCGCCTGGAGCCGTCGTACGCCCAACCGGCGCAGCCCGAGCGCGAAGCCGAGCATGCTGCCCAGCGCGTCGCCGTCGGGGTTGACGTGACAGATCAGCAGCACCCGGGCGTCGGCCGGCAACCGGCGTACCGCCGCGACCGCGGCGGCCCAGTCGTCCTCGGTCGGGCCGGTGGACGTCGCCGCGGGGAGCAGCCCGCCGGCCGCGCCCGGGGCGGTCACCGCCGGTCCGTGGCGGGCCGGGTGTCCTCGTCGTCGTCGACCTCGTCGTCGTCCTCGTCGACCCGGTACGGCTGGGCCTCACCGGCGTACCGGGCGTTGGCGGCGAGCCGCTGCACCTCGGCGTCGGCGTGGCGGGCCTGGGCGAGCAGGTCGTCGATGTGCTTGACCTGGTCCTGCACGTCGTCGAGGACGAAGGTCAGGGTCGGCGAGTGCCGCAGCCCGAGCGCCTTGCCGACGGTGCTGCGCAGCATGCCCTTGGCGCTCTCCAGCGCGGCGGCGGTGCTGGCCTGGGCCGCCGCGTCGCCGAGCACGGTGTAGAAGACCGTGGCGTCGCGCAGGTCGGCGGTGATCCGGGCGTCGGTGATGGTGATCATCCCGAGCCGGGGGTCCTTGATCTGGCTCCGCACCACCGACGCGACCAGTTCACGGATGCGCTCCGCGTGCCGGCGAACCTTGGCCGGATCCGTCATCTCCCCCACCTCCAGGGCATCCTGCTCCCGGCCGGCACGACGGCGCCGGGCACCGCCGGGCCCGACCGCCCAACACCTCGAACACTACCCGCGCGCCCGGTGCGGTCGCGCGCCGCCGCCCGGGGCGGCGGCCACCCGCGCACCCACCCACCCCGACCCGCCCCCTTGCGATGATCAAGAAGTTCGGGTACGCCGCACGGCGTGTCCCGTACGCGAACTTCTTGATCACCGACGTGGGGGCGGGCGGTGTGAGGAGCGGAGCGGCGGGACGGCGGGGTCAGTCGTCCTCGCCGTGCAGGCGGCGGCGCACCGACAGCAGCTCGGCCTCGGGGCGGCCGGCCACCAGGCGCTCGCAGGAGTCCAGCACCTCGCGCACGTGCGACGCCTCGGCGGCCACCACGGCCACCCCGATCTGGGCCCGACCGTGCAGGTCGAGCGCTCCCACCTCGGCAGCCGACACCTCGAAGCGGCGCAACGCCGCCACGATCGGCCGTACGTACGATCTCTTGGCCTTGAGCGACCTGCTGTCGCCCGGCAGCAGCAGGTCGAAGACTGCGGTTCCGGTGAACATCGCCCCGGACATTACGGTCGCCCCCAGACACGATCAAGGGGTTTACGCCGAACGGCGTAAACCCCTTGATCACTGTGTCAGCACCGGATCAGGCGCGCGGCTTCTCCCGCATCTCGAAGGTCTCGATGATGTCGCCGACCTGGACGTTGTTGTAACCGCCCAGCGTCAGACCACACTCGAAGCCCTCGCGGACCTCCGTCGCGTCGTCCTTGAACCGCTTGAGGGAGCTGATCGTGAGGTTGTCCGCCACGACCGAGCCGTCCCGCAGCAGCCGCGCCTTGGCGTTGCGGCGGATGATGCCGGACCGGACGATACAGCCGGAGATGTTGCCGACCTTGGACGAGCGGAAGACGTCGCGGATCTCCGCGCTGCCCAGCTCGACCTCCTCGTACTCCGGCTTGAGCAGACCCTTGAGCGCGGCGTCGATCTCCTCGATGGCCTGGTAGATGACGGTGTAGTACCGGATCTCCACGCCCTCGCGGTCGGCGATCTCGCGGACCTTGTTGGCGGCCCGCACGTTGAAGCCGATGATCGTGACCGCCTCGGACGAGGCGCTCGCGAGCATGACGTCGCTCTCGGTGATCGCACCCACGCCCCGGTGGATGATCCGAAGCTGGACCTCCTCCGGGATGTCGAGGTTGAACAGCGCGTCCTCGAGGGCCTCCACCGAACCGGAGACGTCGCCCTTGAGCACCAGGTTGAGCGAGGTCTTCTCGCCCTCCTTGAGCTGCTCCATGAGCGTCTCGAGAGTCGCCCGGCCACGGGAGTTGGCGAATGCCGCCGCCCGCCGCCGTGCCTGCCGCTGCTCGGCGATCTGGCGCACCGTGCGGTCGTCCGCGGCGGCCAGGAAGGTGTCACCCGCACCCGGCACCGCGGTCAGACCGAGCACCAGGACCGGACGGGCCGGACCGGCCTCGGCGACCTGGTTGCCGTTCTCGTCGAGCATCGCCCGGACCCGGCCGTGCGCCCCACCGGCGACGATCGAGTCGCCGGCCCGCAGGGTGCCCTTCTGCACCAGCACGGTCGCCACCGCACCACGGCCCTTGTCCAGGTGCGCCTCGATGGCCACACCCTGCGCCGGCCCGTCGATCGGAGCGGTGAGCTCCAGCGACGCGTCGGCGGTGAGCAGGACCGCCTCGAGCAGGTCGTCGATGCCGATGCCCGGCTTCGCCGCCACGTTGACGAACATGGTGTCGCCGCCGTACTCCTCGGCAACCAGGCCGTACTCGGTCAGCTGCTGGCGGACCTTGTCCGGGTTGGCCTCCGGCTTGTCGACCTTGTTGACCGCCACCACGATCGGCACCTCGGCCGCCTTGGCGTGGTTCAACGCCTCGATCGTCTGCGGCATGACGCCGTCGTCGGCCGCGACCACCAGCACCACGATGTCCGTCACCTGGGCACCACGGGCACGCATGGCGGTGAACGCCTCGTGACCCGGGGTGTCGATGAAGGTCACCGCGCGGTCCTCGCCCTCGTGCGGCACGTGGACCTGGTAGGCACCGATGTGCTGGGTGATGCCACCGGCCTCGCCGGCCACCACGTTCGCCTTGCGGATCGCGTCGAGCAGCTTGGTCTTACCGTGGTCGACGTGACCCATGACGGTCACCACCGGCGCACGGCTGACCAGGCGGTCCTCCGCGACCTCGGCGTCGAGGTCGATGTTGAACTGCGCGAGCAGCTCGCGGTCCTCGTCCTCCGGGCTGACGATCTGCACGTCGAAGCCGAGGTGCTCACCCAGCAGCAGCAGGGTCTCGTCGGAGCAGGACTGGGTCGCGGTGACCATCTCGCCCAGGTTGAACATCTCCTGGACCAGCGAACCCGGGTTGGCGTTGATCTTGTCGGCGAAGTCCGACAGCGAGGCGCCACGGGACAACCGGACGACCTGACCCTGACCCCGGGGAGCACCCGAGCTCATGGTCGGAGCCGACAGGTTGTCGAACTCCTGTCTGCGCTGCTTCTTGGACTTGCGGCCACGGGTCGGCCGACCACCCGGACGCCCGAAGGCACCCGCGGCGCCGCCGCCACGGCCACGACCGCCACCACCGGGACGACCACCGCCACCGGCCGGAGCGCCCGGACGGAACCCGCCGCCCGGAGCACCGCCGCCGCCACCGGGGCCGCCACGGTAGCCACCGCCACCGGCACCGCCACCGGGACCGCCGCGGAAGCCACCGCCACCGCCGCCGCCACCGGGACCGCCGCGGAAGCCACCGCCACCGCCGCCGGGACGACCGGCGCCGCCACCGGGTCCACCACGACCGCCACCGGGGCCGCCGGGGCGACCCGTGGTGGGCCGCTGGCTCGGCATCGAGGCCGGGCTGGGCCGCGGCGGCATGGAGGCCGGGCTGGGCCGCGGCGGCATGCCCGCCGGGCTGGGACGGGGACCGCCGGCGGCCGGGGGCCGCTGCTGCTGGCCGCCCTGGATGCCGAACGGGTTGTTGCCGGCGCCGCGCGCCGGCGGACGACCACCCGGACGGGCGTTCGGGCCCGGGGCCGGTGCGCCGGGACGACCGGCGGCCGGGGAACCCGGGCGGGGCGGCATCGCGCCCGGACCCGGACGCGGGCCGGGACGCGGGCCACCCTCGGTCGGGGGCTCGCGCCGGACGTTCTCCCGCTGCTGCTGGCGGGCGGCCTGCGCGGCCTTGACCGCGGCCTCCTGCTCAGCCTTCAGCGCGGCGGCGCGCGCCTCGGCGGCCGCCACCTCGATGTCGTGTGCGCTCGCCGGCTTGGCGACCGGGGTCACCGGCTGCGGCGGGCCGGGAACCGGGCCCTTGGGCTTCGGCCCGGGGGTCGGCGCGGCCGGCCGCCGGGGCGGCATCGGCTTGGCCGAGACCCGGGGGGCGCCCGGGGCCGGGGACGGCGTCGGGGTCGGTGCCGGGCTCGGGGCGGCCGCCGGAGGGGCGGACGGCGCCGAGGTGCCGGCGGACGCGACGAATGCGCCACGCAGCCGTCGGGCGACGGGCGCCTCGACGGTGCTGGACGCGGACTTCACGAACTCGCCCATCTCCTTGAGTTTGGCGAGAACGGTCTTGCTTTCGACCCCGAGCTCTTTTGCCAGCTCGTGTACGCGGGCCTTACCTGCCACTGCACTCCTCACTCCGAGGTCGTGCGGGCAGCACCCGCAGCGACCTCACTCGTGCACTTGAAGCCTGGTCATTTCAGGGACTTCATCGTGTGCTCATGTCGGTCGTCCTACCCTGCTAGCGACCCTCGCCCGGTCGGGTTGACCGGACGTAGTGGTTGGCGCATCGATGTACTCCGCGACGGCGCCGTGGTCAGGGACCCCGGTGAGGCGCAGCGCACGCCCGAAGGCGCGACGCCGCACCGCCTGCGCGAAGCAGGCCGGATCCGGGTGCATGTTCGCTCCCCGACCCGGCAGCCTGCGAGCCGGATCGGGCCGGAGACTGAGATCAGCCCCGTCGCCGACCGCGACGATCCGCAGCAATTCGCTGGCCGGCGCACGTCGCCGGCAACCCACACAGGTGCGCTCCGGCTGCGCGCGTCGTACCACTGGAAGAAGTCTACCCCTAGCTTGCCGAGATCGCGCCGCCCGGCTCCGGGACGTGATCGGCTCCGCCCCGGCCGCCCGCCCCGGCCTGCTCGGCGTCGGAGCGGATGTCGATCCGCCAACCGGTCAGTCGGGCAGCAAGCCGGGCATTCTGCCCCTCCCGCCCGATCGCGAGCGAGAGCTGGAAGTCCGGGACGGTCACCCGGGCGGTCCGGGTGGCCAGGTCGACCACCTCGACGCGCAGGGCCTTGGCCGGCGACAACGCGTTGCCGACGAAGGTCGCCGGGTCGTCCGACCAGTCGATGATGTCGATCTTCTCACCGTGCAGCTCGCTCATCACCGCGCGCACCCGCTGGCCCATCGGCCCGATGCAGGCGCCCTTGGCGTTCACGCCCTGGGCGGTGGAGCGGACCGCGATCTTCGTACGGTGACCCGCCTCACGCGCGATCGCGGCGATCTCGACGGTGCCGTCGGCGATCTCCGGCACCTCCAGCGCGAAGAGCTTCTTCACCAGGGCGGGGTGTGAGCGGGACAGCGTCACCTGCGGGCCACGCATCCCCTTGGCCACGTGCACCACCACGCAGCGGATCCGCTCGCCGTGCTGGGGGTTCTCACCCGGGACCTGCTCGGACTGGGGCAGGACGCCCTCCAGCTTGCCCAGGTCGACGCTGATGATGCCCTTCTCCCGGCGGGTCTCGTGCGCCTGCACCACCCCGGTGACCAGGTCACCGTCGCGACCGACGTACTCGCCGAAGTGCACCTCGTCGGTGGCCTCCCGCAGCCGCTGCAGGATCACCTGCTTGGCGGTCATCGCGGCGATCCGGCCGAAGTCGTGCGGGGTGTCGTCCCACTCCCGCACCACGGTGCCGTCCTCGTCCAGCTCCTGGGCGTAGACCAGGGCGGCCCCGTTCTTACGGTCGATCTCCACCCGGGCGTGCGATTCGGCGCCCTCGGTGTGCCGGTAGGCGGTCAGCAGCGCGGTCTCGATCGCCGCGAGGATCGTGTCGAACGGGATCTCCCGCTCGCGCTCGAGTGCGCGCAGCGCCGCGAGGTCGATGTTCACCTCTCCTCGTCCTCCACATCATCTTCGTCGTCGATGTCGTCGATGTCCTCGCCGTCCTCGTCGGCGCCGTCGAACTCGTCCGCCTCGTCGATCTCGTCGAGGCGGTTGAACTCGACCTGCACCCGGCCGGGGCCCAGCTCGTCGTACGTGTGCTCGGTGCGGCCGGAGTCGGTCTCCAGCGCCACCCGTTCGCCGTCGGCCGCCACCACCCGGCCGGTGACCTGACGGTCCCCGGCGGGCTGCTCCGGCGCCGCCGTACCCCGCACGGTTACCTTGACCAGCCGGCCGACGTTGCGTCGCCAGTGCCGGGGCAGGGTGAGCGGCCGGTCCACGCCGGGTGAGCTGACCTCGAGCTGGTACTCCCCCGCCACGATGTCGCCGCCGGCCTCCTCGGCCGCGTCCAGCGCCGCCGACACCGCGCGGGAGACGTCCGCGACGGCGTCCAGGTTGATCCCGCCGTCGGCGTCCACGATCACGCGGACCACGTGCCGGCGGCCGGCCCGGGAGACCGACAGGTCCTCCAGGTCGTACCCCTCCCGGGTGACCACGGGCTCGATGACCTCGCGCAGCCGGGCGCGCCGCGCGGCGAGGTCCGTCCGGGGTGCGCCCGCGCGGTCCCCGCCCCGGGAGCCGTCGGTGCGACGGGTCCGCCCCGCCGGTCCCGTCGGCCTGGTGGCACGGCCACGCTGCGTCATCTGCGCACCCTTCTGCTGTTCGGCGGCGGTCGGACGGCCGCCACGCCGGCACGCCACCGGGGCGGTCGCGCCGGTGGCTGCGCAGAGCGTAACGCGCCACCGGGGTGGTGGACCGAGCGGCGCACCGACGGCGGTCACCCACCTGACCGCGCCGATGGTGTTGACTTGTCCGGTGGCGACGGGCAGATGGACCGCGAACGACGGTGGACCGGGACGAACCCGGCGCGCCCTGCTGCGTACCGGGGCGCTGCTGGCGGCAGGGGGCGCGACCGCGCCGCTGACCGGCTGTGATCTTTTCGACGGCGACGAGCCCCCGCCGCCGCCCGATCCGCTGGAGCCGCTCGCCGCCGAGGCCCGTGAGCTGGCCGCCCGGCACCGGGCCGCGATCGCCGCCGACCCGGGGCTGGCCGACCGGCTCACCCCGATCGCCGACGCGCACGCGGCGCACGCCGACGAGATCCACCGGCTGATCGGCCGGCCGGCCCCGACCGGGTCGCCCGGGCCGCAGCCGTCGGGCGGGGACCGCGACGGGCTGCTGGCCGGGCTCCGGGAGGCGGAGCAGCGGGGCCGCAAGGCCGCCGCGCAGGCGTGCGCGGAGGCGCCCGGCGAGCGGGCCGCCCTGCTCGGCTCGATCACC
This sequence comes from Micromonospora coxensis, assembly GCF_900090295.1. Lineage (NCBI taxonomy): Bacteria > Bacillati > Actinomycetota > Actinomycetes > Micromonosporales > Micromonosporaceae > Micromonospora > Micromonospora coxensis. Next base: position 5,084,311 of record NZ_LT607753.1, on the reverse strand, counting down.
GCCGCCCGGGCCACCCACCTGGAGGCGCTGAAGTGACCCGACGACAGGCGCCGGCCGACGCCGGCCAGGCGCTCGCCGACGCGCTGGCCGCCGAGTACGCGGCGATCTTCGCCTACGGCCCGATCGGGGTACGGCTGACCGACGCCGCCCGGCGCGACGCCCGCGCGGCCGAGGCGGCCCACCGCGCCCGCCGGGACGCGCTGGTGCTCCAGCTCACCACCGGCGGCGGTCGGGTCCCGGCGGACAAGGCCGGCTACGCGCTGCCCTTCCCGGTCGGCGACCGGGCCGCCGCGCTGCGGCTGGCGGTCGAGATCGAGGAGCGCACGGCCGCGTACTGGCGGGCGGTGCTGCCGGTGACCACCGGCGCGGACCGTACCCGCGCGTTGAACGCGTTGACCGACTGTGCGGTCCGGGCCGCCCGGTGGCGGCGGACGGCGGGTGTCGCCCCGGTCACCGTGGCCTTCCCCGGCCGGCCGGCCTGAGCGGCGCGGACGCCCCTGCGGTTGCGGTCCGCATACGGGGTATGCATACTCCGTTGCCATGTCCATCCGCCACGGCCTGCTCGCCCTGCTCGAGCGTGGCCAGATGTACGGCTACCAGCTGCGCGCCGCGTTCGAGGAGTCGACCGGCTCGACCTGGCCGCTGAACATCGGGCAGGTCTACACCACCCTCAACCGGCTCGAACGCGACGGGCTGGTCCGTCCGCTGCCCGAGAACGAGGGCGGGCAGCGGCCGTACGAGATCACCGACGCCGGGCGGGCGGACCTGGCGCTGTGGTTCGCCACCCCGATCAGCCGCGCCGACCGTCCCCGCGACGAGCTGTCGATCAAGTTGGCCCTGGCGCTGACCACGCCCGGCGTCGACGTCCGGGCGGTGGTGCAGACCCAGCGCAGCGCGACCATGCGCACCCTGCAGGAGCTGACCCGGCTGAAGTACGCCAGCGACAAGCCGGAGGACCTGCCCTGGCGGCTGGTGCTGGACGCGATGGTGTTCCAGGCCGAGGCGGAGATCCGCTGGCTGGACCACTGCGAGACGAGCCTGGTCCGCTACCGTCCCGCCGTGCCACCCGGCCGCGCCGTCCACCCGGGGGCGGTGGACCGGGCCGACGAGGAGGCCCGCCGGTGAGCGGGTCCGACGTCCCGGTGCTCGACCTGCGGGACGTCCACCGCACCCACGGCAGCGGCGAGGCCGCCGTGCACGCGCTGCGCGGGGTCAGCCTCACCGTCCGGGCCGGCGAGCTGGTCGCCGTGATGGGTCCCTCGGGCTCCGGCAAGTCCACCCTGCTCACCCTGGCCGGCGGGCTGGACAGTCCCACCGCCGGCGAGGTGGTGGTCGAGGGGCAGCCGCTGGGCACGCTCGACCACCGCGGCCTCGCCCGGCTGCGCCGCCGGCGGATCGGCTACGTCTTCCAGGACCTCAACCTGCTGGCCAGCCTCACCGCCGCGGAGAACGTGGCCCTCCCCCTCGAACTCGACGGGGTGGGCGTGCGCCCGGCCCGTCGGGCGGCGCTCGCCGCCCTGGCGGAGGTCGGCCTGACCGGGCTGGGCGAGCGCTTCCCCGACCAGATGTCCGGCGGCCAGCAGCAACGGGTGGCGATCGCCCGCGCGCTGGTCGGCGAGCGGCGGCTGGTGCTGGCCGACGAGCCGACCGGGGCGCTGGACTCGCAGACCGGCGAGGCGGTGCTGCACCTGCTGCGCCGCCGGGTCGACGCGGGCGCGGCCGGGGTGCTGGTCACCCACGAGGCACGGCACGCCGGCTGGGCCGACCGGGTGGTCTTCCTCCGCGACGGGGTCATGGTCGACTCGACCGCGCCGCTGCCCGGCGTCGAGCAGCTGCTCTCCGGCAGCGGCAGGTGAGGCCGCACCCGGCCGGGGTCCGGCGCACCGGACGGATCGCCGAGGCGGTCGGCTCCTGGCGGGCCGCGCTGCGCATCGCCCGACGGGAGGCGCGCCGGGCACGCCGACGCACCGCCCTGGTGCTGGCGATGATCGCCCTGCCGGTGCTGGCCCTGAGCTTCGTCGCGGCCACCTACGACATGTCCACCCTCACCCGGGCGGAACGGCTCGACCAGCGCATCGGCGCCGCCGACGTGGAGCTGCGCTGGATCTCGGAGACCCCGGTCGTGCAGGACGCCTGGGGCGAGGGCGTGTACCCGGCCGGCGGCGAGGAGCGGCCCCGGACCCGCCCGGTGACGGCCGGGGAAATCACCGCCCTGCTACCGCCCGGCAGCCGGATCGCCCCGGTGCGCTGGTGGATCCCCTTCGAGGTGCGCGTCGGCGACGGGCTCGTCGCGCTCACCGGCCGGGCGCTGGACCTCACCGACCCCGTCGCGGGCAGCACGGCCCGGCTACGCGCCGGCCGCACACCGGACCGGCCGGACGAGATCGCCGTCAGCGCGGCGGCGCTGCGCGAACTCGACGTCGACCTGGGCGGGGTGGTCACCCTGGCCGACGGGTCACGGGCGTACCGCGTGGTCGGGATGGTGGAGTTCCCGGACGACCTGGGCGCGACCGCCGCGCTGCCCCCCGGCGCGACCCCCGCGCCACCGGCCGGCGCCTACGACGGGAGCTGGCTGGTGGACCTGCCCGGCCCGGTGGACGCCGCGCTGGCGGCCCGGCTCAACGCGCGGGGGATCACCGTCTCCGCGCGTACCCCGGTGCCCGGCGCGACGGCGGTCCCGGAGGGCCACCTCCCCGGCGCCCTGGTCTCCGACGCCGAGGGGACGGGCAGCGCGCTGCTGGTCGGCGGGCTCGGCCTGCTGGAGGTGGTGCTCCTGGTCGGGCCGGCCTTCGCGGTCGGCGTACGGCGGCGACGCCGCGACCTCGCGCTGGTCGCGGTCGCCGGCGGCGACGCGGTGCACCTGCGCCGGATCGTGCTCGCCGACGGAGTGGTGCTGGGCGGCGTCGGGGCGGCCCTCGGCGTGCTGCTCGGTGTCGCCCTGGCCCTCGCCGCCCGGCCGCTGGTCGAGGAGTACGTCATGCAGGCCCGGTTCGGCGGGTACCGGGTCTTCCCGGCGGCGCTGGCGACGATCGCGGCGGTCGCGGTGCTGGCCGGGGTGCTGGCCGCGCTCGCCCCCGCCTGGACGGCCGCCCGGCAGGACGTGGTGGCCGGGCTGGCCGGGCGACGGACGGTGCCGCCGCACCGCCGGCGCTGGCTGGTCCTCGGCGTGACGCTGACCGTCCTGGGCACCGCGACCGCCGCCCTGGGCGCGCATCGCGGCACGCCGCTCGTGATCCTCACCGGGCTGGTCCTCGGTGAGCTGGGCCTGGTCTTCACCACGCCCACCCTGGTCGGCCTGCTGGCCCGGACGGGACGGCTGCTGCCATTGGCGCCCCGGATCGCGCTGCGTGACGCCAGCCGCAACCGCTCCTCCGCCGCCCCGGCGATCTCGGCGGTGATGGCGGCGGTCGCCGGCAGCGTGGCCGTCGGCGTCTGGGTGGCCAGCGACGACGCCCGGAGCCGGGCGGCCTGGCAGCCCGGCGTGCCGCCCGGCCACGTGGTGCTGTACCGGGCCGGCTCGGCCGAGGCGGATGACCTGCCGGCGCTGCCGTCGGTCGCCGACCGGGTCCGCGGCGTGCTGGCGGCCGACTCGGTCGCCCGGATCGACGTGCCGGTCTGCGCCCGGCCGCACCGGGACGAGCAGTGCACGGTCCACGCGGTGCTGCCGCCCGAACAGGTCTGCCCGTTCGAGGTCGAGGCGCTCCGGACGGCCGAGGTCCGCCGACGGGCGCAGGCCGACCCGCGCTGCCGCTCGATGCCGGAACCCACCGGCGTCTCCCTGCCGGTCCTGGTGGACGACGGGTCCGTCCTGCCCGCGCTCACCGACGCGCCGCCGGAGGAGGTGGCCCGGGCGAGCGCCGTGCTGCGGGCCGGCGGCGCGGTGGTGACCGACCCGCGCCGGGTCCGCGACGGCACGGTGACGGTGGCGATGAGCCGGGTCGGCGAGGGCCCCGAACCGCCGGCCACGACCACCGTCGCGCTACCCGGGTACGTGCTGCGCGGTGGCCTGCCGGTGGACCGGCTGGTGCTCTCCACCCCCGCCGCCACCCGGCTCGGCCTGGCCGTCGAGCCGTTGGGGTACGCCGTCGAGACCCACGCCGTGCCGACGGCGTCGCAGCAGCGGCGGCTCACCGCCGACCTGCGCCCACTGGGCTCGTTCTGGGTCGAGGTGGACACCGGTCCGACCGATTCCGGCCAGCGCCCACTGCTGTTGCTGCTGGCCGCCGGCGCCGGGATCATCACCCTGGGGGCCGCCGGGGTCGCCACCGGGCTCGCCGCCGCGGAGGGCCGTCGGGACCTGTCCACCCTGGCCGCCGTGGGGGCCAGTCCCCGGATGCGCCGGGTGCTCTCGCTCTGTCAGGCCGGGGTGATCGCCGGACTCGGCTCGGTGCTGGGCATCCTGGCCGGCCTCGGCTCGACGGTGGTGATCCTGACCTCCGTCAACCGGCAGTACGCCGACTCCTGGCCGGTCCAGGCGCCGTACCCGCTCGTGGTGCCCTGGCTGACCCTGGGCGTGCTGGTGTTCGTGCCACTGGTGGCGATGCTCGGCGCGGGCCTGTTCACCCGGTCCCGGCTGGCCGTGGAACGCCGGCTGGACTGACCGCGCCGTCGGGGGCCGCGCGCCGTCGGGGGCCGCGCGCCGTCGGGGGCCGCCCGGAGGGGTGCCGCACGGGCCGTCGAATTGGCAGACTGTCAACGTGTCCGTTCTGGGATCCCTCACCCGCCGCCTCGGCCACCACCGCTGGTTCGGCGCCACCATGCGCCTGCTCGTCCCCGCCGACCGGCTGGTCGGGCGGCTCACCCGGGGCCGGGTGGTCGCGCTCGGGCTGGTCCCGTCCCTGGTCCTCACCACCACCGGCCGCCGCTCGGGCCTGCCCCGCAGCAACCCGCTGCTGTTCGTGCCGGACGGCGACGCGTACGTGGTGATCGGGTCGAACTGGGGGCAGCGGCACCAGCCCGGCTGGGCGATGAACCTGCTGGCCGACCCCGCCGCCGAGGTGGACGTGAAGGGGCGCCGCCTCCCCGTCCGCGCCGAGGTCGCCACCGGCGCGGAACGCGACCGGCTCTGGCGGCTGCTGGTGACCGAGTGGCCGGCGTACCAGACGTACGTCGAGCGGGCCGGTGATCGGGAGATCCGCATCTTCCGACTGGTCCCGGCCGACCGGCCGACCGCCTGACCGCGCGCCGCTCGCGCCGACGGACCCTGCACGGGCCGCATGCCGGCGGACCGTGCAGGGGCCGCGCATCGGCGGACGGGCGCGGCATGCCGGCAGGCAAGCAACGACGTCCCGGCGAATCGGGCACGGCGTCCCGGCACCGGACACGGCGTCCCGGCGGACCGGACGGGGCGTCCCAGCGGACCCGACGCGGCCTCCCAGCGGACCCGACGCGGCCTCCCAGCGGACCGGACACGGCGTCCCAGCGGACCGGACACGGCGTCCCCGGGCACGGCGGACCGGCAGACCGGACGCGGCGGACCCGGAGGCAGGTGCGGCGTGGCGAGCGTGGCGGGCCTGTGGGCGAGCGCCGCGCATCGGCGGACGGGCGCGGCGTAGCGGGCGGGCGACGCCGGTCTGGCTAGGGTGGGGACGGTGCCCGACCGGCCCGGACCGGTCGGCTCCGGGTCACGGCCGCCGCCCGCCGACGTGGCGGGTCGAGCGCCGCCGGCCAGGCGTGGGACCCGGCGTGGGACGGAGGTGACGTCCGTGGACGGCAGCGGCGCCGGGCTGGGCACCGACCCGCACCTGGACGACCGGCGGTGGCGGGTCGCCGAGCGGGTGGCCGAGGCGGCCCGGCGGCGGTTCCCGGCGGACATCCTCGTGGTGGCGGTGCACGGGCCGCTCGCGCACGGCGACGACGACGGGGGTGGGAACGCCGAGGTGGGCCTGCTGCTGGCGACCTACCGGGCGGGCGCGGGGCCGGAGCCGTCGACCCGGCGGGTGGACGGGGTGCTGGTCGACCTGACCGTGGCCGGCGCGCAGGAGTACCTGCGGCAGGCGCGGACGTTGACCCCGCTCTGGCCGCTGACCGCCGACCGGTACGTCACCACCACCGCCCTGTACGACCCGACCGGCTGGCTGCGCACCCTGCGCGACGAGCACCTCGGGCGGCTCGCCCGGGCCCGCCCGGCCGAGTTCACCGCGGCGGCCCGGCAGGCGTGGTACCGGGGCTGGGCGGCGCACGCCCGCGCGGCGCGGCTCGCCGAGTGGTACGAGACCGACCAGGCGCTGCTGATGCTCGGCGAGGCCCGGCTGGCGGCGGCCACGGTGACCGGGCTGCTCACCCGCACCTACTTCCGGGATCCGGGCGACGCGGTCCGGCGTACCGGGCTGGCCGGGGCGGACATGACCGAGGTGGGGACGGTGCTGGGCCGACAGGCCGACGAACTGGCCGCCCGGGGTCGCCCCGTCGACGGCACCGTCGACGACCTCCTCACCCCCTGACACCCCCACACCCCCGAACCCACCCGCCCGCACTTTCAGAGAAAGAGTGGCTATTCGACGCGGAATAGCCACTCTTTCTCTGAAAGAGCGCGTGTGCTCGGGTGGGGGTGGGGGTGGGGACGGGGAGGGGGTCAGCCGAGGCCGCCTTGGACGCCGATCAGGGCGCCGATGCCGTAGGTGGCGGCGGCGGCGAGGGCGCCGAGCAGGAGTTGGCGCAGGCCGCCGGACCACCAGGGGCGGCTGGTGAACCGGGCGACGACCGCCCCGGCGGCGAAGAGCCCCACCCCGCCGACGCCGAGCGCCAGCCAGAGGTCGGTGGAGCCGAGCAGGTAGGTCAGCAGCGGGATCAGGGCGCCCACCGAGAAGAAGAGGAACGACGAGATCGCCGCCGCCCACGGGCTGGGCTGCTCGTCGGGGTCGATGCCCAACTCCTCCCGGACGTGCATCCGCAGCGCCTCCTCCGGGTTGCGCCGGATCTCGTTCGCCACCTGCATGGCCAGGTCACGGGGCAGGCCGCGGGCGACCCACGCGTCGGCCAGCTCGCGGGCCTCCGCCTCGGGGTGCCGTTCCAGCTCGCGGCGCTCCTTGGCCACCTCGGCGGCGACCTGCTCGTTGGCGGAGCGGACGCTGGTGTACTCCCCCAGCCCCATCGAGATGGCCCCGGCGACCAGGCCGGCGGTGCCGGTGAGAACGATGCTGCGGGGCGAGACGCCGCCACCGCCGACGCCCGCGATCAGGGCGATGTTGGTGACCAGGCCGTCCATCGCGCCGAAGACGGCCGGCCGCAGCCAGCCGCCGGAGACGTCCGCGTGGTGTGCCTCGCGCAGCGCGGCAGGGGTCTCGGTCACGGCAGGGTCAGGATCTCGTGGCCGTCGTCGGTCACGACGATCGTGTGCTCGAACTGCGCCGTCCACTTCCGGTCCTTGGTGACCACCGTCCAGCCGTCGTCCCACATGTCGTACTGGTGGGTGCCGAGGGTGATCATCGGCTCGATGGTGAAGGTCATCCCGGGCTCCATCACGTCGGTGGGGCGCGGGCTGTCGTAGTGCGGCACGTAGAGGCCGCTGTGGAACGCCTCGCCGATGCCGTGGCCGGTGAAGTCGCGGACCACGCCGTAGCCGAACCGCTTGGCGTACGACTCGATGACCCGGCCGACCACGTTGATCTGGCGGCCCGGGGCGACGGCCTTGATGCCGCGCATCATCGCCTCGTGGGTCCGCTCGACCAGCAGCCGGGCCTCCTCGCTCACCTCGCCCACGCAGAAGGTCGCGTCGGTGTCCCCGTGCACCCCACCGATGTACGCGGTGACGTCGACGTTGATGATGTCGCCGTCCCGCAGGACCGTGCTGTCCGGGATGCCGTGGCAGATGACCTCGTTGAGGCTGGTGCAGCAGGACTTCGGGAAGCCCTTGTAGCCCAGCGTCGAGGGGTACGCCCCGTGGTCGCAGAGGAACTCGTGCACCACCCGGTCGATCTCGTCGGTGGTCACGCCCGGCTTGCAGTGCTCGCCCGCGAGCCGGGTCGCCCGGGCGGCGAGCCGGCCGGCGATCCGCATCTTCTCGATGGTCTCCGGCGTCTGCACGTGCGAGCCGCGCCACTCCTGCGGGCGCTTCTTGCCCACGTACTCCGGTCGGGCGATGTGGGCGGGCACCGCTCGCCACGGGGACAGCGTGCCGGGGGTCAGCGGCGCACGGACGTTCATGGCCACAGCCTATCGCCGCGCCCACGGTGACTCCCGCCACGCACCCGCCCGCCGAGGTTGTTGCCGTGGCAACCGTGCTGTGCCAAAGTTGCTGCGTGGATCAAGGGGGCGCACCTCCCGTGTTCTCCGCGAGCGCGGAGCTCGACGGAGAGCACCTCCGCGTGGTGGTGACCGGCGAGGTCGACATGGCCACCGCCGACACGATGCTCCAGACCGCCCTCCGCGAGCCCGCCGAGCGGGTCACCCTCGACCTGCGCGGGGTCACCTTCTTCGACTCGGCCGCCATCCACGCGGTGGTCCGGCTCGCCGACCGGCTCCCCGACCGGCTCACCGTGCTCCCCTCCCGCCAGGTCGTCCGGGTGCTGGAGATCTCCGGCCTGGGCGAGCAGGGCTGGCTGCACCGGGACTGACCGGCCCCCCGTCACCGTGGGCGGCGGGGCGTCGCGTCCGCGCCGGGCGGGCTCAGTCCTGCAACCGCCGGCGCAGCGTCACTTCCGTCCCGTCCGGGGTACGGGTCACCGACAACTCCCCCAACGCCTCGATCAGCGACAGGCCCCGGCCGCGGAAGCCGGACCCGGTCGACTCCCGCCACCGCCCGCTGTCGCGCACGGTCGCCGTCACCGTCCGGCCGTCGATGCCCACCTCGACGTGGATCGTCTCCTCACGCGGGTCCACCGGATGCTCGATGGCGTTGGCGGCGGCCTCGGAGACGGCCACGGTGAGGTCGAAGAGGTCGTTCTCGCCGACCCGGTGGGCGAGGAGGAAGTTCTCCAGCCGCTTGCGCAGCACGCTGAGCCGGGTCGGGTCGGCCGGCAGCCGGAGCGCGAACCGGTGCAGTTCGGCCGCCTCCAGCGCCAGCACCGCCACGTCGTCGTGCCGGTTGCGCCCGGCGACCCGCTCCACCACCGCGTCGACCAGGTCGGCGACGTGCTCGCCCGACACCGAGGCGTCCTGGCGCAGCTGGAGCAGGGCGGCGTCGATGCCCGCGTGCCGGTCCTCGATCAGCCCGTCGGTGTACAGCAGCAGCCGGTCGCCGGGGGTGAGGTCGCCCTCGACCGTCCGGTAGCTGGTGCCGGCGATCGCGCCGATGGGTGGACCGAGTGCCCGATCGTGCAGGAACGCCACGTCGTCTCCTCGGATCAACAGCGGGGACGGATGGCCGGCGCTGGCGTACCGCAGGAGGCCGGTGCGGGGGCAGTACGAGAGGCAGACCACGGTGGCGAAGGACTGCCGCTCGGTGGAGCCGACCAGCCGGTTGAGCCGGGTCAGTGACTGCCCGGGGTCGTAGCCCTCCAGCAGGTACGCCCGCAGCCCGTTGCGCAGCTGGCCCATCGCCGCCGCGGCGCGGACGCCCTTGCCGACCACGTCGCCGATGACCAGCACGACCTCGTCGTCGCCGACCCCGATCACGTCGTACCAGTCGCCGCCGACCTCCACGTCGGCGCTGCCGGGCAGGTAGCGGCTGGCCACCACCGCGCCGGGGAGCTGCGGCAGGGTGGTCGGCAGCAGGCTGTGCTGCAGGGTGGTGGCGATGTGGTGCTCGGCCTCGTAGAGCTGGGCGTTCTCCAGGCGTACCCCGACCAGGCGGGCCAGCTGGGTCAGCGCCGCCCGCTCGGGTCCGTCGCCGTCGGTGCGCCACACCCGCAGCTCGCCGAGCTGCGTGCCGGCGGTGCCGGTCAGCGCCAGCACGTCCGACGGCTCCTGCGGCGTCGTCCCGCCGGCGTCGGCCTCGTACCGTGCGCCGCTGGTGGTGACCAGCACCCGGGCCGCCTCGGCGAGGCTGAGCGCGTGCCGCGCGGCGACCTGGACCACGTCGGCGGTGGAGCGGGCGGTGTTGATCGCCACCGCGGCGTCGGCCAGCGCCCGCAGCCGGCGGATGATCTGCCCGCGCAGCTGGCCCAGCTCGACGTTGGCCCGGACCCGGGCGATCAGCTCCTGACCGGAGAACGGCTTGGTGAGGTAGTCGTCGGCGCCGACCGACAGCCCGGCGACCGCCTCGGCGGAGCCGGCCCGGGCGGAGAGCAGCACGATCGGCACGTGCCGGGTACGCGGGTTCGCCCGCAGCGCGGTGACCAGCCCGAAGCCGTCCAGCCGGGGCATCATCACGTCGGTCAGCACCAGATCGAAGGTGCCGTCGACGGCCTGTTCCAGGGCCGCCACGCCGTCGGGCACCGCGACCACCTCGTACGACGGGCCGAGCAGCCGGGTGACGTGCTCGCGCAGGTCGGCGTTGTCGTCGGCGAGCAGGATGCGGCCGGCGCCGGCCGGCTCCTCCGCCACCGGCGCCGGAACCAGGGCGTTGCGGTCGTCGGACCAGATCGCGGTCTCCGCGACGTACAGGGCGGCCTGCTGGGGCTCGGCGAGCGGCGCCGGGCTGCCGCTGGCCACCCGGTCGGCGGGCAGGTGCGCCGAGCCGAACGGCAGGGTCACCGCGAAGGTGCTGCCCTCGTCCACCCGGCTGCTGACCTCGACCTTGCCACCGTGCATCTCGACCAGCTCGCGCACCAGCGCGAGGCCGATGCCGGTGCCCTCGTGGGTACGCGACCGGACCCCGGGCACCCGGTGGAACCGCTCGAAGACGTGCGGCAGCTCGTCGGCGACGATGCCGACGCCGGTGTCGCTGACCTCCAGCCGGGCCGCGCCCGCGACGACGTGCACCCGGACCCGGATCTCGCCGTCGAAGGTGAACTTCAGCGCGTTGGAGACCAGGTTGAGGACGATCTTCTCCCACATGTCCCGGTCCACGAAGACCGGCGCGGGCAGCGGCGGGCAGTCGACCACCAGGCGCAGGCCGGCGCGGGCCGTGGCGGAGCGGAAGGTGCTGCTCAGCCGGGAGGTGTAGTCGGCCAGGTCGGTGGGCTCGAAGTGGGCGGCCAGCCGGCCGGACTCCAGGCGGGAGAAGTCGAGCACCGTGTTGACCAGCTTGAGCAGGCGCAGCGCGTTGCGGTGCATGACGGTCAGCCGCTCGGTGTACGCCGGTGGCAGCGCCGGATCGGCGAGCAGGTCCTCCAGCGGCCCGAGGACCAGCGTCAGCGGGGTGCGGAACTCGTGGCTGACGTTGGCGAAGAAGTTCGTCTTGGCCCGGTCGAGGGCGGCCAGCTCGGCGGCGCGGGCCCGCTCCTGCTCGTACGCCCGCTGCTGGCCCAGGGCCTGGGAGATCTGGGCGGTGACCAGGTCGAAGAAGGTGCGGTACTCCTCGTTGAGGTGCAGCCGGCGGGAGACGCCGACGACGAGCACCCCGGCCGGCTCGTTGGTGGCGGTCAGCGGCAGCACCAGGGCCCGGTCGGCGGCCTCCGGCGGCACCACGCCGGGCAGCTCGGCCACGTCGACCTCGGCGGGGACGCCGCCCGCGGCGACCCGGGCGAGCACGGGCGGCGCGTCGGTGGGGACGCCGTCCGGCGTGTCGCCACCGGTCCCCGCGAGGGCGAGGCAGCCCTGGTCGTCGTAGAGGCGGACCCGGGCGAACGGGACGTCGGAGCGGTACCCGTCGAGCACCTCGGCGGCGAGGCGGGCGACCTCCGCCACGCTGCGCGCCTCGCCGAGGCGGGAACCGAGGTCGGCCAGCGCCCGCAGCCGCCGCTCGCCGAGCACCCGGCCGGTGGTCTCGTTGACGAAGCAGAAGATGCCCTGGACGCTGCCGTCGGTGCCGCGGATCGGGTCGTAGGAGACGTCGAAGTAGACCTGCTCGACGAAGCCGTGCCGGTCGATCAGGAACGGGTGGTCCGTGCCGTGGTACGGCTCACCGGTACGCAGCACGTCGTCGAGGACCGGCCCGAGCACGTCCCAGGTCTCCACCCAGTGCCGGCTGGCCGGCTGGCCGATGACGGCCGGGTGCTTGGTGCCGATGGTCGGCCGGTAGGCGTCGTTGTAGAAGGCCCGGTGGTCCGGGCCCCAGAACATCGCGATCTGGGCGCGGGAGGCGAGCATCATGCTGACCGCGTGGCAGAGCGCCGGCGGCCAGGTGTCGGGGGTGCCGAGCGGGGTGCGGGACCAGTCGTACGCGCCCAGCCGACGTCCCATCTCGCCACCGGCCGCGAAGGCCTCGGCGAGCTGCGCGGGGAGCGTCCCGTCGGCGGGACGCGCGTGGAACCGTCCCTCCTCGCCCACCTGGGCCGCGCTCATGTACCCTCCCGCTCCGGCCGTGCCCCGTGACGCCTGGCGTCATGCCGGCCGCGCCCCGCCTTCTACCCAGACGGACCAGCAACGTAACGCATGCCCCGCGGCGATCGCTGGTTACCTGCGTCTCATCCTGCCGTCACCGGCGCGTCGACGCTCGTCGGGAGGGGCGTGCCGGGGGATCGGTCAGAAAGCGGGCAGGCCGTCGATGCTGGTGGCGTTCTTGCGGGCGCGGTACTCGGCCAGGTCCTCGTCGGTCTTGCGGGCGCCCCACCGCAGCAGCAGGTCGCGGTCACCGCGGTAGTCCATCAGCGGCACCGAGTAGCCACAGGAGTCGCTGACCCGCTCGACCTCGACGGTGATCACCGCGCGGACCCCGTGCAGGTCCGGCGGGTCGGGGAAGTGGGCGAGCAGGGGCCGGAAGCCGGGGTCGGTGAGCGGCGTGGCGACTCCCCGCCCGTGCAGGCGGACCACCGTGGGCGGGCCGGTGAAGGCGCAGAACATCACCGTGACCCGGCCGTTGTCCCGCAGGTGGGCGATGGTCTCCGCGCCGCTGCCGTGGTAGTCCAGCCAGGCGACCCGCAGCGGGCCGAGGACGGCGAAGGTGCCCCGCATGCCCCGGGGCGAGACGTTGACGTGCCCGTGCGGCCCGGAGGGGGCGGAGGCCACGAAGAAGACCGGCTGCTCCTCGATCCACTCGCGCAGCCGATCGTCGATCTGGGGATGGACCTTCATGTCCGGATCCTCGCACCGAACACCGAAGAGTGGGACACCCCTTTCCGTCAGGCGGGACAAGCGGTGGGGACGGGGCGGCCCGACTCCGGCCCACCCCGGGTGCCGCCGCGCACTCAGGCGGGAGACGCCGTCCCGGTCCTCGACCCACCCGGACGGCGCCGGGCCACCCCCGCCTCCGACGCGTCCGCCCGGCGCCGCACGGCCACCAGCGTCACCGGCACCGCCGTACCCGCCGCACGGGGCGGACGGACGCGGCGCGCTGCCCTACGCTGCCGCCGTGATCGTTGTCGACGACACCCGAACCCGCCGCCGGCGCTGGCTGCTCCCGACCCTCGTGGTCGCTCTCGTCCTCGCGGGCGGCGGCGCCTGGCTGGCCCTGCGCGCCACCGCCGACGACGACGCGGCAACGCCGGCGCGGCGGGTGCGCCTGGAGGTGACCGCCGACTCCGGCCGGGTGCAGGCCGTCAGCTGGAGGACACCGAACGACGACCATCGCACCCACACCCTGGGCGGCACCCTCACCGACGGAGTCGCCGCCCCCTGGAGCACGGAGGTGACCCTCCAGCCCGGCGACGGCCAGCTCTGGCTGTACGTCCAACCCGTCGACGGCGCCACCGCCACCTGCCGGATCGTCGCGGACGACCGGGTGGTCGAGGAGAAGACGGGTCGCCAACCCGTCGGCTTTGCCTGCTGGACCACCACCCAGCGGGTCTTCCCGAAGGGCTGAGCGACTCACAGCGGGGTGACGTACGCGCCGGTGATGCCGCCGTCCACCACGAACTGCGCGGCGGTCATGAAGGACGAGTCGTCGCTGGCCAGGAAGGCCACCGCGGCGGCGATCTCCGCCGGCTCCCCGAACCGCCCCATCGGCACGTGCACCAGCCGGCGGGCCGCCCGCTCCGGGTCGGCGGCGAAGAGCTCCAGCAGCAGCGGGGTGGCGACCGGGCCGGGACAGAGCGCGTTGACCCGGATCCCCTCCCGGGCGAACTGCACGCCCAGCTCCCGGGTCATCGCCAGCACCCCGCCCTTGCTCGCCGTGTACGCGATCTGCGACGTCGCCGCGCCCATCAGCGCCACGAACGACGCGGTGTTGACGATCGAGCCCTTCCCCTGCCGGCGCATGTGCGGGATGACGTGCTTGCAGCAGAGGTAGACGCTCGTGGTGTTGACCCGCAGCACCCGCTCCCAGGCGTCCAGGCCGGTCTCCAGGATGGAGTCGTCCTCCGGCGGGGAGATGCCGGCGTTGTGGAACGACACGTCGACCCGGCCGTGCCGCTCGACCACCCCGTCGAAGAGGTCGCGCACGGAGGTCTCGTCCGCCACGTCGCAGGCGACGAAGTCGCCGCCGACCTCCGCGGCGGCCCGCTCGCCGGCCTCGGCGTCGATGTCGACGCAGACCACCCGCGCCCCCTCGGCGGCGAAGCGCCGCACGGTGGCCAGCCCGATCCCGCTGCCCGCCCCGGTCACCACGGCGACCCGGTCCGTCAGACGACCCTGCATGACGCTCACTCCTCGGTGCCGATGAAGACGTTCTTGACGTCGGTGAAGGCGTGCAGGGCGTCCGGGCCCAGCTCGCGGCCGAGTCCGGAACGCTTCATGCCGCCGAAGGGCGTCCAGTAGCGCACCGAGGAGTGCGAGTTGACGCTGAGGTTGCCCGACTCGACCGCCCGGGCCACCCGCACCGCCCGGCCGACGTCCCGGGTCCAGATCGAGCCGGAGAGCCCGTACTCGGTGTCGTTGGCCAGCCGGATCGCGTCGGCCTCGTCGTCGAACGGCAGCACCGACACCACCGGGCCGAAGATCTCCTCACGCCAGTGCCGGTCCGCCGGCGAGTCGGCGAGCAGCACCGTCGGGGCGTGCCAGAAGCCGGGGCCGTCGGGGCGGGCGCCGGTGAACGCGACCCGCGCGCCGTCGACGTACCCGGCGACCCGGTCCCGGTGGGCGGCGGAGATCAGCGGGCCCATCTCGGCGCTCTCGGCGGCCGGGTCCTCCACCCGGAAGCCGCGCACCGCCGGTTCGAGCAGTTCCAGGAAGCGGTCGTACACCGGGCGCTGGACCAGGATCCGGGAGCGGGCGCAGCAGTCCTGGCCGGCGTTGTCGAAGACGGCGGACGGCGCGGTGGCCGCCGCCCGCTCCAGGTCGGCGTCGGCGAAGACCAGGTTGGCGGACTTGCCGCCCAGCTCCAGGGTGACCCGCTTCACCTGCGCCGCGCAGCCGGCCATGATCCGGGTGCCGACCTCGGTGGAGCCGGTGAAGCAGACCTTGCGTACGGCGGGATGGGTGACGAACCGCTCCCCCACCACGTCGCCCCGGCCGGGCAGCACGGTGAACACGCCTTCCGGCAGGCCCGCCTCCCGCGCCAGCTCGGCCAGGCGCAGCGCGGTCAGCGGGGTCAGCTCGGCGGGCTTGAGGACCACCGTGTTGCCGGCGGCGAGGGCCGGGGCGAACCCCCAGCCGGCGATGGGCATCGGGAAGTTCCACGGCACGATCACCCCGACCACGCCGAGCGGCTCGTGGAAGGTGACGTCCAGGCCACCGGGGACGGGGATCTGCCGGCCGGTCAGCCGCTCGGGGGCGCCCGCGTAGTAGTCGAGCACGTCGCGGACGTTGCCCGCCTCCCAGCGGGCGTTGCCGATGGTGTGTCCGGCGTTGCGCACCTCCAGCCGGGCCAGCTCCTCGACGTGGGCGTCCACCACGGCGGCGAACCGCCGCAGCAGTCGCGCCCGGTCCCCCGGCGCGACGGCCCGCCACGACTCGTACGCGGCGGCGGCCCGCGCGATCGCGGCGTCGGTGTCGGCCTCGCTGCTCGCCGGCACCTGGGCGACGACCGTGCCGGTCGACGGGTCGACCACCTCAGAGACGTTCGAAGCCACGGATCAGCTCCCAGTCCGTCACGGCGGCGTCGAAGGCGGCCAGCTCGACCCGCGCCTGGTTGGCGTAGTGGGCGACCACCTCGTCACCGAAGGCGTCGCGGGCCACGGCGGAGCCCTCCCAGAGGGTGAGGGCGTCGCGCAGGGTGCCCGGCACCCGCTGCGCCGACGCGTCGTCGTACGCGTTGCCGGTGCACTCCGGGCCCAGCTCCAGCTCCCGCTCGATGCCGTGCACCGCGCCCGCCACCAGCGCGGCGATCGCCAGGTACGGGTTGACGTCCGCCCCGGGCACCCGGTTCTCCACCCGCATGCCCTGTCCGTGCCCGACCACCCGCAGCGCGCAGGTGCGGTTGTCCACGCCCCAGCGCAGCGCCGTCGGGGCGAACGAGCCGGGCTGGTAGCGCTTGTAGGAGTTGACGTTCGGGGCGAAGAAGAGGCTCAGCTCGCGCATCGTGTCCAGCAGCCCGGCGAGCACCCGCTGCCCGGTGACCGACAGGTGCGCTGGCCCGTCGCCGAGCATCGCCGAGGACCCGGAGGCGTCCCGCAGCGAGAAGTGGATGTGGCAGGAGTTGCCCTCGCGGGCGTTCGGCTTGGCCATGAAGGTGATCGACATGCCCTCCTGGGCGGCGATCTCCTTGGCCCCGTTCTTGTAGATGACGTGGTGGTCGGCGCAGGTGACCGCCGCGTCGTAGCGGAAGGCGATCTCGTGCTGGCCGAGGTTGCACTCCCCCTTGGCGCTCTCCGGGGTGAGCCCGGCGCCGGCCATCTCGGTGCGGATGCGGCGCAGCAGCGGCTCCACCCGGGCCGTGCCGAGCAGCGAGTAGTCGACGTTGTACTGGTTGGCCGGGGTGAGATCGCGGTAGCCGCGCCGCCAGGCGTCCTCGTACGAGTCGCGGTAGAGGACGAACTCCAGCTCCGTGCCGGCGTACGCGGTCAGCCCGTGGGCGGCCAGCCGGTCGAGCTGCCGGCGCAGGATCTGCCGGGGCGAGGCGACCACCGGCCCGGATTCGTCCAGCCACTCCAGGTCGGCCAGGAGCAGGGCCGTCCCCGGCTGCCAGGGCACCCGGCGCAGGGTGGTCAGGTCGGGGCGCATCGCGAAGTCGCCGTACCCGCGTTCCCAGCTCGACATCGCGTACCCGTCGACGGTGTTCATGTCCACGTCGACGGCGAGCAGGTAGTTGCAGCCCTCGCTGCCGTGCGCGACCACCTGGTCGAGGAAGTAGGGGGCGTGGAACCGCTTGCCCTGCAGGCGGCCCTGCATGTCGACCAGGGCGAGCACCACGGTGTCGATCTCGCCCTCGGCGACGGCGACCCGCAACTGTTCCAGCGTCAACGGCGTTCTGCTCATCAGCGGGTCTCCATCACCAAGGTCTACTGGCAAACCGGATCACCGTCAATGCCCCGCCGGGGGCGGCGGCAACCGCAGCGGAGGAGTCCAGATGCGTCGTCGTGTCGTCCCGGTCGTCGTCACCGTTCTCGCCCTCCTGCCGGGCACCGCCGAGGCGGTGGCGGGTGAGCAGCCCCGGGGCCGACCGCTCGCGCCACCGGCGACCACACTGGTCGGGCAGCCGGCCGCCGCACCGCTCGCGCCACCGGCGACCACGCCGCTCGCGCCGCCGGCCGCCGACGTCGGGCAGCCGCCGCCGGTCGGGCCGCCGGCCGCCGCCGGGTTCGACTTCACCCGGCCACAGGTCGTCGCCACCGGCCTGGCGGCCCCCTGGGGGCTCGGCTTCCTCCCCGACGGCAGCGCGCTGGTCGCCCAGCGCGACCGGGGCACGGTGCTGCGGGTCCGGCCGGGCCGACCGCCACGGCAGGTCGCCCGGATCGCCGGAGTGGTCGCCGGCGGGGAGGCGGGGCTGCTCGGCCTGGCCGTCTCCCCCACGTTCCGCCGGGACCGGCTGGTCTACGTCTGCTTCACCACCGCCGCCGACATCCGGATCGTCCGCTTCCCGCTGCACGCGCCGCACGCGGCGCAGGTCGTCCTCAGCGGCGTGCCCCGGGCGGCCTTCCACGCCGGTGGCCGGATCGCGTTCGGCCCCGACGGGATGCTCTACGCCGGCATCGGCGACGTGGGTGTGCCCGCCGCCGCGCAGGATCCGGCCAGCCGCAACGGCAAGATCCTGCGGATCCGGCCGGACGGCGCCGTGCCGGCGGACAACCCGTTCCCCGGGTCGCCGGTCTACAGCTCCGGCCACCGCAACGTGCAGGGTCTCGCCTGGGACGGGTGGGGGCGGCTGTTCGCCACCGAGTTCGGCCAGAGCACCTGGGACGAGGTGAACCTGATCGTCCCGGGCGGCAACTACGGCTGGCCGGTCGTCGAGGGTCCCGGCGGCGATCCCCGGTTCCGCGACCCGGTGCTCGTGTGGCGCCCGGCGGAGGCGTCACCGAGCGGTGCCACCATCGCCGGCGGCACCCTCTTCGTCGCGGCCCTGCGCGGCGCGCGGCTGTGGGCCGTGCCGCTCGACGCCGCCGGCCGGCCCGGCACCCCCGTCGCCGAACTGCTGGGACGCTACGGCCGTCTGCGGACCGTCGAGCGGGCCCCGGACGGCGCACTCTGGGTGGCCACCAGCAACCGCGACGGTCGCGGCACCCCGGCGCCCGACGACGACCGGATCCTCCGCTTCACCGGCGCGGGGCAGCCGACGCCGGCCACCCGCCCCACCCGGCCGTGACCGGCGCGCCCCACCGGGCACGGACCGAAATCGCGTTGCCGCCGGACCCGCCCCGACCGCATGCTTGAGCCTGTGACCAGGCCCGATCGCGACGGGACTGAGGACCGGGCGCTCGGCAACGTCCGGTCCGCGCGGCGGCGCGGGGCGTCCACCTCTCTCTCACGTACGGCGACCCGCCGTGCCCGACGGACGCCCCTCGCCGCCGCCTCCTCCGCCGTGCCGCCCCCGGGTCAGGACGGGCAGTCGACGACCAGGCCCGGCTCCGCCACCTCGACCCGACCGTCGTACGCCCGGCGGGCCGCCGCGACGGCCGACGACGCCTCGGTGCCGGGCCACAGGTGGGTCAGCAGCACCCGCCGGACGGACGCCACGGCGGCGTACCGGCCGACCTCGGCGGCGCTGGACAGGTTGCCGGCGTGCCGTTCCGGGATCGCGTCGACGTAGGTGGCGTCGGCGATCAGCAGGTCGGCGTCGCGGGCCAGGTCCACCAGGTCCGGGCTGGCGCCGGTGTCCCCGGTGTAGGCGAGCGTCGCCCCACCGGTCTCGAACCGGGCCCCGGCGTTCGCCACCCAGTGCGGCAGCGCCCAGGTGCGCACCGTGAACGGGCCCAGCGCGAACCGGTCCCCGGGGGTGAACTCGCGCAGCAGGTACGCGCCGTCGAGCAGGCCCGGCTCGTCGATCGCGAGCAGCCGGTCGAGGCTGCCGGCCGGCGCGTGCACCGGCAGGGCCGGGCCCGAGCGGTCGGCCAGGATCCGGGCGCGCAGCAGTGGTTGCAGGTCGGCGCAGTGGTCGGGATGGCCGTGACTGACGTAGGCCGCGTCGACCGCGGCGGCGGGCAGCCGGGACAGCAGCGGCGGGAGCGTCGCGTAACCGGGGTCGACCAGCAGGCGGAAGCCGTCGTGCTCCACGAGGAAGCCGCCGCACCCCTGCCCGGCGGTGGGCCACGCACCGAGTCCACCCAGGACGGTGATCCGCATGGGCCGACCCTAGTGCCGCGCGAACGCGCGCCGCAGCCGCGCCGGGTTCCGCACCCGGGCAGTCGGCTCCGCGGACGTCGCCGCCGGCGCGCCGAGCAGGGGGCGGCGGGGCCGCATCACGCGACGGCGGTCCCCTCGAGTTCGACCATCAGGGTGGGGATCGCCAGCCGGGTCACCCCGAGCATCGTGGTGGCCGGGGCCACCCCGGCCGCGCCCAGCCTCGACGCCAGCACGCCGTAGTGCTCGAAGAGCCGGTCGACGTCGGTGGTGTAGACGGTGAGCCGGACGAGGTTCGCGAGGGACATGCCGGCCTCGTCGAGCACGGCCTCCAGGTTGTCGAGGCTCAACGCCACCTGCGCCGCCATGTCACCGGCATGCCGGGGCTTGCCGTCGCCGCCCATCGCGGTCTGTCCGGCGCAGTACAGCGTCCGGGTGTGCCCGGAGACGACCTCACCCTGGTTGTAGCCCAACTCCACCGACCACGTCCACGGGTTGACCGCCGATCGCTCCATTGCCACGTCCACTCCAATCGTCGAGGGTGTGGGCACGCCGGACGCGCACCCACGCGCCGGTGAGCCTCTCAGCCGATACACGACACCCTGTGTCGTGTATCGGCTGGCATAGTTCTCGCATGCGGGCCGACCGGTTGGTCTCGCTGGTGCTGTTGCTGCGCCAGCGCGGTCGGTTGTCCGCGGCCACGTTGGCCCGCGAACTGGAGGTGTCCACCCGCACCGTGCTGCGCGACATCGAGGCGCTGTCCGCGGCCGGCGTCCCGGTGTACGCCGAACGCGGCCGGCACGGCGGCTTCGCGTTGTTGCCCGGTTTCCAGACCGAGCTCACCGGACTGAACCACGACGAGGCGCTCGCCCTGCTGGTCGCCGGATCGCGGCGCGGCGCGCAGGTGTTCGGTCTCGGCTCGGCGCTCGCCTCGGCCATGCTCAAGGTGGTCGACGCGCTCCCCGAGAGCTATCGGGACACCGCGACCGGCGCGACCCAACGGCTGCTCATCGACCCGGAGACCGACCTGCTGTCACGCCGGCTGGTCACGGACGAGGTTCCCGACAGCATCGTCGCCGAGGTTCGGCGCGCGGTGTTCGCCGGACACAGGCTGCGCATCCACTACGCGGCGGCGGGCCAGCCCCCGAGGTGGCGCACGGTGGACCCGATCGGCCTGGTCACCGTACGCGAGCAGGGCTACCTGCTGGCCACCAGGTCCGGCGCGGACCGCACCTACCGGCTGTCCCGGATCCTGGCCGCCGACGAACTCGCCGAACCCGCGCAGCGACCGGACCGGGTCGACCTGGACCGGGCCTGGCAGGAACGCAGCACACGGTTCCGGACCGGCGGCGACCTGGTCACCGTGGTGGTACGGGTGCACCCGGCACGGCGGGAGGACCTGGTGGCCACCGCGGTGGCCGTCCACGCCGAAGAACCCGACGCCGACGGCTGGCTACGGCTGGAGGTGACCTTCCAGGATCCACGACATGCCGAGTGGGCGCTGTGGCAGCTCGCCACGAACGCGGAAGCCCTGACCCCGCAGTGGTTGCGCACCGCCCTGCACGACCGCGCCGCCGCGATCGCCGCCCGCTACGACGTGACGTCGGAGCACTAGCCACCGACGGTGGCGGGCGGCGGCAGGGGTCAGGCGAACAGCAGCCCGGCCACCCAGAGCGCGGCGACGACCAGGCCGGCCAGCAGCTCGACCAGCATGGACAGGCCGGCGGCCTTGAGCGCCTGCACGGTCGCCGGCCAGGCGAGCTGGTTGCTGCCCAGCCGCAGCCGCTCGGCGCCCCACACCCCGCCGACGAAGCCGAGCACCAGGCCGACCACCGGGATCACGAAGAACCCGACCAGCCCCAGCAGCCCACCGGCGAGCAGCGACGACGTCGGCACCCCGGTGCGCTTCAGGTTCCGCCCCGGCCAGGCGTACTTGACCACGGTGCCGCCGGCCACCACCACGGTCGCCGCCGCCAGCACCGCCCAGCGGCCGGGTCCGGCGTCGCCGAAGACCGCCCAGATCAGCACCCCGCCCCAGCACAGCGGCAGCGCCGGCAGGCCGGGCACCACCACCCCGGCCAGCCCGGCCAGGATCGCCAGGGCCGCCACCACCGACACCACGGCCTGCGAGTCCGTCAGGTCCACCCGGCCACCTCCGCCCGTCGCGCGCCGCGGGGGTACGCCGTCCGTCGCCCGCCCAGCGCGAACCGTACCCCGGTCACGCCGCCCCGCCGCGCAGCCGGGCGGTGATCTGCTCGGCCGGCACGGGTGGGCCGAACCAGCGTCCCTGGCCGGTGTCGCAGCGCAGCGACCGCAGCCGCTCGGCCTGCGCGCCGGTCTCCACCGCCTCGGCGGTGACCCACAGCTCCAGCGCGTGCGCCAGCCGCACCAGCGCGTCGACGATCCGCTCGTCGCGGTGGTCGGCGGTGTCGTCGCCGTCGGTCCGGATCCCCTCCACGAACGGCCCGGCCAGCTTCAGGCAGTGGATCGGCAGCCGGCGCAGGTACGCCAGGTTCGAGTACCCGGTGCCGAAGTCGTCGATGGCCAGCCGTACGCCGAGGTCGGCCAGCCGGTGCAGCGAGCGCAGCGGCTCCCCGGCGGTGCCCATCACCGCGCTCTCGGTCAGCTCCAGTTGCAGCAGCTCGGCGGGGAGACCGGTCCGCCGCAGCACGTCCGCCACGGTGTCCACGATGGCCGGGTCGTCGGCCTGCCGGGCGGCCAGGTTCACGCTGACCACCAGCCGCTGCTCGGGGAACTCCCGGTGCCAGGCGCGGGCGTCCCGGCAGGCCTGGCCGAGCACCCACTCGCCGAGCCGGACGATCAGCCCGGTCTCCTCGGCCAGCCCGATGAACCGGTCCGGGCCGACCAGGCCGAGTTCGGGGTGCCGCCAGCGGACCAGCGCCTCCACGGCCTGCATCCGCCCGTCGAGCAGCGCGACGATGGGCTGGTAGTGCAGCACGAACTCGCCCCGGTCCAGGGCGGCCGGCAGGCCGGCGGCGAGCGCCGAGCGGGCGATGTCGGCGGCGCTGCGCTCCGGGTCGTACACCGCCCAGCGGCCGCGGCCCTCCGCCTTGGCCCAGTAGAGGGTGGTGTCGGCGGCCTTCATCAGCTCGGAGGGGCTGGTCTCCGCCGCCGGGCAGTCCACCACGCCGACGCTGGCCGAGACGGCGAGCTGCTGTTCACCGATGAGCACCGGCGCGGAGACGGCCGCCAGGGCCAGCTCGGCCACCCCGACGGCGTCGTCGATCCCCTCCGCCGAGTCGACCAGGATGACGAACTCGTCGCCGCCCATCCGGGCGACCAGGTGGCCCTGCCCGGCGACGCAGTCGGCCAGCCGGCGGGCGATGGTGACCAGCAGCCGGTCCCCCAGGTCGTGCCCGAGGCTGTCGTTGACCGCCTTGAAGCCGTCCAGGTCGAGGAAGCAGACCCCGATCCGCTGGTCGGGGCCGGCCTCGTGGAACAACCGACCCAGCGTCTCGAAGAAGAGCGTGCGGTTGGGCAGGCCGGTCAGCGGGTCGTGCAACGCCTGGAAGCGCAGCCGCTGCTGGAGTTCGTACCGCTCGGTGATGTCCTCGATCATCGCGACGGTGAACCGGGGCCGGCCGTCGTCGTGCCGGATCAGCGAGACGGCCAGGTCGGTCCAGACGACGCTGCCGTCCTTGCGGTAGTAGCGCTTCTCCACCCGGGCGCTGTCGTGCTTGCCCTCGATCAGTTCCTGGTACAGCTCCCACATGCCGGCGGCGTCGTCGGCGTGGAACAGCGACGCCACGTTGGTCTGCCGCAGCTCCTCGATGGAGTAGCCGAGCATGTCGGCGAAGGACTGGTTGACGTCGATGATCCGCCCGTCGATGCCGGCGATGCCGATCCCGATGGCCGCGCCGGTGAAGACCGCCCGGAACCGGGCCTCGCTGTCGCGCAACGCCCGCTCCACGGCGTCGCGGGCCTGCCAGGCCGAGCGGGCGATCCGCTCCTGCTGGGTGAACGTCCGGTCGCGCAGGGCCCGGGCGAAACCGGCGGCCAGCGCCCCCTGCATCGCCGCCACCCGGGCGGCGGCGTCGGGCAGGTCGGCCCGGGCCGGCAGCACCCGGGCCAGGAACCGGTCGCCGAGGGCGCGCAGCGACCAGTCCAGCATCCGCGGCTCGGTGAGGTGCGCCTCGACCAGGGCCCGGCCCACGTCCTCCGCCGGGGCGGCGGAGAACTCCTCGGCCAGCAGGGCCCGGGCCAGCCGTACGGTGTGCACGAGCAGCAGCCGCTCGGTCTCGTCCGCGCTCAGCGGCACGAAACCGAGCCGGCGTGCCGCCCGGGCCCACTCGGCGGCGTAACCCTGGGCGCCCGGCCGGCTGAAGTCGCCCCCGCCGGGATCCGGGACGGCGGACATGTCGGCTCAGCCGGCGTGGTCGTACCGGGCGACGCCGCCGAACGCCCCGAACCGCTCGGGGCGCTCGTCCACGTCGGCGGGCGAGTCCGGCCGCCACAGCGGCATGTGCACCACGCCCGGCTCCAGCAGCGTCCAGTCACCGAAGAAGCCGGTGATCTCGGCCCGCGAGCGGAGCGTGATCTCGGTGTCGGTACGCGCCGAGAGCCGCTGCGCGTCGAGCATCTCCTGCGGCTGGTCCTCGAAGGTGGAGTGGGAGACCACCAGGAAGCTGCCGGGCACGGCGGCGGCCCGCAGGGCGGCCAGGATGTCGCCCGGGCGGTCGACGTCGGGGATGAAGTGGACCACCCCGGCGAGCAGGATGCCGACCGGCCGGTCGAAGTCGATCAGGCCGCTGGAGCGGGCCAGCTCCAGGATCAGCTTCGGTTCGCGCAGGTCGGCCCGGATCGCGGTGGCCCGCTCGTTGCCGGCGAGCAGTTCCCGGCTGTGCGCCACCGCCACCGGGTCGATGTCGACGTAGACGATCCGCGCCTCGGGGTTGGCCGCCTGGGCCACCTCGTGCACGTTGCCGACGGTGGGGATGCCCGAGCCGATGTCGAGGAACTGGTCGATGCCGGCGTCGAGCAGCACCCGTACGGCCCGGCGCAGGAACTCCCGGCCGGCGCGCATGGTGGCGGCCAGGTTCGGCGTCATGCTCGCGATCTGCTCGGCCAACTGCCGGTCGATCTCGAAGTTGTGCGCGCCGCCGAGGAAGTAGTCGTAGACCCGGGCCGCGCTCGGCCGGCTCAGGTCGATCTCGGCGGGAAGTCCGTCCGGCATCTGCATCTGCCTCGCCCCAGTTTTCGTCGCCGCGGTGCGGGAGGGCAGCGGTGTGCCCGGACGCGCGCCGGCACGCGGACGCGACACCGGCCGACCCGCGGATCGTGTGGTGCTGCCCACTCTATGCGCGTCCGCCACGGTATGGGAGATCCACTTTGCACCCCCGCGCGGACATCGACCGGCTCCCCGCCGCCGTCGGCGGTGCGGACGGCTCGCCGCCGTGCCCTATGGTCTGCGCCATGCAATACGTGGCCTTCGACGACGAGCGCGTCGATCGGCTCGTCGCGCAGGGCCGGCCGGACGAGGCCGTCGCCCTGCTGCGCGCGGCGCGCGGTGTGGACGAGCACTACCGGACGATGCGACTGGCCGACGTGCTGGCCGAGCACGGACGGCTCGACGAGGCGGTCGCCGTCCACCGGGCGGCCGGCGGGCCGCTGGCGCCGCTGGGTCGGCTGCTGGCCCGGCACGGGCGCGTCGACGAGGCGATCGAGGTCTACCGGGAGGCGGTGGCGGCGGGTGAGAGGCACGTCCGCCGCCACCTGGGCCGGCTGCTGTACGAGCAGCGGCGCATCGATGAGGCGATCCGGGTGGTGCGCGAGGCCATCGACGACCCCGCCGATCCCGGCGACCGGACGAACGCGTACCGGACGCTCGGGCAGTTGCTGGTGGTCGAGGGGCGCGACGCGGAGCTGGACGCCGAGCGGGAGCGCATCGCCACCGTCGAGGACACCTTCCTCCTGGCGGAAGGGGCGGCGCGGGGCCACCGCCACCTGGCCCGCCGGCCCACCTGAGCGGGCGGGCCGGCGACACCCGGGCCGCGCGGGCGGCTCAGCCGTCGGCCGGTCACCCGCGCGCCCGGTTCGGCGACCTCAGCCGGCGGACTCCAGCATCAGCGAGATGCCCTGCCCGACGCCGACGCACATGGTGGCCAGCGCCCGCCGGCCACCCCGACGGCGCAGCTCCAGAGCGGCGGTGAGCGCCAGCCGGGCGCCGCTGGCGCCGAGCGGGTGGCCGAGGGCGATGGCGCCGCCGTTGGGGTTGACGTGCTCGGCGTCCTCCGGCAGGCCCAGTTCGCGCAGCACGGCGATGCCCTGCGCGGCGAACGCCTCGTTCAGCTCGACCACGTCGACGTCGCCGAGGGCGACACCGAGCCGGTCGAGCAGCTTGCGAGTGGCCGGCACCGGCCCGATCCCCATGATCCGGGGCGGCACGCCGGCCGCCGCCGCGCCGCTGATCCGGGCGAGCGGGGTGAGCCCGTACCGGGACACCGCCGCCTCGGAGGCGACCAGCAGCGCGACCGCGCCGTCGTTGACGCCGGAGGAGTTGCCCGCGGTGACCGTCCCGCCCGCGCGGAACGGGGTGGGCAGGGCGGCCAGCTTCTCCAGCGAGGTCTCCCGGGGGTGCTCGTCGACCTCGACCAGCTTCGTCTCGCGGCGGCCGGCGGGCACGGTCACCGGTACGATCTCCTCGGCGAGCCGGCCGTCGGCCTGCGCCTTGGCGGCCCGCTGCTGGGAGCGCAGGGCGAACTCGTCCTGGGCGGCCCGGTCGACGCCGAACTCGGCGGCCACGTTCTCGGCCGTCTCGGGCATCGAGTCGATGCCCCACCCCTGCTCCATCAGCGGGTTGACCAGCCGCCAGCCGATGGTGGTGTCGTACACCTCGGCGGCGCGGGAGAAGGCGGACGTGGCCTTCGGCAGCACGAACGGCGCCCGGCTCATGCTCTCCACGCCACCGGCCACCATCAGCTCCGCCTCGCCGGCGCCCACCGCGCGCGCGGCGCTGGCGAGGGCGTCCAGGCCGGAGCCGCAGAGCCGGTTGACCGTGCTGCCGGGGACCTCCTCGGGGAGGCCGGCCAGCAGGGCCGCCATCCGGGCCACGTTGCGGTTGTCCTCCCCGGCCTGGTTGGCGCAGCCGAGGACGACGTCGTCGACGCGGGCCCAGTCCACGGACGGGTGGCGGGCGACCAGTTCCCGGATCACGTGCGCGGCGAGGTCGTCGGGGCGTACCCCGGCGAGGGCGCCGGCGTACCGGCCGATCGGGGTGCGGACTCCGGCCACGAGGTATGCCACGGTCATCGGCGCTGTCCTTCGGGGGTGGGAAGGGGCTGGAGGTGGCGGCGTCGTCCGGGTCACGGGGACGCCCGGCGCCAGGATATCCACGGGACGACCGGATAGGTTGGCGGCATGGCCCGGCCCCAGTTCAGCGCAGAGACCGCCGGCGGTGGCGAGTTCGTCCGCCAGCCCAACCGCTTCACCGGTCGGGTCACCCCGCACTCCACCTCGCCGGAGGGCGGTGGCCCGGACGCGCAGGGCCGCTGGCCGCTGGAGGCCGGCCGGTACCGGCTGATCTGGTGCCGGGCGTGCCCGTGGGCGCACCGGGCGCGGATCGTGCGCGACCTGCTCGGGTTGCAGGAGGTGATCTCGCTGGGCACGGTCGACCCGATCCGCGACGAGCGGGGCTGGCGGTTCGCCCTCGACCCGGACGGCTTCGACCCGGTGCTCGGCATCGGCTTCCTCTCCGAGGCGTACCTGGCCACCGACCCGGACTACACCGGCCGGGTGACCGTGCCGGCGCTGGTGGACACCGTGACCGGGCGGGTGGTGACCAACGACTACCCGCAGCTCACCCTGGACCTGTCCACCGAGTGGCGGCGGTTCCACGCCCCGGACGCGCCGGACCTGTACCCGGTCGCGCTGCGCCCGGAGCTGGACGCGCTGATGGCCGAGATCCACCGCGACGTGAACAACGGGGTCTACCGGTGCGGCTTCGCCACCTCCCAGGCGGCGTACGACGAGGCGTACACGGCGCTGTTCGCGCGGCTGGACGCGCTGTCGCAGCGGTTGGCCGGGCAGCGTTACCTGCTGGGCGAGCACCTCACCGAGGCGGACGTGCGGCTGTTCACCACCCTGGTCCGCTTCGACGTGGCGTACCACGGGCACTTCAAGTGCAACCGGCAGAAGCTGACCGAGATGCCGGTGCTGTGGGCGTACGCCCGGGACCTGTTCCAGACCCCCGGCTTCGGTGAGACGGTGGACTTCGACCACATCAAGCGGCACTACTACGGCACGCACGAGGCGATCAACCCGACCCGGATCGTGCCGCTGGGCCCGGACCTGTCCGGCTGGACCACGCCGCACGGACGTGGCTGAGCCCGACCGCGCCGGCACGACGCCCGCCCGGGCCGCCGCCGCGTCGGCCGCCGCCGGCTGCGTGCTGGCCGGCACGGTCGCGGTGACGGTCGCCGTGGTCGCCGGTCCCGGCCCGGGGTTGACCGGGTACGTCAGCGAGGCGGGCATCGCCGGCAGCGCGTACGCCCCGACGTACCGGATCGGGGTCTTCGCCCTGGCCGCGGCGCTGCTGCTGCTCGCCGTGGCGCTGCCGGCGGCGTTGCGGACGGCGGCCGGGCTGCTCGCCGCCGGCGCGGTGTGCACGGCGCTGTCGGGGGCGGTGACGTGCAGCGACGGCTGCCCGCTGCCGCCGTTCGAGACGCCGACCGTGGCGGACCTGGTGCACGGCGGCGCGAGCATCGCGGCGATGGGGGCGACGGTGCTGGCGATGCTGGTGATCTCCTGTTCCCCGTCCGCCGGGCCGGGCCTGCGCCGGGTGGCGCGCTGCGGCGCGGCGGTGGCCCTGCCGCTGGCCGGCGCGGTCGCGGTGGGGCTGGTGACGGTGGGGCGGGGCAGCCTGGTGGGCGGCCTGGAGCGGGTGCTGCTGGCGGCCGGGGTCGGCTGGGGGCTGGCGACGGCCTCGGTCCTCGGGCTGGCCCGCCGGACCGACGCGCGCGGGACGGGCCGACGTGACGGACGGGCCGACGTGACGGACGGGCCGACGTGACGGACGGGCCGACGGGTCGCGAACGGTCGACGTAAGGAGCCTCACGCCGATCACTCCTTCCACCTGGCGACGGGCCGGGAGTAGCGTCGGCAGGCGATGACCAACGTCTGGCACCTCACCGTGCGCCTGTACGTCGACCTCCGACGGCAGGCCAGCGGCATCTGTCCGGCGCAGCCGCTCTCCTGACCGCTGCCCCGTTCCGCCCGCTGACAGACCCTGGACCCCACATGCCTTCCGCCCTGCGCAAGATCCCCTTCTCCGTGCAGATCCTGCTCGGCCTCGTCCTCGGCGTGGCGCTCGGCTTCCTCGCCCGCGCCAACGACCTGAGCTGGCTCGCCACCACCCTCGACACCGTCGGCGGCCTCTTCGTCCAGCTGCTCAAGCTGGCC
Source organism: Micromonospora coxensis (assembly GCF_900090295.1). Taxonomy (NCBI): domain Bacteria; kingdom Bacillati; phylum Actinomycetota; class Actinomycetes; order Micromonosporales; family Micromonosporaceae; genus Micromonospora; species Micromonospora coxensis. The sequence continues at coordinate 5,055,382 of NZ_LT607753.1, read as the reverse complement.
GTCCCGCCGCTGGTCTTCACCGCCATCGTGGTCAGCGTGGTCAGCCTGCGCGGCGTGGCCAACGCCGCCCGGCTGGCGCTGAGGACGCTGCTCTGGTTCGGCGTCACCGCGCTGATCGCGGTGAGCGTCGGCATCGGCGTCGGCCTGCTCACCGACCCGGGCCGCGGCGTCTCGCTGGACACCGCCGCCGCGACCGCGCCCAAGAAGGCCGGCTCCTGGACCGACTTCCTCACCGGCATCGTGCCGACCAACCCGGTCGGCGCGTTCGTCGAGGGCAACGTGCTCCAGATCGTCTTCCTCGCCCTGGTGGTCGGCGCCGCCGCGCTGCTGGTCGGCGAGGCCGCCGAGCCGTTCGTGACGCTCAACCGGTCGCTGCTGGCGATCGTGCAGAAGGCGCTGTGGTGGGTGATCCGGCTCGCCCCGATCGGCACCCTCGGCCTGATCGGCAACGCCGTCGCCTCGTACGGCTGGGACCTGCTGGCCCCGCTGGCGAAGTTCACCACCGCCGTCTACGTCGGCTGCGCGATCGTGCTCTTCGTCGTCTACCCGCTGCTGCTGGTGGCCGCCGGCCGGCTCAACCCGCTGCGCTTCTTCGCCGGCGCCTGGCCCGCCATCGAACTGGCCTTCGTCTCCCGCTCCTCGGTGGGCACCATGCCGGTGACCCAGCGTTCCGTGGAGCGCCTCGGCGTCCCCCGCGAGTACGCCGCGTTCGCCGTGCCGTTCGGCGCGACCACGAAGATGGACGGCTGCGCGGCCGTCTACCCGGCCCTGGCGGCGATCTTCGTCGCGCAGGTCTTCGGGGTGGACCTGGGCGTCACCGACTACCTGCTGATCGCCTTCGTCTCGGTGGTCGGCTCGGCCGCCACCGCCGGCCTGACCGGCGCGATCGTGATGCTCACCCTGACCCTGAGCACGCTGGGCCTGCCGCTGGCCGGTGCGGGCCTGCTGCTGGCGATCGACCCGATCCTGGACATGGTCCGCACCGCCACGAACGTGGCCGGGCAGGCCCTCGTCCCGACGATCGTCGCCGCCCGCGAGGGCACCCTCGACCGGGCCGCGTACGACAGCGCCGGCAGCCGCGAGCTGACCGACGCCGACGAGGCCGACCGGCCGGTCCGGCAGGACCAGCCGGTCCCGGCGCCCGCCTGAGTTCCGCCCCTGCGGGTGCGTCTCCCCCGACCGGGGACGCGCCCGGAGGCGTCCCGCGCCCCGACCGACCCGAGCCGGCCGACGTACCGGAGGATCACCCCATGAGTGCCCTGTTCACCCCGCTCGCCCTGCGCGCGGTCACCCTGCCCAACCGGGTCGCCCTCGCCCCGATGTGCCAGTACAGCGCCGGGCCCGACGGGCTGCCCACCGACTGGCACCACGTCCACCTCGGCTCCCGGGCCGTGGGCGGGGTCGGCCTGGTCCTCACCGAGGCCACCGCGGTCGTCCCCGAGGGACGGATCAGCCCGCAGGACACCGGGCTCTGGTCGGGCGCGCACGTCGACGCCTGGCGTCCGGTCACCGCGTTCGTCGCCGCCCAGGGGGCGGTGCCGGGCGTGCAGCTCGCGCACGCGGGCGTCAAGGCGTCGACGTACCGGCCGTGGGCCGCGCGGCGCGGCGGCGTGCCGGACGCCGAGGGCGGCTGGACCCCGGTCGGCCCCGGCGCCGAACCGTTCCTGCCCGACCACCGACGCCCGGCCGCGCTGGACGAGGCCGGGATCGCCGCGGTGGTCGAGGCGTTCGCCGTCGCCGCCGCCCGGGCGGTGGAGGCCGGCTTCCGCGTGGTGGAGATCCACGCCGCGCACGGCTACCTGCTGCACGAGTTCCTCTCCCCGCTGACCAACCACCGCACCGACGGCTACGGCGGCGACCGGCCGGCGCGGATGCGCCTCACCCTGGAGGTGGCTCGCGCCGTCCGGGCCGCCGTCGGCGAGCAGGTGCCGGTGCTGACCCGGATCTCGGCCACCGACTGGGTCGACGGCGGCTGGACCGTCGAGGACAGCGTGGTGCTCGCCGGCGAGCTGGCCGCCGCCGGGGTGGACCTGATCGACGCCTCCTCCGGCGGCGCCTCCGCCGGGGCGACGATCCCGGTCGGCCCCGGCTACCAGGTGCCCCTGGCGGCCCGGATCCGACGCGAGGCGGGCGTGCCGACCGGCGCGGTGGGCCTCATCGTCGAGCCGGAGCAGGCCGAGCAGATCGTGGCCGGCGGCGACGCGGACCTGGTGCTCCTCGGCCGGGAACTGCTCCGCGACCCGTACTGGCCCCGCCGCGCCGCCGCCAAGCTGGGCGCCGTACCCCACTGGCCCGACCAGTACGCCCGCGCCTCCTGACCGGGCTCCACTCCGTTTGCGACGTGTCGCGGTGTCACCGTGCCGGGACACCGCGACACGCCGCGAACGGTCGAGCAGCCGGGCGGGGTCAACCCGCCAGGTGGGACCAGCGGGGTTCCAGGTCGCGCCAGGGGCCCTGGGCGGCCACCTGGCCGTCGCGCAGCACCACCACGTGGTCGGCGCGGACCAGCGCGGCCCGCTTGGACGTCGAGCCCACCACGGTCACCCCGTGCTCGCGCAGCGCCGCCCAGAGCGCCAGCTCCGTGGTGACGTCCAGCGCGGACGACACGTCGTCGGCCACCAGCAGCTCGGTACGGGGCGCGAGCGCCCGGGCCAGCGCCAGCCGCTGCAACTGCCCGCCGGAGAGCCGGGTCCCCTTGTGGCCGATGAGCAGGCCGAGCCCGCCCCCGGCCGCGGCCAGGTCGTGGTCGAGCTGGGCGGTGGTGACCGCGCCGGCCGCGTCCACGTCGTGGCCCAGGGCGATGTTCTCGGCGACCGTGCCGGAGAGCACCCGGGGCAGCTGCCCCACGTAGCCCACCTGCTGCGGGCGCAGGAACAGCTCCGGCTCGGTGACCGGGTCACCGTTCCAGCGCAGCTCGCCGGTGTGGTGCACGATCCCGGCGAGCGCCCGCAGCAGCGACGACTTGCCGGAGCCGACCGGCCCGACGACCAGCACGAGCTGCCCCCGCTCGACGGTCAGGTCGACGTCGCGCACGGCGAGCGTCCCGTCGGTGTGCAGCGCGCCGAAGCCGGCCAGCTCCAGCCGCCGCAACGGCCGGCGGGCGGGCGGTTCGGGCGCGGGCGCGGTGCCCGCCACGATGTCCACCCCGGGCACCGGCGCCGAGTACGCCGCGACCCCGCACATCGACACGGTCCGCCGGGTCCACACCCGGGCCGACGGGTAGTGCGACACCAGCGACGCCGTCGTCCAGGCGAACCAGCGGGCCGCCCCGAGGGTGGAGACGGCCACCAGCACGCCCCCCGCCGACAGTCCACCGGACAGGTAGAGCGCCCACGCGCCGATCGGCAGCAGTCCGCTGGCCATGGCCGGTGTGGACCGCGCCCACACCTGCATGGCGATCTCCCGGCGCTGCCGGTCGCTGCGCACGGTGTCCAGCCGGGCGAGGTGGGCCAGCACCGGACCGGTGGCGCCGGCCAGCTTGACCGTCCGCGCGGCCGACAGCGACGACACCAGGGCGGTGGCGAACGCGGCCCGCGCCTTCACCGTGCCCCGGGCGGAGCGTTCCAGGCGCGGCCCGAAGAGGGTCGCGGTCAGCCCGGAGACGATCATCGTGCCGACGAAGAACAGGCCCGGCACGATGCTGCCGGTCACCACGGTCATGCTGATCAGCAGCGTCAGCGCGATGAACTGGTCGACCAGGTTGTCGGCCAGCTCCACCACCCGCTCGGTGTCGCCGCCCTGGGCGACGACCTCGGCCGGGGTGTGCCCGCTGACCCGGCGCGGCCCGGTCTGCCCGTGCACCAGGCGCAGGCTGATCCGCAGCATCTGCCGCACCCACCACTGCGGGAACCACGCGCTGGTGAGGAAGGGCACCGGCAGCACCACAAGCAGGGCCGCGCTGATGCCCAGCGCCGGCAGCCACGGGCTGCCGCCGTCGACGACGTCCGCCCAGAGCCAGGGCAGCACCGCGCCGTCCAGGCCGAGCAGCAGCCCGACGCAGAACAGGCCGACCGACACCAGGCCGTAGCGCGGGTCGTTCATACCCAGACGCAGGATCTCCCGCATGGTCCGCGCGGGCGGTTGCGGTGGCAGCGGCGGCGGGTCCGCCCGGGGTACGGCCACCGGCGGCGGCGCCGTCGCGGCGCTCTGTGACCCGGCGCTCTCCGGCTCGGTGTCCCACTCCCCGCCGGGGGCCGGCAGCAGGTCCACCCCGCCCCGGCTCGCCCCCCTGGCGGCGTACGCGCCGGCGTGGCTGGTGGCCAGCAGCTCGGCGAAGTGGGCCGACTCGCGCAGCGGGCCGGCCTCCCGCACCCTGCCGTCGGCCATCACCACCACCTCGTCGCACCGCCGCACCGAGGAGAGCCGGTGCGCGATGACGATGCCGATCCGGTCGGTGAGCAGCCGCTCGGTGGCCCGGCGCACCCGGTGCTCGGTGACCGGGTCGAGCCGGGCGGTCGCCTCGTCGAGGATCACCACGCGGGGGTCGCGCACCAGGATCCGGGCGAACGCCACGAGCTGCTCCTGGCCGGCGGAGAGCACGTGCCCACCGTCACCCAGCCGGGTGTGCAGCCCGTCGGGCAGCTCGGCGATCCAGCCGGCCAGCCCCAGCTCCTCCAGCGCCCGGCCGGCGTCGTCGACCAGGTCCGGGTCGAACAGCGCGACGTTCTCGGCCAGCGTCCCGGCGAGGATCTCGGTGCGCTGCGGCACCACGGCGATCCACCGGCGCAGCTGCTCGACGTCGAGGTCGACCAGGTCGGTGTCGCCGAGGTAGACCGTGCCACGGGGCACGTCCACCGCGCGGGTGAGCACCTTCGCCAGCGTCGACTTGCCCGACCCGGTCCGCCCGACCAGCGCGTACGACCGGCCCCGGGCGAAGGTGAGCCGGACGTCGCGCAGCGCCGGCCCGCGTTCGGCGTCCTCGGTCGCCGGGTAGCGGAAGGTGAGCCCACGCACGGTCAGGTCGCCGTCGACCGGGGCGGCCCCGCCCTCGGGCTCCTGCCGGGAGCCGGCGAGCAGCTGCACCCGGGCCCACGCGCCGAGCGCGTACTGCACCTGCGGCACCCAGCGGGCGAGGTGCTCGCTGGTGGCCCCGAAGGCGATGGCGAGCAGCCAGATGGCGGTGAGCCGGCTGCCGTCGACCCGGCCGGTGGTCAGCGCCCACGCCCCGCCGAGCACCACGGCGACGATGCCCACCCGGACGGCGCCACCGGCGATGGCGGTGACCCAGGCCGTCATCCGGAACACCTGCCGGGCCCGGGCGAGCACCTCGGCGGCCCGCCGGGCGTAGAGCCGCAGCACGTACGGCCGGGCCAGGCTGGTCCGGACGTCGTCCTGGCCGTGCACCGCCTCCTCCATCACGGCGGCGAGGTCCGACCAGGCCTCCTCCTCGGCCATCCGGGCCGGGCCGATGCGCGCGGTGGGGCGGCGCAGCGCCACGACGAGCAGCGCCGTCAGCAGCACCATGGCGACACCGGCCGGCCACCAGACGACGAGGGCGGTCACCGTGGCGAGCAGGCAGACGGCCAGGCCCTGCACCAGCCGGACGCCGGTGCCCCGCACCTCGGAGGCGACCTGGTAGACGTCGTTGTCGATGCGGTCGAGCAGCTCGCCGACCGGGGTGGTCTCCAGGGTGGGCAGGTCCTGCCCGAGCGCGACCCGGCAGAGCCGGCGGCGTACGTCGGCCGACCAGTCGGCGGTCAGCCGGGCCATGACCAGGCCGATCACCAGCTCGCTGACGACGGCGGCGACCAGCGCGACGGCCAGCCCGACGAACCAGCCGGACGAGCGTTGCACCAGGACGGGGCCGGCCAGCGCGGCGCCGGCGGCCTGCCCGGCGGCGCCGAGGACGACCAGCAGCACCACGGCGGCCATTCGGCGCGGCGCGGTGGCCCAGAGATCACGGAGCAGGCGCACGGTTTCGGTCCCTCCGGACTCGGGGTGGTGAAAAGGCGGTGACCCCAGCCTGGCCGTCCGGCCACCACGGTTCAACGCATTTACGCCCCGGGCAGAGGACCGCCGGCTCAGGTGCGGGCGACTCGCCGGACGATGCCGAGCAGCGACTCCTCGACGTCGGAGATCGGCCGGTCGGGCTGGAACACCAGCCAGTCCACGGCCACCACCAGCCCGACGCCGAAGAGCGCCGAGGAGGCGGTCCGCACGTCCAGGTCGGCGGGGAGGTCGCCGCTGTCCACCCCGGCGCGCACGGTCTGCGCGATCACCTCGATCGCCTCGCCGCGCAGCAGCCGCAGCGTCTGCTGCCACTCCCGGTTGGTCCGCCACATCTCCGACAGCAGCAGCTGGGCGAAGGCCCGGTAGCGCTGGATGTACTCCAGTTCGGCCCGGACCAGCGCGGCGAGCGCCTCGCGGGGCGGCAGCCCCGCCACCGCCGTACGGAAGTCGGCGGTGAGCAGCCCGATGCCGTGGCGCAGCAACTCCTCGAAGAGGACGGTCTTGGACTCGAAGTTGTAGTAGACCGTGCCCTTGGCCACCCCGGCGCGGGCCGCGATGTCGTCCACGGTGGTGGCCGAGAAGCCCTGCTCGGCGATGAGTTCCACCGCCGCCACGAAGAGGCGCTGGCGGGTGTCCTCCCGTCGCCGGGACCGTCCGTCCGTCACAGGCCCTCCCCGTCCGCCCGGCCGGCCCGCCGGGGACCGGCGCGGGCCGGGGGCCGCCTGTCGTCGTACCGCCGTCGGGCCCATCAGCATCCTCACATGGTCAGTTCGGGGTGCAGGCGGGCCGGGGTCAGCCGGCGGGCGCGGCGGGCCGCCCCGACGGTGAGCAGCAGCGCCGCCGCACCGAACGCGGCGAGGAGCACCGCCGCGGTGACCACGGTCGTGGTGGACCCGCCGTTGACCGTGTGCCGCAGCCCCTGCACCACGTACGTCATCGGCAGGTAGGGGTGGATCGCCCGGAAGAACCCGGGCGAGGTCTCGACCGGATAGGTGCCGCCGGAGGAGGTGAGCTGGAGCATCAGCAGGGCGAGCGAGGCCAGCCGGCCGGCCGGGCCGAGCGCGGCGCCGAGCCACTGCATGATCGCGGTGAACGCGAGCGAGGTCAGCGCCAGCAGCCCGAGGGTGGCGCCCGGGTGGGCCGGGCCGAGGTCGAGCACCACGGTGACCACGGTGAAGAGCACCCCGGCCTGGGCCAGCCCGATGGCCGCGGCGGGCAGCCAGCCGGCGAGCGCCACCCGCCAGGCGGGCGCGTCGGACATCACGTGCCGCCGGTTGACCGGCCGCAGCAGCAGGTACGTGATCATCGCGCCGACCCAGAGCGCCAGCCCGAGGAAGTACGGGGCGAAGCCGACCCCGTACGAGGCGGCGGCGTGCTCGCTGCGCCGGTCCAGCGAGACCGGGTCGCCGAGGACGTCGGCGCGGCCGGCCGCGTCGTCGTACCCGGGGATCTTCCGCTCCCCGGCGAGCAGCCCGTCGGCGAGCCGGCCGGCGCCGCCCTCCAACGTGGTCAGCCCGGCGGCCAGGCTGTCGCTGCCGCCGCCGAGCTGGGTCAGGCCGCCGTCGAGCTGGCGCGCGCCGGTGGAGAGCTTGACCAGCCCGCCGCGCAGCTCGCCGGCCCCGGTGGCGGCCCCGCCGAGGCCGTCACGCAGCTCGGCGTTGCCCTTGGCGACCTTGTCGGTGGCGTCCGCGAGCTGGCCGAGGCCGTCGGCGAGCTGGTGCACCTTGCCGCGTACGCCGGCGACGTCGTCGGCGAGGCGCGGCGCGGTGGCGGCCACCTTCCGCGCGCTGGCGGCGACCTGCCGCAGGTCCTTCTTCAGCGTGGCCAGGTCGAGCCGGTCGAGGGTGGCGACCATGTCCTCGGCGGTGGCGACGAGCCGGGTGGCGGCCGCCCGGGCCGCCACGATGTTCGGGTCGTCGGCCAGCTCGGGGTGCTCCGCGACGAGCGCGTCGAGCCGGGCGCGCACGGTGCGGGCCTGGGCGAGGGCGTCGTCGGCCTGCCGGGGCAGCGCGTCGATCCCCTTCGCCAGCGCGTCCGCCCCCTCGGCGACGGTGGTGGCCGCCTTCGCGATGGTCTCGGCGTTCTCCCGCAGGACCGGTTCGACCCGGCCGGTGACGGAGTCGACCGTGCCGACGGCGGCGTTCACCCGGTCGGCGGCGGCCCTGGTCTGGGTGGCGACCCGGGCGCTGCCGTCGGCCAACTGGGTCGCCCCGGTGCGCAGCCGGCCGACGCCCTCGGCGAGCTTGTCGGCGCCCTGGGCGCTCTGGCGCAGCCCGCCGGCCAGCCGCCCGGCGCCGGCCTCGGCGTCGTCGAGGCCCTCGGCGAGCTTGTCGGCGCCGTCCTGCGACGTGGTCAGCCCGTCGGCGAGCTGCCCGGCCCCGTCGGCGGCCCGGCCGGTCTCGGCCTTCATGTCGCTGAAGCCGACCAGCATCCGGTCGAAGTAACCGGCGGCGGTGCTCTGCGCGGCGGCGGCCCGGATCTCGCTGAACGCCGAGCGGGCGAGCAGGCCGGACAGGTAGTTGGTGGCGTCGTCGTTGACCACCCGCAGTTCGCCGCGCCGGGCCGGCTGGTCCGGCTCGGGGGCGGCCACGAGGGTGGCCGAGAAGTCCGCCGGGATGGAGAAGACCAGGTGGTAGCGGCCGGCACGCAGGCCGGCGGTGGCGTCCTCGGCGTCGGTCACCGTCCAGCCGAAGACCTTCCGGTCGAGCAGTTCCTCGGTGAGGTCCTGCCCGGCGTGCACCACCTCGCCGTCGCCGGTGGTGGCGGGCCGGTCGGCGTTGACCAGCGCCACCGGGATCCGGTCCATGTGCCCGTACGGGTCCCAGAACGCGTAGAGGTAGAGCGCGCCGTAGAGCAGCGGGATGACGGTGAGCACGGCCAGCGCGGCGCGGGGCAGCCGGCCCCGGGTCATCCGGCGCAGCTCGAACCGGGCGAGGCGGAAGACGCTCATCGGATCACCTCGGTGTCGGTGGTCTGGGCAGTACCGGCGGCAGTCCGGGCGGTACCGGCGGCAGTCCGGGCGGTACCGGCGGTCCCGGCGGCGGTCTCGGCTGTGTCGGCGGTTTCGGTCGCCGCCGGACCGGCGGGCCGGTCGGTCTCGGCTACCGTCGGGGCGGCGGGCCGACCGGTCTCGATCGCCGTCGCACCGGCGGGCCGGCCGGTCTCGGCTCCCGCCGGGGCGGCGGACGGCCCGGTCTCGGTTACCGCTGGACCGACAAACGGGCCAGTCTCGGTGCGCGCCGGAGCGGCGGGCGGTTCGATCTCGGTTTTCGCCGGTCCGGCGGACGGGCCGGTCTCGGTCTCCGCGGGGTCGGCGGGTGGGTCGTCCAGAGCGGTGGATCGGCTCGGCTGATCGACCGGCGGCGCGGCCCGGGGCGCCGGGGCGGTGGCGGGCGGCGGCGGGAGGGTCAGGTCGGGGCGGGCCGGCAGGCTGGGGTCGCCGAGGCGGTGCACGTGCGCCCGCGTCCCCGGCTCGACGGCGCGGGCGCTGGCGACGACGGCGTACCCCTGGTCGGCGAGGCGGGTCAGCGCCGCCCAGAGCCAGGCCCGCTCGGGGGCGTCCGAGCCGGCGTCGACGTCGTCGGCGACGATCAGGCTCGGCCCGCTCAGGGTGGCCAGCACCAGGCCGAGGACCTGCCGCTGCACCGGGGTCAGGTCACGGCCGGGCACGTCCGGGTCCAACGGCACGTCGCCGGTGAACCCCGCCCCGGACAGGGCGGTGGCCAGGGCGTCCCGCCGGTAGGCGCGACGGGCGCGCACCGCGGCGACGGGCACCAGCCGCCGGCGTCGGCGCGGCACCGGCCCGAGCAGCAGCAGGCGCTCCTGGATGTGCTCGGCGACGGTGAGCGCGGGATCCGGCTCGTGCACCCCGGCGACCTGCCCGAGCGCGGCCGGGCCGTGGGTGCGCAGGGTGCCGGCGTTGTGCGGGAAGCGACCGGCGAGGGCGAGCAGCAGGGAGGTTCGGCCGCTGCCGGGCGGCCCGGTGACCGCGTGCAGCTCACCCGCCTCGACGGTCAGGTCGACGTCCCGGAACACCCAACCCCGGCGGGTACGCAGACCCAGCCCGTGCGCCTCGACGATCTTCATCCACATCCCGCCGCCGTTGAACTGACTGGTCAGTACAAAAACATGTCCAGCATAGCGCCGAGCGTCCGGTTCGCAGCCCCGGACACGGGTGATCCAGGCCATGCCGCGCAGGCGATCCACGCCGTGCGGGTAGGCGATGCAGGCCGTGCGGGCAGGCGAGTCACCGCATTCCGGGCAGGCCAGCCATGCCGTGCAGGCAGCCGAGTCGCCCATGGCGAGCAGGCGCGTCGGGCCGCGCACGCACCTCGCGCCGCGCGCCCCACCCCCGCTGCTCCGGCCGCGCCGAGCAGACGGGCCACGCGGGCAGACGGGCCACGCGGGCAGACGTGCCGCGCGGGCAGACGGGCCACGCGGGTAGACGGGCCGCGCGGGCAGAGGAGCCATGCGGGCAGACGGGCCGCGCGGGCAGAGGAGCCACGCGGGCAGACGGGCCACGTCCTGCCGCGTTCAGCGCCGGCGCTGGCGCACGGCTCGTCGGGACGGGACCCGGGGTCAGAAGAGCACGGTGGCCAGGGTGCCGACCGGGCGGAAGCCGCAGCGCTCGTAGACCCGGCGGGCGGGCAGGTTGAAGTCGTTGACGTAGAGGCTCACGGTCGGGGCGACCCGGAGCAGGGCGTCGCGCACCACCGCGGCCATCGCCGCCGTGGCGATCCCCCGCCCTCGCCATTCGGGGGCCACCCAGACCCCCTGGACCTGGGCGGTGCGCCGGGTCACCACCGCCAGCTCGGCCTTGAAGACCACCGCGCCGTCCACCACCCGGGCGTACGCCCGGCCGGAGCGGACCAGGTCGGTGACCCGACGGCGGTAGGCCCGCCCGCCGTCCTCGGCCAGCGGCGAGACGCCGACCTCCTCGGTGTACATGGCGACGGCCGCCGGGAAGAGCCGGTCGACCTCACCGGCGCGCACCCGGCGCACCTCGGGGTCGGCCGGCACCTGGGGCAGCGTGTCGGTGGCCAGCAGCGGCTGGTTCGGACGGACGTCCCGGGCCGGCCCCCAGTACGCGGAGAGCCGGTCCCAGAGACCGAGCACCGCGTCGGCCCGCCCGACGATCGAGGAGCAGATCCGCTCCTCGGTGGCGAGCTGCTCGGCGAAGGCGGCGACGGCCGGCTCGGAGGCGAGCACCGGGGTGAGGTTGCCGCCCAGCCAACAGATCGACTCCAGACTGCGCCGGGGCCCGTAGCCGAGCACCCGCCCCTCGGCACGCCACCACGCCAGGCCCCGGGCGGCGACCCGCTCGGCGACCTGCGCGCCCGCGATCGGATCGAGGTCGAGCAGCCGCTCGACCGCCCGGCGCTCCGACTCCCCCAGTTGGCGTACCGGCACCGTCAGCACGGTTACCAGCCTGCCAGATGGGAGCGGGGGCGCGCGGGCCGACCGGGTCAGACGGCGGCGGGCTCCGGCGCGGCGTCGACCGGGCGGCTCCGGGCGGCCCACCGGACGACCGGGGGCACCAGTGCTCCCAGCAGCAGGAACAGTCCGCCCAGCAGGAGCCAGCCCGGCACCCCCCAGCCGACCGCGAGGCTGGTGACCACCACCGGCGCGATCATCCCGCCGAGCTGCATGCCCATTCCGTACGCCCCTTGGTACTGGCCCTGCGCGTGAGCCGGGGCGAGACCGAACGAGATCCCCCACCCGGCCGCGGCGTGCCACAGCTCGCCCAGGACGTGCACCAGCGACCCGGCCAGCAGCAGCGCCACCGCCGCCGGAGTGGACACGTCCCCGCTGGCGGCGAAGAGCGCGCAGGCGACCGCGATCACCACACCGGCCCGCCGGGCGGCCCGTCCGGCCCCGGCCAGTTCCTCGGTGCCACGCGAGGCGCGGACCTGGAAGAGCACCACGATCACCGTGTTGACCAGCATGCAGGCCGAGACGATCCAGCGTGGCGCGGTGGTGTGCTCGGCGATCCAGAGCGGCAGGGCGATGTTGAGCAGCCCGAAGTGCATCGACATCAGCCCGTCGAGGACGGTGAAGGCGAGGAACGGGCGGTCCCGCAGCGCGACCAGCCGCGGCCCGTGGGTGGGAGCCGGCACCGGCGGCAGCGGCGTCAGCCGGAACAGGATCGCCGCCGCGAGCAGGTACGTGGCGCAGTCGAGCAGGATCAGCGCGACGTACCCGGCCCGGGTGTCGGCCGCGAGCCCGACCCCGGCGACCACGGCGCCGACGGAGATCCCCACGTTGGTGACCGCCCGCAGGTACGCCCGGGTGCGTACCCGTTGGTCGGCGGGGACGGCCCCGGCGATGAGCGCGCCCCGGGCGCCCCGGGTGGCGGCGTCGGCGACCGCCATCAGCACCCCGACCACCAGGAAGGTGGCGAACGACCGGACGGCCACCAGGGCGGCGGTGCACGCGGCAGAGGCGAACAGCGCGCCGATCTGCATGCCGCGCGGGCCGTGCCGGTCGGCGAGGTAGCCCATCGGTGTGCTGGCCACCAGGGCGACCAGCGCGGTGACGGTGAGGCCGAGGCCGACCTGGGCCACCGTCAGCCCGACCGAGCGGGTCAGGAAGAGCGCGCTGACGGTCAGCCAGGTGCCCCGCCCGACGGTGTTGACCAGGGTGGACAGGGCGAGCGTCCGGGCCGGCCCCGGTTCAGGAAGCAGTAACACCCCCACACCCTAACAAGACGTACGTACGGTTTGCTGCCCCGCCCCAGCCCACACCACTCCCCCCACGCCCGCAAAAACAGAGAAAGAGTGGCTATTCCTTGCGGAATAGCCACTCTTTCTCTGAAAGTGCGCGCTCCGAGCCGCCGCGCGCCCCGGGGCGCGGGGTGGGTGGGGGCGGGTGGGTGGGTGGGTCAGTGGACGGTGACGGTGGCGCCGGGGACGAGGTCGCGCAACTCCTCGGGGATCTCGGCGCCCATCTCGTCGGCGAGGCGGAGCGCCTCCTCGATCAGCGTCTCCACGATCTGCGCCTCGGGCACGGTCTTGATGACCTGGCCCTTGACGAAGATCTGGCCCTTGCCGTTGCCGGACGCCACCCCGAGGTCGGCCTCGCGGGCCTCGCCCGGACCGTTCACCACGCAGCCCATCACGGCCACCCGCAGCGGCACCGGCAGCCCCTCCAGGCCGGCGGTGACCTCCTCGGCGAGCTTGTAGACGTCCACCTGGGCCCGGCCGCAGGACGGGCAGGAGACGATCTCCAGACCCCGCTCCCGCAGGCCCAGCGACTCCAGGATCTGGTTGCCGACCTTGATCTCCTCCACCGGCGGGGCCGACAGCGAGACCCGGATCGTGTCGCCGATCCCCTCGGCCAGCAGCGCGCCGAAGGCGACCGCCGACTTGATGGTGCCCTGGAACGCCGGACCGGCCTCGGTCACGCCCAGGTGCAGCGGGTAGTCGCACTGCTCGGCGAGCTGCCGGTACGCCCGGATCATGACCACCGGGTCGTTGTGCTTGACGGAGATCTTGATGTCGCGGAAGCCGTGCTCCTCGAAGAGCGAGCACTCCCAGAGCGCCGACTCGACCAGCGCCTCGGCGGTGGCCTTGCCGTACTTGGCGAGCAGGCGCTTGTCCAGCGAACCGGCGTTGACGCCGATCCGGATCGGCACGCCCGCGTCACCGGCCGCCTTGGCGATCTCCTTGACCTTGTCGTCGAACTGCCGGATGTTGCCCGGGTTGACGCGTACCGCGGCGCAGCCCGCGTCGATCGCGGCGAAGACGTACTTCGGCTGGAAGTGGATGTCGGCGATCACCGGGATCTGCGACTTCTTCGCGATCGCCGGCAGCGCCTCCACGTCGTCCTGGCTCGGCACGGCGACCCGGACGATCTGGCAGCCGGACGCGGTCAGCTCGGCGATCTGCTGGAGGGTGGCGTTGACGTCGGAGGTGAGGGTGGTGGTCATCGACTGCACCGAGACCGGCGCACCCCCACCGACCGGCACCGAGCCGACCATGATCTGGCGGCTGGCCCGGCGCGGGGCGAGCGGCGGGGGCGGCACGGCGGGCATACCGAGACTGACAGCGGTCACTTCAGGCACTCACCTTGAGAAGAGCGTGATCGGGTTGATGATGTCCGCGGTGGCGGTGAGCAGCGTGAAGGCGCCACCGACCAGGATCACCACGTACGTGACGGGCATGAGCTTCATGTAGTCGACCCGGCCCGGGTCCCGGCGGCCGATCAGACCGTACAGCCAGGAGCGGGCCCGTTCGAACCAGGCGATCGCGATGTGACCGCCGTCCAGGGGCAGCAGCGGCAGCAGGTTGAACACCCCGACGAAGAAGTTCAGCGAGATGAACAGCAGGACCAGCATCTGCCAGACGCCGTTCTCCAACGCCTCGCCGCCGAGCCGGCTGGCGCCGACCACGCTGATCGGGGTGTCCTTGTCCCGCTCGCCACCGGTGATCGCCTCCCAGAGGGCGGGCACCTTCTCCGGGATCCGCTTCATCGCCTCGTACGTGCCGACGGCCAGGTCCTTGGTGTAGCCGGCGGTGGCCGGGATCGCCTCGACCGGGCCGTACGTGACGTTGGCCGGGACGCCCGGCGGCAGCGACGGGCCGACCACACCGACCACGGAGACGGTCTTCGCGGGCCCGTCCGGGTCGTCCAGCGGCTTGCGCTGCACGGCGGCCGGGGTGACCTGCAGTTCGCCGGTCACGCCGTCGCGCTCGTACCGGATGGTGGCCGGCTGTCCCGGGGGCAGCTCCCGGGCCGTCTTGGTCAGCGCGGCGTAGTCCGCGACCGGGACACCGTTCACCGCGAGGATCTTGTCGTCGTCGCGCAGGCCGGCCTGCTTGGCGGGGCTTGCCGGGTCACCCGGGGCGCACTCGCGCTGCGCGCCGTCGGGCAGGATGCAGTCGACGACCTTGACGTGCGCCGGCAGCGGGTTCGGAATGTCCTTGTTCGGCATGCCCATGAACATCGCGGCGAGCCAGATCGCGATCGCGGCCAGTGCGAAGTGCACGACCGAGCCGGCGGACATCACGATCGTCCGCTTCCAGACCGGGTAGCGCCACATGGCGCGGTGCTCGTCGCCCGGCTCGACGTCGTCGTCCTGCGGCGTCATGCCGACGATCTTGCAGAAGCCGCCGAGCGGGATGGCCTTCAGGCCGTACTCGGTCTCGCCGCGCCGGAACGAGAAGATGGTCGGGCCGAAGCCGACGAAGTACCGGGTGACCTTCATCCCGAACGCCTTGGCGGTCAGCATGTGACCGGCCTCGTGCAGGCTCACCGAGATGAGGATTGCCAGGGCGATCACCACCACCCCGAGCAGATACAGCATCAGGCTTCCTTCCCCGATCCCGAGATGATCTCCTGCGCGTGTGCGCGGGCCCACGACTCGGCCGCGAGCACGTCCTCGACGGTACCTGGTTCGTCGAAATCGGGTGCCTCGTCCAGCACCCGTCGGAGGGTGTCGACGATGCCGAGGAAGGGCAGCCGGCCGGCGACGAACGCCGCGACGCACTCCTCGTTGGCGGCGTTGTAGATCGCCGGACGGCAGCGGCCGGTCTCGCCGGCGGCCTTGGCCAGCGCCACCGCCGGGAACGCCTCGTCGTCCAGCGGCGCGAACTCCCAGGTGTGCGCCGTGGTCCAGTCGACGGCCGACGCGGCGTCCGGCACCCGGTCGGGCCAGCCGAGGCCGAGCGCGATCGGCAGCCGCATGTCCGGCGGACTGGCCTGGGCGAGGGTGGAGCCGTCGGTGAACTCGACCATCGAGTGGATCACCGACTGCGGGTGCACCATCACCGTGATGTCGGCGTAGGGGATGTCGAAGAGTTCGTGCGCCTCGATCACCTCCAACGCCTTGTTGACCATGGTGGCCGAGTTGATCGTGACCACCGGGCCCATGTTCCAGGTGGGGTGGGCCAGCGCCTGCTCCGGCGTGACCCGGGTCAACTCGTCGCGCCGCCGGCCCCGGAACGGCCCGCCGCTGGCGGTGACCACCAGCCGGCGCACCTCGCCGCGGGTGCCGCCGCGCAGGCACTGCGCCAGCGCCGAGTGCTCCGAGTCGACCGGCACGATCTGCCCCGGCCGCGTCACCGCGGCCTTCACCAGCGGGCCGCCGGCCACCAGCGACTCCTTGTTCGCCAGGGCGAGGGTACGACCGGCGCGCAGCGCGGCCAGCGTCGGCGCGAGCCCGAGCGATCCCACCACCCCGTTGAGGACGACGTCACAGGGCCACTGCGCCAGCTCGGTCATCGCGTCCGGACCGGCGACGATCTTCGGCAGCTTGAAGTCCCCGGTGGCCCAGCCGCGCCGGCTCGCCTCGGCGTAGAAGGCGAGCTGGAGGTCCTGCGCGGCGGTCGCCTTCGCCACCCCGACCACCTCGACGCCCAGCTCCAGGGCCTGCGCGGCGAGCAGCGCGACGTTGCCGCCACCGGCGCCGAGCGCCACCACCCGGAACCGGTCCGGGTTGCGCTGCACGATGTCGATGGCCTGGGTGCCGATCGAGCCGGTGGAGCCGAGCAGGACGAGGTCGCGGCGAGTTGTCACCGGGCCATTCTGCCCCGCCGTCGCTGTGGGCCCGCTGGGAGCCTCAGCCCTCGGTGTCCGGGTCCTCCGGCGGCGCTTCCTCGTCGAGCAGGTCGGCCGGATCGATCGAGAACTCGAACGGCTCCCGCATGACGAACGTGCTCCCGGCGGCGGCCGCCGACACGGGCCGGTGCTCGCCGTCGGTCAGCTCGTAGAGGGCGATGGTGGGCACGCGGTTGCGCAGGTCCACCCGGAGGAAGAACGGGACGCCGGCGGCGGCGTACTCACGCGGACGGTCGATCACGTCCTTGCGCCGGTTGCCGGGCGAGACGATCTCGCCCAGCAGAACCGCCTGCCGGATGTCGATCGCCGCTCGTCCACCGCCGGAGACCCGCAGCACGGCGATGTCCGGAATGAAGAGGTCCTTGCCGGAGATCAGGTTGATCTCCGGATACACCCAGAGACCCGCTCGGCGCGCCGCTCGGTGCAGGAGATAGGGCAGTTCACGCTCGACCGACTGGTGGTCGATTCCGGCATGTGGTGTCACGATCACGCTTCCGCTCAGGACCTCGACCTTGGGACCGTTGGTCTCCGGCAACAGGTCGAGGGCGAGCTGGGCGGTCCACGGCTCGTCGTGCCAGCGCAGCACGTCGAACGACGGTTCGGTCGGCTGCGCCGGCTCGGGCGCGAAAGCGGCCTGGGCCATCCGGGCTCACCCCCTCAGCGGAACATCGCGCTGCCGACCAGCCTAGTCGCGCAGCCCCGCCCAGGAGCACGTCGCACCGCCTGTGCGTCGACGCCGAGCGCGGACCCGCCCCCCAGGCGGGTACATCGTCAGCGGCGAACGCCCCGGACGCGCCAGCCGCCCACCTCCCCCACCGACCACCGTTCGTCGGTGGAACACCATGGGCGTCACCCGGGTCCGGAGCCAGCCGTGCTGTTCCACCGACGGCGACTCTCCCGTGCGCACGGCCTCGTGGGGAGGGCTCACTCTGCGGTGGCGATGACGGGGGTGACGAAGGCCCGGATGCTGTCGACGGCGGACGGGACGGGGTCCGCCCACGGGTCGTCGGCGGCGACCAGGTGCCGGATGCCGGCCAGCTCCAGCTTGCCGTGCCGTACGGCGTCGAGGATCCGCTCCACCAGCACCGCCTCGGTGTCGTGGTGCTCCACCGCCAGGCACTGCACCCGGTGGCCGTCCGCGACGCGTACCTGCCACACCTGCCGGTCGGCGGTGACGCGGAGGGTGATCGTGAACTGGTCGTCGCGGATGGGCGGGCTGTCGACCCGCTGTCCGTGCCCGCCGAGCGTCCCGGCCGCCGGGTCCGGCCGGCTCGGCGGGTGCCACGGGTCCGGGTCGTGGCTCATCGTCGTCTCCCCGTGGGCTCAGAACGGCGGCGGCAGCTCGGGTGAGGAGGCCGGGTCCGGTGGTGCGGGATACCGCCACCAGATGCCCCGGTCCTCGAAGAACCCGTGTCGGCGCAGCAGCCGCTGCGTCGGTCCGGTAGGTGTGGTGCACAGCAGGACCGCGCGGTTGTCGTCGGCCCACCGGCAGGCGGCCGCCACGAGCGCGCCGCCCCGGCCCTGCCGGCGGTGCCC
Source organism: Micromonospora coxensis (assembly GCF_900090295.1). NCBI lineage: Bacteria > Bacillati > Actinomycetota > Actinomycetes > Micromonosporales > Micromonosporaceae > Micromonospora > Micromonospora coxensis. The sequence continues at coordinate 5,037,340 of NZ_LT607753.1, read as the reverse complement.
TTCGTCGACCAGCGCGTCGCTCAGCTGGTGACCGGCCATGGTCGGCCGGAGGGTGAGGGTGCCGTGCGCGACCCGGAAGTGGACGTCCCGGCCCTCGACGAGGACCTCGACGGCGTGCGGCGACATGACCAACTCTCCTCGGCAACGGCAACGGCAACGGCAACGGCGGCGGGTCAGTCGTCCGCGCGGCGGACGAAGGTCTCCAGCACCTCGCCGCCGTACCAGTCGGTGCGCTGCCCGACGTGGGTCATGCCGAGCCGCCGGGCCACCGCCATCGACGCCTGGTTGCCGGGCGAGACCACCGCGTACACCTCGGGGGCGCCGGCGGCGAACTCGCGGGCCAGCACGGCGCGGGCGGCCTCGGTGGCGTACCCGTGACCCCACGAGTCGGGGTGCAGGTGCCAGCCGACCTCGATGTCGGCGGTGGCGGTCACCCCGTCCCGGCCGGGCAGCGGCTTGAGGAGCAGGGTGCCGGCGACGAGCCCGCTGTCGCGTACCTCGATCGCCCAGGTGCCGTACCGGCCGGCCTGGTGGGCGTGCCGGTCCCGCCAGATGCCGAGCCGTTCGCGGGCCTGTCCGGGTTCGGTCAGCGGCAGGCCGGGCGCGAACAGCAGGCGGGTCACCTCGTCGGAGGAGTAGATGGCGAAGATCCGGTCCAGGTCCGCCGGGGAGTCGGTCCAGTCCCGCAGGATCAGCCGCTCGGTGGTGAGCACCGTCATGGCCGGCGATCGTAATGCGTGCCCGGCCGTCGCACGGGGAAGAAGGTCGCGATGGGTGACGCATGGCAGCGGACGAAGCGGATCACCAGCGCCGCGTTCCGGCCGGTACGCGGCCGGGACCTCTCGCTGCACGCCGCCGCGATCACGTTCTACGGGGCGATCGCCGTGGTGCCCGTCGCGCTGCTGGCGATCTGGCTGACCGCGCTGCTGGCCGGCGGCGACCGGGTGCGCCGACTGACGTCGTACGCGGTGCAGACGCTGCCGGACGCGATCGGCGCGCCACGGGCGGTGGACGCGCTGGTCGCGGCCGGGGTGGAGTTGACCCCGCTGCTGGCGTTGGCGTCGTTGCTGCCGGCGTCCCTCTACGGCGAGGGGCTGCGCCGGGCGTTCGTGTCGGTGGCCACCCCGCCCAACCCGGACGAGTCGCTGGTGGGCTGGCGGGGCCGACTGCTGCTGCTCCCGCTGCTCGCGCCGGCCCCGGCCCTGCTGCTGTCGATCCTGATCGCGTTGCCCACCACCACCCGGCTGGTGCGCCAGGGCGGCTGGATCGGCGCGCTCGGCGTGGTGCTGTCGTTCCTGGGGGTGTGGCTGGTGCTCACCCCGGTGCTGATGTGGGTGTTCCGGGTGGTCGGGCCGGCCTCGCCGGACTGGCTGTCGACGCTGGCGGTGGGCTCGTTCACGGCGGCGAACCTCTCCGGCTTCCTGCACGGCTTCGTGCTCTTCGCCTCGCTGCCGCTGGACCTGGGGGTGCCCTTCGGCGGGTTCGACGCGATCGGTGGCGGGGTGGCGGTGCTGCTCTGGCTCTACCTGTTCCACGTGATCGTGCTGGCCGGCTACTCCGCCACCCTGGCGCTGTCCCGCTGGCGCGCCCGCCGCGCCGCCGCGCCCGGCGGCAGCGACGACGACGGCGACGAGCCCGGCGACAGCGACGGCGACGAGCCCGGCGGCGACGACGAGCCCGGCGACAGCGGCGGCGATGAGAGCGGCGAGCCCGGCGGCAGCGACGGCGGCGAGCCCGGCGACGGGATCGCCGGACCGGACGGTCAGCGCCGGAACGGGCCGGTCACCTCGTAGGTGACGCCGCCGCTGCCGGTGGCGCTGCCGCTGGTGCCGCGCTGGGAGGAGAAGTAGAGCCGGCTGCCGTCGGGGGTGAACGCCGGGCCGGTGATCTCCGAGGAGCCGTGCCCGAGCAGGCGCAGGAACGGGGTCACCACGCCGGCCGGCGTGATCATGTTGATCTCCATGTTGCCGCCGTCCTCGGCCACGTAGAGGTCGCCGCCGGCGGTGCCGGTGATGTTGTCCACCCCGGTCAGCGGGGCCGCCCCGGCCGGCACCAGCGAGTCGTCGTACGCCAGGTCGAGCCGTTGGCCGACCGCGTCGTACGCCCAGACCCGGTTGTCGCCCTTGGTGGTGAACCAGCAGGTGCCCCGGTCGTACCAGCAGCCCTCCCCGCCGTCGAAGTGCTTCGCCGCGCCGACCTGGTGCCGGGTGGGGATCGGGAAGCCGTCCCGGTCGGGCACGTCGCGCCAGGTGACCGGGCCGGTGACCTGGTCGGCCGGGGCGCAGAGCACCTGCACCCGGCCGCTGCGCAGGTCGCCCCAGGTGTCCGGGACGAAGCGGTAGAAGCAGCCGTCGTCCTCGTCCTCGGTCAGGTAGACCACCTTGCGGTCCGGGTCGCAGGCCGCCGCCTCGTGGGTGAACCGGCCCATCCTGGTCCGCTCCTCGGCGGCGCGGCTGCCGTCCGGCCAGGTCTCGAAGACCCGCCCGAGCGGGACCTCCTCGCAGGACAGCCAGGTGCCCCACGGGGTGGCCCCGCCGGCGCAGTTGACGTTGGTGCCGCCGAGGATCCGGTACGCCGCCGCGATCGACCCGTCGGCGTGGAAGCGCACCGCCGACGCGCCACCGGCCAGCGGGATCTCCGAGTTCGACACGTAGATCCAGCCGGTGCCGGCCGGGAAGCAGGCGCCCCCGTCGGGCGCCCAGTGCCACAGGTAGGAGGTGCCGGGGACGCGCTGCCCGGAGCGGGCGATCACCCGGCTGGTGAACCCGGCGGGCAACTGGATGCCGTTGCCGTCGGCGGGGAGCAGGTCGCCGTACGGGCCGGGGCCGGGCTGGGCGGGGGCGGCGAGGGCGGCGCCGGCCCAGAGGCTGCCGGAGAAGGCGGCGGCGCCGACCACGGTGGCGCGCAGGACGGTACGACGGTCCATCGGGGGTCCTCCCGGAAGATGGTCGATGTCCCGTCGACGGTAGAGCCGACGGGACATCGACGGAAGCCACTATCCGGTGAACGCGGGGTGACGGGTCTCCGGGACGGCCGGCGCGGGCTCGTCGGTCTCCCGGATGCCGTAGCGGCGGTAGACCCGGGCCAGCGGGCCGGGCGCCCACCAGTTCCAGCGGCCCAGCAGCCGCATGGTGGCCGGGACGAGCAGCGCCCGCACCAGGGTCGCGTCGACCACGATCGCGACGATCATGCCGACCCCGATCAGCTTGATGTAGGACATCCCGCCGGTGGTGAAGCCGGCCACCACGACGATCAGCAGCAGCGCGGCGGCGGTGATGATCCGGCCGGTGCGTTGCAGGCCGAGGGCGACCGAGGCGGTGTTGTCGCCGGTGCGGTCCCACTCCTCGCGGACCCGGGAGAGCAGGAACACCTCGTAGTCGGTGGCCAGCCCGAAGAGCATGGCGAGCATGAGGATCGGGTTGCTCGGGTCGATGAACCCGGTGGGGGTGAAGCCGAGCAGGTCGGACAGGTGGCCGTCCTGGAAGATCCAGACCACCACGCCGAAGGACGCGCCGATGGACAGCAGGTTCATCAGCACCGCCTTGAGCGGCAGCACCACCGAGCCGAAGGCGAGGAAGAGCAGCAGCAGGGTCGCCCCGGCCATCAGCAGCGCCATCCAGGGCAGCCGGTCGGTGAGGCTGTCCAGCAGGTCCCGGTCGGCGGCGGAGCGTCCGCCCACCAGCACCTCGGCCCCGGTCGGGGCAGGCAGGTCGCGCAGCTCGCGGACCACGTCCTGGGCGATGTCGCCGGTCGGTTCGCCGCGGTAGGTCACCGAGAGCAGGGTCGTCTCACCCCGGCTCGCCGCGACCTGGACCGCGGTCACCCCGGCCACCGTCGACACCCGCTCGGTGAAGGGGCGGACCGCCTCGGCCGGCACGCCGGAGACCAGCACGTCGATGGGGGCGACCGAGCCGCCGGGGAACTCCTCGGCGATCCGCTCGGAGACCACCCGGGGCGCGGCGTCGGCGGGCAGCACCCGCTCGTCGAAGCCGCCGAAGGTGATCCGGGTGAACGGCGTCGCCAGGACCACCAGCAGCACCGCGACCCCGATCAGGTAGGGCACCGGACGGCGCATCACGCTGCGCGCGATCCGGGCCCAGGCGCCGCCGCCGGCAGCCTCCGCCGGCCGCCCGCGCCGCGTCCCCCGCCGCCACGGCAGGGGTACGCGCACCGCGTCGATGCGGTGGCCGAGCACCGCCAGCAGGGCCGGCAGCACGGTCAGCGCCGCCAGCATGGCGATCAGGACGGCGGCCATCCCGCCGAGACCCATGGAGCGCAGGAACGCCTGCGGGAAGATCAGCAGGCTGGCCATGGCGAGCGCGACGGTGAGCCCGGAGACGAGCACGGTGCGGCCGGCGGTGAGCATGGTGCGGCGGACCGCCTCGGCGGTGGAGCGGCCGGCGGCCAGCTCCTCGCGGAACCGGCTGACCACGAAGAGGGCGTAGTCGACGGCCAGGCCGAGGCCGATCAGGGTGATCACGTTGATCGCGAAGATCGACACGTCGGTGACCAGATTGAGCAGGCGTACCGCGACGAACGCGCCGAGGACGGCCAGGCCGCCGATGACCAGCGGGGTGGTGGCCGCGACCAGCCCACCGAAGATGAGCACCAGCAGCACCAGCAGCACCGGCATGGAGAGCAGTTCGGCGCGGGTGATGTCCTCGGTGGTCCGGGTGTTCGCCTCGTACTGGAAGGCGACCGTGCCGCCGATCTCGGTCCGCAGGCCGGGCGCGTCGAGGGCCGGGCGCAGCCGCTCGTACTGCGCGATCCGGGTGTCCTCGTCGGCGCCGGCGAGCTTGACCACCGCGTACGTGGCCTTGCGGTCGGTGGCGACCAGCGCGGGCGCGGAGGTGTCGTACCAGGTGGTCACGGTGGCGACCTCGGAGCGCTGGCGCAGCGTGGTGACGGTCCCGGCGACCGGGTCCCGGAAGGCCGGCTGGTCCACCGTGGCGGTGTCGCTCGACCAGAGCACGATCACGTCGGCGCCCTGCCGGCCGAGTTCGGCGGTGGCCCGCTCGGCGGCCCGGCTCGACTCGCTGGCCGGATCGTCGAAGCCGCCGCCGGTCAGCTCCCCGAACACCCCGGCGCCCCAGGTGGCGCCGACCGCCATGAGCACCGCCGCGGCGGCCAGCACGGCCCACCGGGCGCGCACCACCACCCGACCCCACCAGGCGAACATCGCATCTCCCCTCGTCGACCGTTAAGGTCGTAGGCTGTAAGCACGGATCATTGAGGTGAACGCCGTTAACTATCGCAACGGCGTTCGCTCCAGTCAAGGGAGTTGACGCATGAGCGAACGCAGCGAGCGAATCGGCCTGCTCAGCGCGCATCGGCCTCATGCCGGTCCCGACCGCAGGGAGGGAGCGGCATGAGCTGGCGCAGCGAGCGAATCGGCCGGCTCGGCGCGGTCCGGCCTCATGCCGGTCCCGACCGCAGGGAGGGGCCGGCATGAGCGCGCCGACCCGGCGGGAGCGGCTGCGGACGGCGACCCTCTCCGAGATCAAGGAGGGAGCGCGTCGGCTGCTGGTGACCGGTGGGATCGAGGCCGTCTCACTGCGCGCCATCGCCCGCGACATGGGCATGACCGCCCCCGCCATCTACCGCTACTTCCCGAGCCTGGAGGCGCTGGTCGGGGGCCTCGCCGGCGACCTGTACGACGAGCTGCGCCAGCACATCGAGGCGGCCCGCGACGCCGCCGGGCCGGAGCCGACGGAGCAGCTCGCCCAGATGTGCCGGGCGATGCGCCGCTGGGCGGTCGGCCACCCCGCCGAGTTCACACTGATCTTCGGCAACCCGGTGCCGGGGCTGGCCGAGTTCACCGACAGCTGCGTCGACCCCGACCACCCCGGGGCCCGCTTCGGCGCGGTCTTCCTCGGCCCGTTCGTCGAGCTGACCCGGGGCAGCCGACTGCCCGGCCCGCCCGCCGCCGACCTGCGACGCCTGCTCGACGGGCACCTCACCCCGCTCGCCGTCAAGCACGGCGAACTGCCGATCGAGGTCGCGTACGCCTTCCTCTCCGCCTGGACCCGGCTCTACGGCCTGGTCGCGATGGAGGTCTTCGGCCACCTCTCCTGGGCGGTCGACGAACCCGAGGCGCTCTTCGAGACCGAACTGGTCGCCCTGCTCACCCAGTTGCGCCCCGACGATGCCGGTGACGGCCTGACGCCGGGGGCCGCCCGGCACTAGGCTGCCCGGGCATGAGCGAAGCGAGTGAGCTGCCGGCCCGCGCCGACGTCGTGGTCGTCGGGTCCGGGCACAACGGGCTGGTCTCGGCGATCCTGCTGGCCCGCGCCGGGCTGGACGTGCTGGTGCTGGAGGCCGCCGACGTGATCGGCGGGGCCACCCGCACCGAGAACCCGTTCCCCAAGGTGCCCGGGCTGCGCCACTCCACCGGCTCGTACCTGCTCGGGCTGATGCCGCCGGAGCTGCTCGCCACGCTCGACGTGCGCATCCCGGTGCTGCGCCGCGACCCGCACTACTTCCTGCCCACCCCGGGCGGGCTCGGCTCGCCGTACCTGCTGTTCGGCAGCGACACCGCGGCCACCCGCCGGCAGCTCGCCGAGTTCTTCTCCCCCGCCGACGTGGCCGCCGACGACGCGCTCCAGGCCGAGCTGGCCCAGCTCCGCGACGACCTGGCCCCCGCCTGGCTGGCCGAGCCGCTGCCGGTGGAGGAGACCGCCGAACGGTACGTCCGGCCCGCCCTGCGGCAGGTCTTCGTCGACCTGGTCCGCGGCTCGGTCGCCGATTACCTGGCCCGGTTCGACTTCCGCTCCGAACTGCTGGTCAGCATGTACGCCGTCACCGACGGCCTCTCCGGGCTCAACGCCGGCCCGGACGACCCGGGCACCGGGCACAACTTCCTGGTACACAACATGTGCCGGCTCCCCGGGGCCGGCGGCACCTGGATGATCGCCGAGGGCGGCATGGGCACCGTGTCCCGGACCTTCGCCGAGGCCGCCCGCGCCGCCGGGGCCCGCATCCGCACCGGTACGCCGGTCACCGCAATCACCCTCGACGGCGGGGCGGCCTCCGGGGTGGTGCTCGCCGACGGGCGGTCCGTCGCCGCCTCCGTGGTGCTCGGCGCCTGTGACCCGTACCGGTTGATGGAGCTGTTGCCCGACGGCGCGCTGCCGGCGCCGCTCGGCGAGCGGATGGCCGCGGTCCGCCGCCCCGGCACCACCCTCAAGCTCAACCTGGCGCTGACCGGGCTGCCCCGCTTCTCCTGCCTGCCCGAGGGCGCGCCCAGCCCGTTCGGCTCCACCATCCACCTGCTGCCCGGCTCCGCGTCGCTGGTCGACGACGGCGGCGCGTCGCCGATGGCGGCGCTGCGCGCGATGTGGGCGGACGTGCAGGCCGGCCGGCTGCCCGACGAGCCGACCATCGAGTGGTACCTGCACACCACCGTCGACCCGTCGCTGTCCGACGACGCCGGGCACCACTCGTCGGCGCTCTTCGTCCAGTCGGTCCCCTACGAGCTGGCCGGCACCACCTGGGACGAGGCGCTGCCCGGCTACGTCAGCCGGCTGGTCGACATCTGCGAGCGGTACGCCCCCGGCACCGGCGACCTGATCGCCGACGCGGTGCCGCTGGCTCCGCCCGGGATCGAGGCGCACTTCGGCATCACCGGCGGGCACATCCACCACGTCGACAACACCGTCTCGTTCACCGACCGGATGCCGTACGCCACCGGCGTCGACGGCGTGTACGCCGGCAGCGCCGGCTGCCACCCCGCCGGCAGCGTCATCGGCGCCGCCGGCCACAACGCCGCCCACCGCATCCTCACCGACCTCGCCCGCTGACCCCTCCCACCCTCCCTCCCTCCCACCCACCCCTCCCCCGCCCGCACGCTCCGGCATCCGCGCACTTTCACGGAAAGAGTGGCTATTCCGCGAGGGATAGCCACTCTTTCTCTGAAAGAGCGCCCCACGGACGGTCAGGGCGCGGGGCGGGCGCGGCGCGCGGCGCGGGCGCGGGGCGTGGGGCGGGCGCGGGGCGTGGGGCGTGGGGGGCGTGGTCAGGTGGGGTGGGACGGGGGGAGGTCGCCCGGGCCCCGGATGAGGTAGGGGGCCACCAGTAGCAGGTAGGCCAGCAGGCTGAGAACCGGGTCGACGAGGACGATGGCGAAGGCGACCAGGTAGAGCAGCGGACCGAGCAGGAACCGTCGGGCCACCGCCTTCGCCAGGCGGGGGTCGAGACCGGGGTGCAGCAGGCAGCGGCGGCGCGCCCACCACCAGCTCAGGTTGAAGAAGAGGGCCTCGCCCAGCACCGTGCCGACGTACAGGCCGGCGGTCAGCCGCTGGTCGGCCACCGAGCCGCGCAGGTTGTCGGCGAGCAGGTTCGCGGTGACCGGGATCGCCGCCACGAACATCAGCAGCGTCAGGTTCAACACGAGCAGCAGCTGGTCGACCCGGACCACGTACCGCCACATGTTGTGGTGGGTGAGCCAGACCTGACCGACGATCGCGAAGGTGATCACGTACGCCAGGTAGGCGGGCCACTCGTGACCGAGCGCGGCAGCCAGTCCGTCGGCCTCCCGCTCCGGGGTGAACTGGAGCAGCTCCACCGCCATCAGGGTGAGCACGATGGCGATCACCGCGTCGCTGAACGCCTCCACCCGCGAGGCGTCCCGGGCCATCTCGCTGCGCCGACCGAACCGGTACCCCGGATCGTCGGTCCCCGTCCCGCCCCCGGCCGCCCCCATGAGGGGATCGTCGCGCGCCGGGGGCGTCGGTGCAGGCGGAACCGGGGCTTGCGGGGACGTCCCCGGCCCGCCCGCGCCGGGACGAGCCCTAGCTGACCGCCTCGCCGGCCGGGGCCGGGGTGTTCGCGTCGGCGCGGTGCGCCCGGACCTTGTGCCCCACGCTGGTCAGGCAGCGCCCGCTGGGCAGGTCGAACTTCCAGCCGTGCAGCTGGCAGGTGAGCTGGTCACCGTCGACGATGCCGAAGCGGGTCAGGTCGGCCTTCAGGTGCGGGCAGCGGCGCTGCACCACCCAGTCGCCGAGGGTGATGTCCTCGGCGTCGCTGGTGCGCTCGTGCTCGTCGTACCAGCCCTCGGCGTACTGGAGCCGCTCGGTGGAGAGGCACTTGAAGAAGGCGTAGACGAACTCGTTGTACTGGCCGATCCGGGCGGCCGAGAAACGGCAGGAGAGGAAGAGCGAGTTGACCCAGTCCACCTCGCCGATGTGCAGCAGGTGCTCGATCAGCGCCCGCTCGGTACGGAACCGGTAGCGCACCTTCTCGTCGGCGTACGGGCGGACCTCCTTGCCGGGGAAGTCCACCACGATCGACTCGACGCTCTCCCCGTCGTAGCCGACGAGGTCGAAGCGGACCGGGCCGCCAACCCCCTTGGCCAGGTAGATCGACTCGTCGAGCAGCGGCTCGATGCGGCGCTTCATCTCGCCGAGCACGTCCACCTCGGGGTGCCGCCAGGACGCCTTCTCCGCCTCGATGACCGGCCGCTTGCGCTCCCGCATCTCCTCGAGGTGGGCGGCCTTGTTCGCGAAGAACTCCTCCACCGGCACCGGGTGGGTGGTCGTCGCGCCCTCGGTGGTGACCTCGGTGACGCTGCCCGGCAGCAGCACGATGCCGTTGGTGCCGCCGACCTTGGCGTACTCGGCGAGGAAGACGGACTGGTCGGGGAAGATGTTGCCCTCGTCGCCGTGGATGTCGTTGAACTGCCACAGCGCGTCGTCGAGGAAGCAGGGCGGACCGGCGATCGGGAAGACGTGGTCGGCCTTCAGGTCGTCGATGTAGCGCCAGGTGCGGTCGAACTGCCGCTCCCGCTTCTGCTTGCCGAACGCGGTCTTCGCCGCCTGCGGCAGCTCGTAGACCATCGGGTACCAGATCGCCCCGGAGAACTGGAGCATGTGCGCGTGCACGTGGCCCAGCTCGGCGAAGACGCTCAGGTCGGTCGGGCGGGCGTCGTTCTGGTTGAGCAGCCGGACGCCGTCGTACTCCACCCAGAGCGAGGAGTCGCCGATCGGGCCGTCGGTCGGGCTGGTCAACGCCTGGATCATGATCTTCAGGCCGCCGGGCAGCTCCACGACCTGCTCGTTCGGCGCCTTGAGAAACTTCGTGAAGCCCAACTCCCGCAGCTCGTCCTCCATCTCGGAGGTGGGGAACTCGGGCAGCAGCACGGTGGCGTCCTTCGACACGAAGTCCCGCAGGTGCTTCGCGTCGAAGTGGTCCCGGTGCAGGTGCGAGACGTACAGGTAGTCGACCTGGCCCAGCGTCTCCCAGTCGAGCAGGGAGTTGTCGGGGAAGGGGAACCAGGAGGCGAAGTAGGCGGGATTGACCCACGGGTCGCACAGGATGCTGCCCGCGGCCGTGTCGATCCGCATGCTGGCATGTCCCGTACCGGTCACTCGCACCGCAGTCCCCCTCAAAACGACAATCAAGGTGTACGTCCCGACGCTACCGGAGGCAGTGTCCTCGCCGTCCCGCGACGCCGGTAGAGCCGACCCGCCCGGACCGGAAGGGGTCCAACGGCCCGGGTCGCGGGGGCGTGTCCCCCGTTCGCGTGCCCCGGTCGGGCCGGACCCCGCACCGGGCCCGGCAGGGGGCGTGCCAGACTACTCGGAGATCCGATCGCGAGGGAAGGACCGACAGTGGCAGGAAGCGAGCCGGTAACCGCGCCAGATCAGCACAAGCCCGGGCACCGCAAGTCCGGACGGATCGGCGCGGTGCTCTCCGCGCTGGCGCTGCTGGCGATGCTCTGCGGCAACCACGAGGGCAGGGTCGAGGACATCTGGCTGGTCGGCCTCGCCGTGCTGCTGCTGGCGATCGTCGTCGGCGACGCGGTGCTGCGCCGCAACGGCCTGCGGTCCTGAACCGCGCCACCGCGCCGGACGACACGAGGGCCCGCCCCCATCGGGGAGCGGGCCCTCGTCGCGTCGGTCAGCGGCCGAGCAGGATGTCCTGCACGTCCTTGAGGGCGGCGTCGACCTCGGCCTCGAAGTAGCCGCCCTGGACCAGCCCGAACCGCAGGGTGTCCAGGTCACGCGGGTTCACCGGCATCGGGTTGCGGCCCTGCATGCCGCCGAGCAGCGTCTCGAAGAAGCGGTCGACCTGGTCCGGGTCGTACCCGCTGCCGAAGCGACGCACCTGGAAGCTGCGCCGGATCTGGTCCACCCGGTAGAGGTCGCTGCCGGGCGGGCCGGCCATCGGCGGCCCCACCATCGGCGGGCCACCCATGGGCGGGCCGGCCATCGGCGGTGGGCCGCCGTGCCCCTGCGGCGGCATGGGCGGCGGGCCGGCCGGACCGGGGCCCCGCATGTCGCGCAGGTCGCGCTCCGGCATCCGGATCTCGGCGGTCATGTCGGCCCGGCCGTGCCGGCCGGCCTCGAAACCGTCGAACCGGCCCGGCTCGTCCTGGCCGTAGCGGCCCGGCTCCTCCGGGGCGTAGCGACCCGGCTCCTCCTGGCCGTACCGGCCCGGCCCGGCGGGCAGGCCACGCTGCGGCGGACCGCCGTGGCCCAGCTGCCCGCCCGGGCCCATCGGGCCACCCGCGCCGGGCCCACCCGGGCCGCGCGGCGCGTCGTAGCCGCCCCGGGGGGCGTCGTACCCGCCGGCGAAGGCGCCGGTCGGCTCGTCGTACCGGTTGCCGTAGCGGTCCGGCGGGCCCGGCTGCGCCGGCATCCCGCGCGGCGGCAGCGGCTGCGGGACGGGCGAGAGCCCCCGGTGGTCGTCGCGCATCGGCGGGCCGAGGCGGTCGGCGGAGGCGCGCAGGTCACCGCTGCGCCCGCCGGCCAGGCCACCGCGCTCCTCCAGCTCGGCCAGCTGCCGCTCGACCCGGTCGAGGTGCAGGTCGACCTGCCACTCGTCGTAGCCGTTGAAGCGGACCCGGAAGACGACGTCGTGGACCTCCTGGGAGGCCACGGGCGCGCCGACCGGCTGGCCGGCGAGTGTCGCCTCGACCCGGTCCAGGAAGGCGTCCACCTCGTCGACCTTGTAGCCCCGGCGGAGCGCCTTACGCCGGAAACGCTGACCCTGACTCGCCACTATGTCTCCTGGTCTCGTACCGCTACGCCCGGTCACGCCCGCGCGGCGCGTCGGTGTTGCTGTCCTCGGCCGCCGCCAACTGCCCGCACGCGCCGTCGATCTCGCGCCCCCGGGTGTCCCGCACCGTCGTGGACACCCCGGCCTCGCGCAACCGTCGGACGAACTCCCGCTCGACCGGCTTCGGGCTCGCGTCCCACCGGCTGCCGGGTGTCGGGTTGAGCGGGATGAGGTTCACGTGGGCCAACTTGCCGGCCAGCAGCCGCCCGAGCAGGTCCGCCCGCCACGGCTGGTCGTTCACGTCCTTGATCATCGCGTACTCGATCGACACGCGGCGCCCTGTCCGGGCCGCGTAGTCCCACGCTGAGTCCAGCACTTCGGCTACCTTCCAGCGCTGGTTGACCGGCACGAGTTCGTCGCGCAGATCATCATCGGGCGCATGCAGCGACAGCGCAAGGGTCACTGAGAGGTCTTCGCTGGCCAGTCGGCGGATGGCCGGGACCAGCCCGACCGTGGAAACGGTGATGTGCCGCTGGGACAGGCCGAGCCCCTCCGGGGCCGGCGCGACCAGCCGGCGGATCGCCGCGACCACCCGCGAGTAGTTAGCCAGCGGCTCGCCCATGCCCATGAAGACGACGTGCGACAGCCGCGGCGGCGACCCCGCCACCTTGCCGGAGGCGGCGACGCCGGCCAGGTAGACGGCCTGGTCGACGATCTCGGCGGTGGAGAGGTTACGGGTCAGCCCGGCCTGGCCGGTCGCGCAGAACGGGCACGCCATGCCGCAGCCGGCCTGGCTGGAGATGCAGACGGTCACCCGGTCCGGGTAGCCCATCAGCACGCTCTCCACCAGCGAGCCGTCGTGCAGCCGCCAGAGCGCCTTGCGGGTGGCCCCGTCGTCGCAGGCCAGTTCGCGTACCGGGTTGAGCAGGGTGGGCAGCAGCGACCCGGCGATCCGCTCCCGGGTGGTCGCCGGCAGGTCGGTCATCTGCTCCGGGTCGCGCACCAGCCGACCGAAGTAGTGGTGGGAGACCTGCTTGGCGCGGAACGCCGGCTCGCCCAGTTCGGTCACCAGCGCCTGCCGCCCGGACAGGTCCAGGTCGGCGAGGTGGCGGGGAGGCATCGCGGGCCGCCGCCCGGGGGCGTCGGGGTCTACGGGGATCACAGGCAGGCTCGTCATGGCGCGTCCAGTCTGTCACGCCGTTCGGCCGACGCCGCCGTCCGGAGGTGCCGATTCCGCCCTGGCCGAGCGGGGCGGACGGGCGACCGGGCGTGATTCATGCCTCAGCCCACCACCGGCACGAAGACCGCCAGCAGCAGGTAGGCGGTGGGAACGGCGAAGAGGATCGAGTCCAGCCGGTCCATCAGGCCGCCGTGCCCGGGCAGGAGATTGCTCATGTCCTTCACGCCCAGGTCACGCTTGATCATGGACTCGGCCAGGTCGCCGAGGACCGCCGCGCCGGAGACCGCGATCCCGAACAGCGCGCCCCACCACGGCGCGACGTCCAGGAGCAGCCAGATCAGCAGGGCGCTGCCGGCCGCCGCCGCGGCGACCGAGCCGGCGAACCCCTCCCAGGACTTCTTCGGGCTGATCGACGGGGCCATCGGGTGCTTGCCGAAGGACACCCCGGCGGCGTACCCGCCGGTGTCGGAGAGCACCACCGCGACCAGGGTCACCAGCACCCGCAGGTGCCCGTCGTCGGGGGCCGCCGCGAGCAGCGCCGCGAACCCGGCGAGGAACGGCACGTAGACCGCGATCAGGGTGGCGGCCGTGAGGTCGCGCTGGAAGCCGGCCGGACCGTCGCCGAGCCGCCAGATCATCGTGCCGAGCACCGTGACCAGCAGGCCGAGACTGAGCGCGTCCGGCCCGGCGAACCAGGCCAGCCCGACCGTCAGCACGCCACCGGCGATCAGCGGCACCACCGGCGGATGGGCGCCGCTGCGCCGTACCGCGCGGGCCATCTCCCAGATGCCCACGGCGACCGCGGCGGCCAGCACGACCAGGAACGCCTGGAGGTAGAAGAAGAGGGGTACGAGGATCAGCGCGCCGAGCGCGACGCCGACCCCGATCGCGGCCGGCAGGTTCCGGCCGGCCCGGCCGGGCGCCCGCTGCTGCGTCGGCGGCCGCTGCGCGCTGGCCCGACGCCGGCCGCGTTGCCGGCCGGACGGCCGCTGCGGCTCGTCGTCGGCCTCGGCGCGCACCACCGGGATCTGCGAGGTGGGCGCGTCGTCGTCGCGCACGGGGGCGAGCTGCGAGGTGGGCGCGTCGTCGTCGACCGGCGGGCGGCCGGGGGCACGGCCGGGGCCGCGGGGCCCACCGGGACCCTCGCCGGGCAGGGGGTACGGGTCGCCGACGGGCTCGTCGGGACGGTGCGCGTGCGGACGCGGCGGGGCCTGCGGGCCGGCGTGCAGCTCGGGGCCGGCCTGTCGGTTCCACGGCTCGACGTCACGCTCGGGCCAGGGCAGCGCGGCGGGGCGCTCCGGCCGGTCCCAGCCGCGAGGCTCGGCGCCGCCGTAGGGGTCGAGGTGGGACATCACGCACCGAACGGCGACGGTACGAGTTCCACCACATGACGCAAGACCAAGGCCATCCCCTACACGCGCGACTGTTCCGTCCGATTGCCCGGCCCTTCGACCGGTCGATTCCCGTCGTTCACCGCGTGGTGGCCCGGGAATCGTGCCGAGCCTACTGCACTCCCCGCCCCGGCAGGGCGGACGAGGGCCGCCGGGACCTCGCCCGGGCCGCGCGGGTGAGCCCGGCCCCGGGGGCGCCCGGCCCCGGGGGCGCCCGGCCCCGGGGGCGCCCGGCCCCGGGGGCGCCCGGCCCCGGGGGCGCCCGGCCCCGGGGGCGCCCGGCCCCGGGGGCGCCCGGCCCCGGGGCCGGGCCGCGCAGGCGAGCCTGGTCGCGCGGGCGAGCCTGGTCGCGCGGGCGAGCCGGGCCGCGCGGGCGAGCCGGGCCGCGCGGGCGAGCCGGGCCGCGCAGGTGAGCCGGGCCGCGGCGAGCACTGCCGCACCGCGCCGCCATCCCGTACGTCGGTGTCGCCGGGCGCGGGACGGACGGGTGACGTCCGGGGCCCGACGACAGCGGCACCGGCGTCCCACCGCCCGAGGGGGCGGGACGCCGGTGCCGCGGAGCCGGTCGCTCAGACCTCGAGCAGCTCGGCTTCCTTGTGCTTGACGAGCTCGTCGACGGTGGCGACGTAGCGCTGGGTCAGGTCGTCGAGCTCCTTCTCGGCGCGACGGCCCTCGTCCTCGCCGACCTCCCCGTCCTTGACGAGGCGGTCCAGCTCCTCCTTGCCCTTGCGGCGGACGTTGCGGACGGCCACCTTGGCCTCCTCGCCCTTGTGCCGGGCCACCTTGATCATCTCGCGGCGGCGCTCCTCGGTCATCTGCGGGAGCAGGATGCGCAGCTGGTTGCCCTCGTTGTTCGGGTTCACGCCGAGGTCGGAGTCGCGGATCGCCTTCTCCATGGCGTTGATCTGCGAGTTGTCGTACGGCTTGATGATGACCATCCGCGGCTCGGGCACACCGATGGACGCCATCTGCGGCAGCGGGGTCGGGCTGCCGTAGTAGTCGATGATGACCTTGGAGAACATGGCGGCGTTGGCGCGACCGGTGCGGATGGCGCCGAACTCCTCCTTGGCGTGCTCGATGGCACGCTCCATCTTCTCCTCGGCCTCGAGGAGGGTGTCGTCGATCACCGGTCTCCTCGCCTCCTTCTGTTGCTCGTCGTGGGCTGATGCTGCTGTCTGTCGGAGGACCGCCGCGGTGGCGGGGGCCGTTCAGGCGGTGATCAGCGTACCGATCTTGTCGCCGCCGACCGCGCGGATGATCGTGTCGTCGCCCTGTGCGCCGAAGACCAGCATCGGCAGCCCGTTCTCCATGCAGAGGCTGAACGCGGCGGCGTCGGCCACCCGGAGGTTGCGGCGCAGCACCTCGGAGAAGGTGATCGAGTCGAACTTGCTGGCGGTCGGGTCGACCCGGGGATCGGCGGTGTAGACGCCGTCCACCCCGTTCTTGCTCATCAGCACCACGTCGGCGCGGATCTCCAGCGCCCGCTGCGCGGCGACCGTGTCGGTGGAGAAGTACGGCATGCCGGCGCCCGCCCCGAAGATGACCACGCGGCCCTTCTCCAGGTGCCGGATGGCGCGCAGCGGGATGTACGGCTCCGCGACCTGGGCCATCGTGATCGCGCTCTGCACGCGCGTCTCGATGCCCTCCTTCTCCAGGAAGTCCTGCAGGGCGAGGCAGTTCATCACGGTGCCGAGCATGCCCATGTAGTCGGCCCGGGCCCGGTCCATGCCGCGCTTCTGCAGTTCGGCGCCGCGGAAGAAGTTGCCGCCGCCGACCACGACGGAGACCTGCACCCCGCGCCGGACGACGGTGGCGATCTGCCGGGCGATGGCCTGTACGACGTCCGGGTCGACGCCGATCGCGCCGCCGCCGAAGACCTCACCGGAGAGCTTCAGCACCACCCGGCGGGCCCGCCCGGGCGGCGGCGCCGTCGGGTCGTCAGCCTCCAGGCTCCGGTCACTCACAACCTGCGTCATCCGCCCCGCCCTTCCCCGGGCGCACGTCCCGCGCGCCGCGTACCGCTCGACTGCCGTTGCCGACCCTATGTGACGAGGAGGCCGCGGTGCCTGTCACGTACACCGGCGGCCTCCTCGTCGACGTTTCCCTGCCCACGGGCGCGGCATGCGCCCGTGCCGGCGGATCAGGCCTGGCCGACCTCGAACCGCAGGAAGCGGGTCACCTCGATGCCGGCCTCGGCCAGCACCTGCTTCACGGTCTTCTTGTTGTCGGCGACCGACGCCTGCTCGACCAGGACGTAGTCCTTGAAGAAGGCGTTGACCCGACCCTCGACGATCTTCGGCAGCGCCGCCTCGGGCTTGTTCTCCTCGCGGGCGGTCTGCTCGGCGATGCGCCGCTCGGACTCGACGACCTCGGCCGGCACCTCGTCCCGGGTGAGGTACTTCGGCCGCATCGCGGCGATCTGCATCGCGACCGCGCGGGCGTCGGCGTCGCCGGCCTCGTCGGTCTTGCCGCTGTACTGCACCAGCACGCCGACCGCCGGGGGCAGGTCCTGGCTCTTGCGGTGCAGGTAGACGGCGGTGCTGCCCTCGAGCTTGGCGAAGCGGTTGAGCACCAGCTTCTCACCGATCTTGGCCGACTGCTCCTGGATCAGGTCGGCGACCGTCCGGCCGTCCAGCTCGGAGGCGAGCAGCTCCTCGGCGTTGCTCACGCCGCTGCGCTCGCCGTGCTCGACCAGCTGCTGGGCCAGCGCGATGAAGGCGTCGTTCTTGGCGACGAAGTCCGTCTCGCAGTTGAGCTCGAGCAGCGCCTGGCCGGAGTGCGCGACGAGACCGTTGGCGGCGGTGCGGCCGGCCCGCTTGCCGACGTCCTTGGCGCCCTTGACGCGCAGGATCTCGACGGCCTTGTCGAAGTCGCCCTCGGCCTCGGTCAGCGCCTTCTTGCAGTCCATCATGCCGGCGCCGGTGAGGTCGCGGAGCTTCTTGACGTCCGCGGCGGTGAAGTTGGACATGACTCTCTCTTCGGTGTCGTGTCGGAACTGCGGTGGGATGGTCTGGGTGCCGGTTACCCGGATCCGGGCCGGATGTGTCCGGCGTACCCGCCGCTCCCCGCCGTCCGCGAAAACGGACGGCGGGGAAGCGACGGTGCGATCACTCCGCGGCGGCGGTCGCCGGCTGCTCGGCCGGCTGCTGCTCGGCCGCCGGCTGCTCGTCGGCCTTCTTCGGCTCCTCGAGCAGCTCGCGCTCCCACTCGGCCAGCGGCTCGTCGGCGCCGACCTGACCCGCCTCGGGCTTCTCGTCGCCGCCACGGCGGCGACCGGAGCGGGCGATCAGACCATCGGCGACGGCGGCGGCGACGACCTTGGTCAGCAGCTCGGCCGAGCGGATCGCGTCGTCGTTGCCCGGGATCGGGAAGTCGACCTCGTCCGGGTCGCAGTTGGTGTCGAGCACGGCGATCACCGGGATGCCCAGCTTGCGGGCCTCGTCGACGGCGATGTGCTCCTTCTTGGTGTCGACCACCCAGATCGCGGCCGGGAGCTTCTGCATGTCCCGCAGGCCACCAAGGGTCTTGGTGAGCTTGGTCTTCTCGCGGAACAGCTGCAGGGTCTCCTTCTTGGTGTAACCGGCGGCGGTGCCGCTCAGGTCACCCAGGGCCTCCAGCTCCTTCATGCGCTGCAGCCGCTTGTACACCGTCTGGAAGTTGGTCAGCATGCCGCCGAGCCAGCGGTGGTTGACGTACGGCTGGCCGACCCGGGTCGCCTGCTCGGCGATGGCCTCCTGGGCCTGCTTCTTGGTGCCGACGAAGAGGATGCTGCCGCCCTCGGCCACCGTGTTGCGCACGAAGTCGTACGCCTTCTCGATGTAGTCGAGGGTCTGGCGCAGGTCGATGATGTAGATACCGTTGCGCTCGGTGAAGATGAAGCGCTTCATCTTCGGGTTCCAGCGCCGGGTCTGGTGCCCGAAGTGGACACCGCTCTCCAGCAGCTGGCGCATGGTCACGACGGCCATGGTGGGGTACTCCCTTGGTCCCTGGTTGTCCCGCCCGGCCGGCGGCCGGGCGTCCTGGCGCCCGGTCGCCGGCCATGGTGGGCCCGAACGATCGGGACCAGGGAGGCCGTCGCCCCACGGAACCGTGGAGAGGGCGCGCGAGGTCGACCGCGCGAGGCGGTCGCCAGTCGACCAGTGTACGCCCCTGTCCCGCCGCCGGGCCGCCGGGTGCGCGAACCCGCCCGGCGGGTCAGCCGGCGGGGTCAGCGCGGCGGGTCAGCCGGCCGCCAGGGCGGCGGCGAGGAAGAGGGCCAGCCCGACGGTCAGGTAGGCGGTCGGCGGGCGCAGCCAGCCCCGCGCGCCGTCGGCCATCGCCAGTCCGCCGGTGCGCAGCCCGTACAGGCCGCCGGCGAAGATCGGCAGCCCGACGACCAGGAACGTGCCCACGACCACGTGCGACGTGGAGACCGGATCGCCGGTCAGGCCGTGCAGCAGCACCCGCAGCGCCGGGAGTTCGAAGACCAGGACCAGCAGGCCGAGCAGCGCCGCCAGCGCCGGGCGCCGGGTCCGGTAGACGCCGTCGGAGGGCGCGCCCGCCGGCCGGTACGCGCCGTCCGGGCCCGCCGTCACGTCCGGCCGGGGCAGCACCGGGGGCATCGGGCCGGTCGGCATCTCCAGCGGGTTCGCCGGCTCACCGGGCCGGTTCGCCCCGATGATCGGGTACCCGGCCAGCGGGGCGGGCCGGTCGGCGGGGCCACCGGCGAGCGGGCCGGCCCCGGTGGTGGCGAGCCGATCGGCGTGCTCCGACGCGCCACCGGTCAGCGGCCCCGCTCCCGTCGTGGCGAGCCGGTCCGCGGTCAGCGGGCCGGCGCCACTCGTGGAGAGCGGGTCCGGCCCGGCCTCCCGGGCGGCGCGGCGGCCGGGGCGATCCCCGGGCAGCTCGCCGGAGACCTCCGGGTCGTCCCGTTCGGCCCGCCGTGCGCGGGTCGGGCGGTATCCGTCCGACTCGGGGCGGCCGTCACCGAACGGGTCGACGGCGCCGAAGCGTCCGGTCCCGTCGTAACGGCCGGCGTCGGCGTAGCGACCCTCCTCGGCGACGCGCTGGTCCGGGGTACGGAACTGCTCGTCGCGCGGGCGTGCCTCGCCGCCGCCACGCCAGTCCTGCTCGTCGTACCCGCGTTCGCGGCCGGCGGGGTACCAGCGCGACTCCTGGTCTTCGGGGTAGCTCCGTCGTGCGTCCACGTCCGGCACGGTATGCGACCGTCCCCCGTGCCGCCATTCGCCCCCTGCGCCCTCGTCCGCCCGGTCAGTGGTGATCGGCCGTCAGCGCGTCCAGCTCGGCGGTGAGCAGGGCGCGCAGCTCCCGGTGGCGGGGCCCGAGCGCGTGCGCCGGGTCGCGCCACACCTCGACCGGGTACGCGGTGGCCGGGCCCCGGCGCAGCTCGGCCGGCTCCCAGTCGTAGCGGGGGCGCACGTGGGCGTGCAGGAAGGCGTCGAGGTTGCCGAGGATCTCGTAGTTGACCCGGCGGAAGGCCGGGTCGCGGCGCGCGCAGACCCGGTGGACCGCCTCGCCCAGCAGATCCAGGTCGGCGAGGAAGGCCAGCCGGCGCTCCCGGGGCAGGTCGGCCAGCCGGTCGGCGGCCGGATCGTCGCTGATCAGGACGCAGTAGCCGGGCAGGAACTGGACGTCGCCGAGCACCGCGAACCCGGCGGTGAGGCGCCGCAGCACGGTCGGGTTCTCGCCACGCAGCGCCGCCCCGACCCGGTCGTCCCGCCAGTCGCCCGTCATGCCGGCCAGGCTAGAGCGCGTGCCGGATTCCCGGCCGACCCACGGCGGGCGCGGCGCGCTCGTCAGCTTCGACGTCAACCACCGCGTGCCGCAGTCCTGGCCGACCTGCGGCAGGCCGCACGCCGGCACCTCCGGGGGACGGTACGCGTAGCACACCGAGGGCATGATCGGGTTGCTGTCCACAGGCCGCCCCGCCGTCCACAGCCGGCACGATCGTCGCGGCGCCGTCCGTCTCCGCCACCGCACCCTCGACGCCATGACGAAGCGGAACCAGGCGGTCGGCGCGTACGGCGAGCGGTGCGCCCTGCGCCACCTCATCGGGGCGGGGCTGCGTCCGGTCGCCCGCAACTGGCGCTGCCCGGACGGCGAGATCGACATCATCGCCTGGGACGGTGCGGTGCTCGCCTTCTGCGAGGTGAAGACCCGGCGCACCGGCGACTACGGCACCCCGGCGGAGGCGGTCGTGCCGCGCAAGGCCCGGCGGCTTCGGGGTCTCGCCGCCCGGTGGCTGGCCGAATCCGGGGTCGACGCCGACGAGGTCCGCTTCGACGTGCTGGCCGTTCGGCTGCCCGCGGCGGGCCCCGCGCTGGTCGAGCATCTCAAGGGCGCGTTCTGATGGGCGGGGCGGTGATCCGCCGGGCGACGGGCCGTCGCGCCGACGGGGTGGCGGGGCGGTTCACGGGCCGAACCTGGTCCGGGGTGGCGGCGCGCGTAACGGGCCGGGCCCGGTCCGGGATGGCGGGGTGGTCCACGGGCTGGACCGGGTCCGGGGCGGTGGGGCTGGGCGAGGGCCGGAGCGGGTCCGGGGTGGCCCGGTGAGCTACGCGAAGGTGCTCTGCGTCGGGCTGGTCGGCGTCACCGGCCACCTCGTCGAGGTGGAGGCCGACCTGGCGCCCGGCCTGCCGGCGGTGGTCATCTCCGGGCTGCCCGACACCGCCCTGCACGAGGCGCGGGACCGGGTACGGGCGGCGATCGTCAACTCCGGGCAGCGCTGGCCCAACCGGCGGATCACCCTCAACCTGCTGCCCGCGACCATGCCCAAGTACGGCTCCGCGTTCGACCTGGCCATCGCGACCGCCGTGCTCGGCGGCTCCGGAGAGCTTCCCCTCGCCCCGCTCGACGGCGTGGTGATCCTCGGCGAGCTGGGCCTGGACGGGGCCGTCCGGCCGGTGCGCGGGGTGCTGCCGATGGTCGCGGCGGCGGCACGGGCCGGGCGGGACCGGATCGTCGTCCCGGTGGGCAACGCCGCCGAGGCGGCGGTCATCCCGGGCATCCGGGTACGCGCGGTGGACACACTGCACCGCCTGGTCGCGTACGTCAGAGACGGCAGCCCGCTGCTGGACCCGCCCGCCGACCCGCCGGCACCCGACCCGGACGGGCCGGACCTGGCCGACGTGGCCGGGCAGGGGCTGGGCCGGCGGGCGCTGGAGGTGGCCGCCGCCGGCGGGCACCACCTGGCGCTGCTGGGGCCGCCCGGCGCGGGCAAGACCATGCTGGCCGAGCGACTGCCGTCGATCCTGCCCGAGCTGGACGACGACGCGGCGCTGGAGGTCACCGCGCTGCACTCGATCGCCGGGCTGCTCCCGCCGGGCGGGCGCCTGCTGCGCCGCCCGCCGTTCCAGGCACCGCACCACACCGCGACGGTGCCGTCGCTGGTCGGTGGCGGGTCGGGGCTGGCCCGACCGGGCGCGGTGTCGCTGGCCCACCGGGGCGTGCTCTTCCTCGACGAGGCCCCCGAGTTCAGCAAGGGCGCGCTCGAGGCGCTGCGCCAGCCCCTGGAGCACGGCCGCATCCAACTCGCCCGCAGCGGGGGCGGGACGGAGTACCCGGCCCGGACCCAGCTGGTGCTGGCGGCCAACCCGTGCCCGTGCGCCAAGCCCGCCGGTGACGCGTACTGCGAGTGCAGCCCGCTGGCCCGGCGGCGCTACCTCGGGCGGCTCTCCGGGCCGCTGCTGGACCGGATCGACGTACAGGTGAAGCTGCTGCCGGTGCGGGCGGCGGAGCTGATGGAGGCGGCCCGGGCGGGCGAGTCGTCGGCCGGCGTCGCGGCCCGGGTCTCGCTCGCCCGGCGGGCGGCGGCCGCCCGGTGGGCCCCGGTCGGCCGCAAGCTCAACGCCGAGATCCCCGGCCCGCACCTGCGCCGGCCGCCCTGGCGGCTGCCGGTGCGCGACACCGCAGAACTGCGCGGCCGGCTCGACTCCGGCGCGATCTCCGCCCGCGGCTTCGACCGGATCATCCGCCTGGCCTGGACGATCGCCGACCTGGACGGCCGGGACCGGCCGGGGCGCGAGGACGTGCTGGAGGCCATCCAACTCAGGACGGGGGAAGGGACATGAGCACCCGAGACGAGCGCCGGCTGGCCCGAGTGGCGCTGACCTGGCTCACCGAGCCGGGCACCTGGTCGGTGTACCGGCTGGTGCAGCAGCTCGGCCCGGTGGCCACGCTGGACCTGCTGCTCGACGGCGGTGCTCCGGAGCGGCGGCTGCGCGACGTGGTGGCCGCCCGCAGCGGGGCGGGCGACGCGCGGTCGGCCGCCGTGGAGGCGCTCGCCCGTACCGAGCGGGTGGGCGCCCGGCTGCTGACCCCGGAGGACGACGAGTGGCCGGCCCGGCTCGACGACCTGAGTCGACTGGTCCTTCCCGGGGCCAGCCGGCGGGTCGACCTGGAGACCGCCCCGCCGCTCTGCTTCTGGGTACGCGGCGGCTGGCCGCTCGGCGAGACGCTGGACCGCTCCGTCGCGGTGGTCGGCGCGCGAGCCGCCACCGGGTACGGCGTGCACGTCGCCACCGAGATCGGGTACGGGCTGGCCGAGCGGGACTGGGCGGTGGTCTCCGGCGGCGCGTTCGGCATCGACGCGGCGGCGCACCGGGGCGCGTTGACCGCCGGTGGGGTGACGGTCGCCGTGCTCGCCTGCGGGGTCGACCGCCCCTATCCGATGGGCAACGCGGCGCTGTTCGACCGGATCGCCGACACCGGTCTGCTGGTGAGCGAGTGGATGCCCGGGGCCGATCCGCTGCGGCCACGATGTGTTGACCGGACTACCCTGCTGTAGTTCTGCCCCACTCTTTCGGTATACGCAGCGTATCCATTGACATGATCCCGAAGTTGCTTACCCAGAGATACCCATCTTTGGCCTGGGGAGGCAACCCGCGTGGATCTACCGGAACGCCCGGAACGGGACATCGCGGCCATCAAGTTGCCCGAGTGGGGGCGGGTCGGGCCAGCCGTCGCGCCGGTGCCGTTCACCGTGTATGACGACGCCGGCGAGCCCGTCGAGCCGATCCACCGGTTCCTGCGTGACTTCGTTGCCCGCGGCAACCGTCCCGGCTCGGTGCGCAGCTACGCCTATACGTTGCTGCGGTGGTGGCGGTTCCTGCGGGCCGTTGACGTGCCGTGGGAGCGGGCTACGTCGACCGAGACCAAGGACCTCGTGCTGTGGCTGCAGCACACTGAGAAGCCCGTCGCGAAGCGCCGCAAGGCCTCAGCATCCACGGCCGGTACGGTCAACCCGATCACTCGCAAGGAGTACCAGAGCGACCAGTACAAGCCCCGAACTGTCCGACACTCCAACGCGGTGCTGCGCGCCTTCTATGAATATTGGATCGAGGAAGGGCAAGGTCCGCTGCGCAATCCGGTCCCTCGTGACCGGCGCGGGAGCAGGCCGAACGCACACCATAACCCCCTCGAACCGTTCCGGCCGGAGGGGCGGCTGCGCTACAACCCCAAGGTCCCCAAGCGCAAGCCCCGGGCCATGCCCGACGACGCCTGGCTCGACCTGTTCAAGGCGATGGACTCGCACCGCGACCGTGCCATCCTCACCCTGGCGGTCAGCACCGCGGCCCGCGCTAACGAGCTTCTCGGTGTGCGAGTCTGCGACGTCGACTGGGGTGACCAGCTCATTCGGGTGGCACGTAAGGGCTCCGGCGCGGAACAGTGGTTGCCGGCCAGTCCTGAGGCCTTCGTCTGGTTGCGCCTCTACCTGGTGGAACTACGCCGGCTGCGCCCTGAGCAGCCGCTGTGGTGGACATTGCGGCGCCAACGAGTCGAGGGCCGACTGCAACGTGTCCCCCTGGAGTACGACGCACTGAGAGCCGTTCTGCTTCGCGCTAACAAGCTGCTGGGCGCAAACTGGTCGATGCACGACCTGCGACACACGTGTGCCCTGCGCATGGCCCGCGACGAGAACCTATCGCTGCGCGACGTTCAGACCCTGCTGGGTCATGCCCACCTGACCACCACCCAGATCTATCTGGAAGACGACCAGGACGAGGTGATCAAGCGCGTAAGGCAACACCACGCCGAGCAGGAACGCCGGGCCGCCGGGCCGCCGCAGCCTGCCATCGGGCCCGGCTACGACCCCGGCGACATGTCGGTTCTGTTCGGAGCAGGGGGCCTGCAATGACGCTCACCGCCCTGGCCAAGAGGCCACCGCGTTGGCGGCAGCTGACCGTTGCCGACAACCTGGTCCCACAAGAACACCCCCTGGGCCGGCTAGACCGGCGCGACATCAACGTGGTCCTCGACGCGCTGCCGCGGCTACCGTCATGGCCTGCCGGCGGCCACGAGCGCCTCACCTGGCTGCGAGGTGCTCGCCTGATCCTGGAGTGGCTGCAGACCTTCCCGGGAGACGGCTGGCAAGCGCGGTGGCTCGCCGCGGACGTCCATGACCGGTCTTGGCGCGAGCAGGTCGCCGAGGCCAGGGATGCCACCGATGCGGCTTCCGACGAGCAGTTGCAGTGCGGAATGCGAGGCCTGCTCCTGCTGAGAGTCCTGCGGCCCAGCTACGCCTTCCTACACCGCTACAAGGCATACGCCCTGTTCGACCAACTGCGGCAGACCGTCAGCCCGGACCTGTTCGCGCGGGCAGCCGCCGAAGCGACGAGGCTCGGCATGATCGGACGACAGGAGAACCAGCCGCTTGTCGCGCTGACCAAGATCGTCTTGCACACCGGCAAGGACCTCGAACAGCTCGAACCCGAGGACTTCTTCGTGGCCCGAGCATGGAGTGTTCGCGCCATCGGCCGTCAACTGCCCGGCCTGCACGCCGCCTGGGAGCTGGCGCGCGGCGTCGGGATCATCAAGGAAGACAAGACGCTGCGCGCTGCTATCCGTGTCGGGCAGCGACCGACCGCCGAGCTGGTCGACGCGTTCGAGCTGCGATGCAAACCGGTCCGTGATCTGCTGGTCCGCTACTGCGAAGAACGGCGACCGGCAATGGACTACGGCTCCTTCAGAGGGCTTGTCGGGCACCTGGTCGGCGCCTTCTGGCATGACATCGAACAGCATCATCCTGATGCCGACTCGATCAACCTGCCACCGGACATCGCCCCAGCCTGGAAGGAGCGCACCAAGTTCGTCACCGACCCTCGCTATCCGGGACGAGAGCGCCGCGACAGGCTGGGGTTGCTGGTTCGAGTTCGGGCGTTCTACCTCGACATCCAGGAGTGGGCTCTGGAGGACCCGTCTTGGGCGCCGTTCGCCGCACCCAGCCCGGTCCGCAAGGCTGACACCGACGGGCAAGGCAAGGCGCGCAAAAAGGCCACAGCGGCTATGCACCAGCGCGTCCGGGAGCGCCTTCCACAGTTGCCGCTGCTGATCCATGCAGCCGAACGCAACCGCGCCCACCACCAGGCGATTCTGGAGGCGGCGAAGGGCACCGCGCTCGGTGAGACGTTCATTCACGACGGTGTGAGCTATCAGCGCAGCGCACCCAAGACCGCCACGCATCGCAGCCACCGGCAGCGCGGCCCGGAACACATCTGGGCCGTCCACCTCGAGACCGGCGACCTGCTCAACCTCACGATCATCGAGAACTCCGCGTTCTGGGGCTGGTCGATCGTTGAGACGCTGCGGCACACCGGCGTCCGACTCGAAGAGTTGCTGGAGATCACCCATCTGGCGTTGACGTCCTACAAGCTGCGCGACACCAACGAGATCGTCCCGCTGCTGCAGATCGTCCCCTCGAAGTCCAACAGCGAGCGGCTACTGCTGGTCAGCCCGGAACTCGCCAGTGTCCTTGCCACGATCATCAAGCGGATTCGCGACCCGGAGACAGGCCAGATCCCGCTGGTCGCCCGCTACGACCCGCACGAGCGCACGACCGGCCCGATGCTGCCGCACCTGTTTCAGCACATCCTCGGCTGGCGCCGCGAGGTGATCAGCCAGAAGTTGGTCCAGAACCATCTCGCTGACATTCTCAAGCTGGCCGGCCTCACCGACGCCGCAGGCAAGCCGCTGCGCTACACACCGCACGACTTCCGGCGCATCTTCGCCACCGAGGCGGTCTCCGGCGGCCTGCCCGTCCACATCGCCGCACGTCTACTTGGTCACGAAAACCTCAACACCACGCAGGCCTACCTCGCGGTCTTCCAGGACGACCTCGTCCAGGCCTACCGCGCATTCCTCGCCGAGCGGCGGGCCATGCGCCCCACGACCGAGTACCGCGAGCCCACCGACGCCGAGTGGGAGGAGTTCCAGGAACACTTCCTGCTGCGCAAGCTCGAACTCGGCACCTGCGGCCGGCCCTACGGAACCCCCTGCAACCACGAGCACGCCTGCATCCGCTGCCCCATGCTGCGCGTCGACCCAGCGCAGCGACCCCGCCTCGAAGAGATTGCCACCAACCTGCAGGAGCGCCTCGACGAGGCACAGGCCAACGGATGGCTCGGCGAGGTCCAAGGCCTGCAGGTGTCGCTGGAGGCAGCCCGCGGCAAGCTGGCTAACCTCGACCGCCGGGCGACCCCCGCAACGACGGTGGACCTGGGCCTTCCAGTAATCCGCGGCCGATGAGCCGCCCTTGCTCAGCCGGACGCCGGACCGTTTGGCGCCTCACTGCGGAGGTGGCTTCCCTTGAACCGTCAGTTGATCGATCTATCAAGGCCAGTACGTTGCCGGAAGGGCTGGTCCAGCGGTGAGGTGATCACTATGACGCAGCGGCTGTCGCTGCGATGGCCGCACACATGCGGTCCGGACGGTCCGGAATCTGTTTCCTCAAGCGCTGAACCTCGGTGAAACCGGCTTTTGCCAGGCGGGCGGAGAACGTATCTACGGGCCAGCGGTATGCCGTGTGAACCTTGTGGTCGAACGCGGCTACGCCGTCGGCACTGTCGAAGAAGCCGATCACCAGCTTCCCGGAGGGAGCTAACATCCGGCGGAACTCGGTAAGTACACCGTCCAGCTCTGGCGGCGGCAGGTGGATGGTCGAATACCAGGAGAGGATGCCCGCCACCGAGTGGTCGGGAAGGTTCAGGTCGGTCATCGATCCGAGCCTGAACTCCGGCCCCGGAAAGTTCGTCTGCGCATGGTCGATGAACTCAGGGACCAGGTCCACGCCGGTCACGTCGGCGCCGAACGAATGCAGGTAGGCGCTCCAGTGCCCGGGGCCGCACCCGAGATCGAGCACCCTACCGTCCAAGCCGACCAGGTGGTCCCGGACGAGGGCCGCGTCGTCCACGTCAGCCTGCGAGTCACCCTTGAACAAGGCGATGTATTGCTCAGACATGTATGAGTAGGCGTCACGGACCGACTGGTTCACCACGGCGAGACTCTAGCGTCAGGCGTCTGGTCCCCAGGCACCCCCCCGGCGAGCGGAACATCAGCACTGACAAAGCCTAGAACCCGAACCGCGAGCAATAACTCTCCGTCATCCCGGGTCCCATCAATCGATGATCTTAGTGGTTCGGAAAAGGTTCCTGATCCGCAACCGGGTCATCGCCGCTGCCACCCGGGGCACGGTGCTGGTCGAGGCGGCAGCCCGCAGCGGCGCGACGCAGACGCTGAACCGGGCGCTCGCGATGGGCCGCCCCGCCATGATCGTGCCGGGACCGGTGACCTCGGCGATGTCGGTCGGCGCGCACGAGTTGCTGCGGGAGCACTCGTCGGCACGGTTGGTGACCGGGGTGGCGCACGTGTTGGAGGAGGTGGGCCGGATCGGCTACGACCTGGCGCCACCGGCACGCGGCCCCGACCGCCCGGCCGACCTGCTCGACGACGAGGCCACGCTGGTGCTGGAGTCACTGCCCCGGCGTGGAGTGCTCGGCGTCGACGCGCTCGCCGCCCGCGCCGGGGTGGACCTGCGTACGGCGATGCGCAAGCTCAGCCTGCTGGAGGAGTTGGCGATGGTGATCCGCCGGGACGGCGGGTACGCCCTGACACCGCCCGCGAAGCCGGCCGCCGCCCCGGCCGCTCCGCCGGGCGGAGCGCCGGGATGAGGCCCGGCCGGACGGCCGCCCACCGGGCGGGCCGAAGCCGGTCGGTTGCGGCGGGGCTGCGGGACGGCAACCGTAGCCCGGTCGGTTGCGGCGAGGCGGCTAGGCCGCAAGGCGGCGAGGCGGCGAGGCGGCGAGGCGGCGAGGCGGCCAGGCCAGCTTCGGCTCAGTCCGCCTCGAAGCGGATCTCCAGGTCGCGCTCGTGTGCGCACCGCCGCACCAGCGCCGCCACCCGGCTGAGCTGGGCGACCTCGGCCGGGTTGCGGGCCACCTCGACCAGGCCGCCCAGCTCGGCGAGCAGGTCTGCGGCCCGGTCCGCGCCGACCACCAGTTCACCGAGCGGGTCGATCCGGTCCAGGGTGGGGGTGCGTCCACCGCCCCGGCCCCGCTTCACCAGGTCGAGCAGGAGGTCGTCGGGGTCTGCCACCACCTGCGCCGCGACCGGGGACGGCCGGCGACCGTGGCCGCGCACCAACCGGTAGAGGACGACGTCCAGGCCCATGAGAGTCCCCCTCCTCCCGTCGACGGCACGCTCCAGCATCGCGACGCCGGAGCGAGATCACCGTCCCTGCCCCCAGTCTCCCCGCCCGCGCCGGCCCAGGCCAGGGTCGATCCCGTACGACAGGACGCCGTGGCGGCCGGTGCCCCCACGCCGGCTGCCGACGCGGGCGGGGTCCCCACCCACCCGGTTCCCCGACGCCCCGGGCCCGGTGTCCTGCCGGGGCGGGCCGGCGCGCCTAGGCTGAGCGGATGCGAGGCGGGAGTCACACGCCGGGGCGCGGCCCGACCGTCCGGTCACCGAGGCCGTGGGGCGGGCGATGACGGCCGGCGGACGGGACACCCGTGCCCGGCACGCGGCACTGCCACCGGCGATGCGGGAGGCGGTGGACGACTTCGCCGACCACCTGGCCCGGGTACGCAGTCGTTCCGCGCACACCGTCCGGGCGTACGTCGCCGACGTCGTCTCGCTCCTCGACCACGCCGTACGGTCGGGGTGCGCCGGGCCGGCCGAGGTCGACCTGTCGGTCGTCCGGAGCTGGCTGGCGAAGCAGCGCACCATGGGGGCGGCCCGGACGTCGCTGGCCCGCCGAGCGGCGGCGGCCCGCACCTTCAGCGCCTGGGCGCACCGCAACGGCCTGTTCGCCACGGACGTGGCCGCCGCGCTGGCCAGTCCCCGGGCGCACCGGGAGCTGCCCACCGTGCTCCGCGCCGACCAGGCCGCCGCCCTGGTCGAGGCTCCGACCCGAGCGGTGAGACCCGCGGCGGGGGCCTCGGCCCCTGCGGTCGAGTCCCTGGCCCCGGCAGCGGAGGCCCAGGCTCCAGCGGCGGAGGCCCCAGGCCGAGCTGCGGGCGCCCAGGCCGCAGCGACGGACGCCCCAGGCCGAGCTGCGGGCGCCCGAGCCGCCACGGCCGGCGCCCGAGCCACCACGGCCGAGACCCGAGCCGCAGCGGCCGAGGGGACACCGACGTCGTCCACCACAGCCGTCCCGCCGTCGGTGCCGCCCAACAGCCCGGCACCGGGCGACGAGCCCGGTCCGTCGCCTGTGGACGGCACCGACGAGGCGGTACGGCTGCGCGACCGGGTCCTGCTCGAACTGCTCTACGGCACCGGGGTACGGGTCGGCGAGGCGTGCGGGTTGGACGTCGCCGACGTCGACCACGGCCGGCGGGTGGTGCGCGTCCTCGGCAAGGGCGGCCGGGAGCGGTCCGTGCCGTACGGGGTGCCGGCGCAGCGGGCGATCGACGACTGGCTGCGCCATGGCCGGCCCGCCCTGGCGGGATCGGACTCCGGCGGCGCGCTGCTGCTCGGCGCGAAGGGCGGGCGGCTGAACCCGACCACCGCGCGCCGTATCGTCCGGGGCTACGTCGACGACCTCGGGCTGCCCCGGGTCAGCCCGCACGGGCTGCGCCACTCGGCGGCGACGCATCTGCTGGAGGGCGGGGCGGACCTGCGGGCCGTACAGGAGCTGCTGGGGCACTCGTCGCTGGGCAGCACCCAGATCTACACCCATGTCTCGGTGGAACGGCTGCGGGCGGCGTACCGCCAGGCCCACCCCCGCGCCTGACACCGAGCCCCGTGAACCGATGAGGGTTGATCCGTCGGCGGATACGATCACGGGGTGACCGTCGCCCGGCCGCCCGAGCCGATCCCCGGGGCCCGACTGCTCTTCTCGCTCGACCCGGCGGTCAGCTACCTCAACCACGGCGCGTTCGGCGCGGTGCCGGTGAACGTGCAGCGCACCCAGCAGCGGCTCCGCGACGAGATGGAGGCCAACCCGCTGCGCTTCTTCACCCAGGGGCTGGTCGACCGGATCACGCACACCCGGCGACACCTGGCCGCCTTCCTCGGCGCCGACCCGGACGGCACCGCGCTGATCGGCAACGCCACCACCGGCGCGGCGGTGGTGCTCCAGTCGATCGGTCTGCGCCCCGGCGACGAGGTGCTCACCACCGACCACGGGTACGGCGCGGTCGACTTCTCCATCGCCCGCGAGTGCCACCGCACCGGGGCGGTCACCCGGGCGTTGCGGGTACCGCTGGCCGCGACCGACGAGGAGATCGTGCAGATCGTGCGGGACGGCCTGCGGCCCGGCCGGACCCGGCTGCTCGTGGTCGACCAGCTCACCTCGCCCACCGCGCGGCTCTTCCCGGTCGCGGCCATCGTCGGCGTGGCCCGGGAGCGGGGCGTGCCGGTGCTGGTGGACGGGGCCCACGCGCCCGGCATGCTGCCGGTCGACGTGACCGCCGTCGGCGCCGACTTCTGGGTGGGCAACCTGCACAAGTGGGGGTACGCCCCCCGGGGCACCGCCGTGCTGGTGGTCGCGCCGCCGTGGCGGGAGCGGATCGAGCCGCTGGTGGTCTCCTGGGAGCAGGGCGCCGGCTTCCCGGGCAACGTGGAGTGGCAGGGCACCCTCGACTACACGAGTTGGCTGAGCGCGCCGGCCGGGCTGTTCACCCTGCGCAGTCTCGGGCTCGACCGGGTCCGCGCGCACAACGCCGAGCTGGCCGCGTACGGGCAGCGGGTGCTCGGGGAGGCGCTCGGGGTCGCGCCGGCCGATCTGCCGGACCCGGGCGGGCCGGCGGTCGCCATGCGGCTCGTCCCGCTGCCGCCGGGGGTCGCCACCACCCTCGACGCCGCCCGCGACCTGCGGGCCCGCATCGCCGAACGGCTCGCCGCCGAGGTGTCGGTGGCCGGCTGGAACGGTCGGGGCTGGCTACGGCTCTGCGGACAGGTCTACAACTCCCCCGACGAGTACGAGCGGCTGGCGGTCCGACTGCCGGGGCTGCTCGACCGGGGCTGATCCGGCGCGCTCACCTCGGTGCCCGCACCGGCAGGCCGACCCCACGCGTCGCTGGGCGACGCCGGCCCACGGGTCCGGGCTGACCGTGGGTGGGGCGGGCGCGGCGGGCCCACCGACGCCGGGGCCACCGGACGACGGGGTGAGGATGGGCACCGGCGCGACGAGGCCACCGGTGCCGGGACCGGCCGGCGAGGGCGTGGCGGAGCCGTGGGCGACCGGCAGCAGCCGGACCCGGCCGAGCCCCAGCAGCGCCAGTGGGTCGAGGTACTCCGGGCCGCGCCGCAGCCCCCAGTGCAGGCAGCCCGCCGCCGGGCAGGCCGGATGCCCGCTCAGCAGCACGCCCAGCGGCGCGCCAGCCGGGACCCGGTCGCCGGGGCGTACGTCGGGACGGACCGGCTCGTAGGTGGTGCGCAGGCCGGCCGCGTGGCCCACGGTGACCACCGGCCGGCCGGCGACCATCCCGGCGAAGAGCACCGTGCCGGGACCGGCGGCGCGCACGGTGGCCCCGGGAGCGGCGGCCAGGTCCACCCCGCGGTGGCCGGGCAGCCACGGCTGCGGCGGCGGGTCGAAGCGCCGCACCGGGCGGGGTGTGCCGTCGAGCGGCCACCGGAACTGCGGGAGCCCCGCGCCGGCCGGTGACCCGGTCGTGGCCGTGACCCCGGGCAGGCTGACGGCCGACGCGACCCCGGGTGTCGCTGCCCCGGCGGCCCGGGCCGCCGTCTGGGTCGTCGCCACGGGCGCTTCGCCGCCGGCCAGGGCCGGGGTGCCGATCGTCCCGAGGACCAGCAGGGACGCCCACCACACCGTCGTCCGCCACAGCTGTCGTCGCATGCCGTCAGCATGCCGGCGAGCGCGCGTCCCCGACACGGACAAGCCGTCCGCTGTGGACGACGACAGCGCCTGTGGACGACCCCCAGGGCGGCCGTCGACCTGCTATGGGCACCGGATGACGGTCACCGGAGGCGGGTCGGGGCGCCGGTGACGGACTAGGCTGCTGGACGCGGGTGTCGAGGGCAGGACCGGGAGGCCGTCATGACCACGGTGGGCGAGGTGAGCCACCCCTCCCGGGTGGCCGACCCGGACGAGGCGATCAGCGCCGAGGAACTCCAGCTCGCGGCGCGCAACCACGGCATCCCGCTGGAGGCGCTGCGCTACGACGTGACCCCGGCCGGCCTGCACTACCTGCTCATCCACTACGACATCCCGGACGTCGACCCGGTGGCGCACACGCTGACCGTGGACGGCGCCGTCGCGCGTCCGCTCACCCTCGACCTGGCGGCGCTGCGGGAGCGGCCGAGGGTGACCCACCGGGTGACGTTGGAGTGCGCGGGCAACGGGCGGGCGCTGCTGCACCCGCGTCCGGTGAGCCAGCCCTGGCTGGTGGAGGCGGTCGGCAACGCGGAGTGGACGGGCACCCCACTGGCGCCGCTGCTGCGCGAGGCCGGCATCGCCAAGGAGGCGGTGGACGTGGTCTTCACCGGCGCGGACCACGGCGTCGAGCGCGGTGTCGAGCAGGACTACCAGCGCGCCCTGCCGGTCGCCGACGCGCTGCGCGAGGAGGTGCTGCTGGCGTACGAGATGAACGGCGCTCCGCTGCTGCCGCAGCACGGCGCGCCACTGCGGCTGATCGTGCCCGGCTGGTACGGCATGGCGCACGTGAAGTGGCTGCGCGGCATCACCGTGTCGACCGAGGAGTTCACCGGTTACCAGAACGCGGTGGCCTACCGGCTGCGCCGCGACGCCGACGACCCGGGCGAGCCGGTGACCCGGATCGAGCCCCGGGCGCTGGTCCGCCCGCCGGGTTTCCCGGACTTCATGTCGCGTACCCGGGTGCTGCGCCCCGGACCGTGCACCGTGGACGGTCGGGCCTGGTCCGGGCACGCGCCGGTCACCTCGGTGGAGGTGACCACCGACGGCGGGGCGAACTGGGCACCGGCCATCCTGGACCCTGCCTCCGGCGGCGACTGGTCGTGGCGGCGCTGGCGGTTCGACTGGTCGCCCGAGCCGGGCCGGTACGTCCTGGGGGCGCGGGCCGCCGACGCGTCGGGGCGGGTCCAGCCGGTCGAGCAGCCGTGGAACCGGGGTGGCTTCGCCAACAACCTGGTGCAGCGGGTGGAGGTCGCGGTCGTCGCGGAGTGACCGGGCCGGTCACCGGCGGGTGGGGGACGCCGGTGGCGCGGGTGGGGCGAGGGTCAGCCGCCGAAGCCGGAGTCGGCGGGGAGGGAGATGTCGGGCTTCTCCAGCTCCTCGACGTTGACGTCCTTGAACGTCATTACCCGGACATTCTTGACGAATCGGGCAGGGCGGTACATGTCCCACACCCAGGCGTCGTGCATCTCGACCTCGAAGTAGACCTCGCCGTCGGAGTTGCGCACGTGCAGGTCCACCTGGTTGGCGAGGTAGAAACGGCGCTCCGTCTCCACCACGTAGGAGAACTGGCGGACAATGTCGCGGTACTCCCGGTAGAGCTGCAGCTCCATCTCGGTCTCGTACTTCTCGAGATCTTCCGCGCTCATCGCACTCCGCCTTCCATGACCACATCTTCCCCCACCGGCGCGAGAGGCCGAGGCTGCTCGCCCAACGCCACGCCGACGGTACCCCCTGACGCCCCCGAGCGCTCCATCGGCTCGGGTGCGGGCCGGCCGACCGGCCGCCGGGCGCGGGGCGGGGCCCCGTCCCGGCCGGAGACGGCGGCCACGTTGACGTACGAGAAGCGGTGCTCGACGCACGGACCGAGCCCGCGCAGCGCCTCGGTGTGCTCCGCCGTGATGTACCCCTTGTGCTCGGCGAAGCCGTAGCCCGGGTACCGCCCGTCCAGCTCCACCATGATCCGGTCCCGGGTGACCTTGGCGAGCACGCTGGCCGCCGCCACGCACGCCGCCACCCGGTCGCCCTTCCACACCGCGAGGCCCGGGACGTCCAGGCCGTCCACCCCGAAGCCGTCGGTCAGCACGTACTCCGGGCGGGTGGCCAGCGAGGCGAGCGCCCGGCGCATGGCGGCCAGGTTGCACACGTGCAGGCCCCGCGCGTCGACCTCCTCGGCCGGGATGACCACCACCGCGTACGCCAGCGCCCGGGCGACGACCTCGTCGTAGACCCGCTCCCTGCTCGCCGCGGTGAGCAGCTTGGAGTCGGCCAGCCCCTCGATCTCGCCCCGCCGCCCCTCGGGCAGGATCGCGGCGGCGGCGACCAGCGGACCGGCGCACGCGCCCCGGCCGGCCTCGTCGGCCCCGGCGACGTGCCGGAAGCCGCGCCGTTGCAGGGCCCGCTCCAGCGCGTAGAGCCCGCCGTCGCGGCGTACCACGGTGCGCGGGGGCGTCAGCACGGCGCACCTCCGCGCAGGGCGTCGGCGGACGGCGCCGCGGCGAGGGCCCGGGTCAGCAGCGCGGGCAGGTCGGCCGGGTAGTACCGCTCGTCGGTGGCGAGCAGCTCGTCGGCCGTCCACCACCGGTGGTCGAAGACGCTGGCCCGCTCGATCGCGTCGAAGCCCGCCGTGTCCACCTCCCAGGACGCCACCCGGACCAGGAAGAACTCCTGCTCCTGGCGGAACCAGACCCCGTCGAAGGGGAACTCGACCGTCTCCGACCCGACCGGGTCGCCCAGTTCGGCCGGGTCGAGCCGCAGCCCGGTCTCCTCGGCCAGCTCGCGGGCCGCCCCCTCGGCCGGGCTCTCCCCCTCCTCGAGCCCGCCGCCGGGGGTGAACCAGTACCGGTGGTCGGGGCGGGCCGGGTCCCGGCCGCTGAAGAGCAGCGTCCGGCCGCCCGCGTCGACGAGCAGCACCCGGGCCGCGCGACGAGGGGTGTAGACGGTCACGGGCCCAGCCTGCCAGACACCGGGGACCGTCGGCCACGCCCGGGGTGGGCTCGTGACCGCTACGGGTTCGGGATCGCCTCGAACGGCTTCGGCACGCTCAGCCAGGTGGCCCGGCTCACCGGCCAGAACACCGTGAACGCACGGCCGACCACCTGCTCCTCGGGGATGGTCGCCTCGGTGATGTCCTGGCCGGACTGCTGCCAGTGCTCCAGCGAGTCGCCGGAGGCGGAGCGGTGGTCGCCCATCACCCAGAGCCGCCCCTGCGGGACCCGGATGTCGAACTCCTGGTCGGCGGGCTTGTCCTGCTCCCCGTCGACGGAGTAGATGTACGGCTCGTCGAGCTGCTTGCCGTTGATCACGAGCTTGCCGGCGTCGCAGCAGACCACGTGGTCGCCGCCGACGCCGATGACCCGCTTGATGAAGTCCTCACCGTCGGCGTTGCCGCTCCACGTGGTCGGCGCCTTGAAGACCACCACCTCGCCGCGCTCGGGCGAGCGGAAGTCGTAGACCAGCTTGTTGACCAGCACCCGATCGTCGATCTGGAGGGTGTTCTCCATCGACGGTGAGGGGATGAAGAAGGTCTGCAGCACGAAGGCGCGGACCAGCACCGCCACCAGGATCGCGACACCCAGCAGGATGGGCAGCTCCTTCCAGAAGGAGCTGCGGGGCTTGTCGGTCTGCTCGTCAATCACGGGTGGAGCCTACGTCGCCGGGCACCGAGGGATCGTCCGGAACGCGCGAGAACAGACATCAGCCCCGTCATCGGGAGGACGAGGGCGACACCGCCCACCGGGGTCGGCTCGACCGGCGCCGGCGGGTCGGCCGGCGCCGCCGCCGGGCGGGAGATCGTGTCGAAGGTCGACGGCACCGGCAGCGACGTCCACCGTTGCGACGGCCAGACCACCATGAACGCCCGACCCACCACGTTGTCGATGGGCACCGGGCCCTGGCAGCGGGCGTCCTGGGAGACCAGCCGGTGGTCGCCCATCACGAAGATCTGGCCGGGTGGGACCACGACCTCCTCGAAGCGCCGCGACCGGCACTCGCGCGGGTTGGGCGGCACGTCCAGCGGCGAGTTGCGGATCACGTACGGCTCGTCGAGCGGGATGCCGTTGACCAGCACCCGCCCCTGGTCGTCGCAGCACTTCACCCGGTCGCCCGGGACGCCGATGACCCGCTTGATGAAGTCCTTCTCGCCGGGGCGGCTGACCCCGACCAGGTCGCCCAGGGTACGGCCGAGCTTGCCGGCGAAGCCCGGTGGCGGGCCGGGCGTCTCCTGCGCCACCCACCGGTCGGTGCCGCGGAACACGACCACCTCGCCGCGCACCGGGTCACGGACGTCGTAGACGACCTTGTTGACCAGCACCCGGTCGCCGATGAGGAGGGTGTCCTCCATGGAGCCCGACGGGATGAAGAAGGCCTGGAGCAGGAAGGTGCGGATCAGCACGGCCAGGCAGAACGCCACGACCAGCAGCAGCGGCAGTTCCTGCCAGAGCGGCATCTGCCGGCGGGTGCGCCGGGTGCGCCGACGCCAGGGATCGACCGTGCCGTCCGAGTCAAGCACCTGCACCACGCCACTCCCCGGTCCGCAGAAACGACACTACCGCCCGGGGGCCTCGTCGAGGCCCCACGGGCGGTAGTGGACATTCGCATGCCGTGACCACCGTCGCGGCGTCGTTGCCCTCCTGCGCCCGTACGACCAGGGTAATGCGATCCGGTCGATACGACATGTGCGCAGTTCAGGCGGCGCGGCGAGCGGGAGTCAGCTGGCCGGCTGCTTCTCGCGCAGCTCCTTGATCTTGGCCTTCTTGCCGCGCAGCTCACGCAGGTAGTAGAGCTTGGCGCGACGGACGTCACCGCGGGTCACGATCTCGATCCGGTCGATGGCCGGGCTGTTGAGCGGGTAGGTCCGCTCCACACCCACGCCGAAGCTGACCTTGCGGACCGAGAAGGTCTCGCGTAGACCGTCACCCTGGCGGCGGATGACGACGCCCTGGAAGATCTGGACACGGGACCGGTTGCCCTCGACGACCCGCGCGTGCACCTTCACGGTGTCACCGGCACGGAAGTCGGGGAGGTCGACCCGCTTCGACTGGGCGTCAAGAGCGTCCAGGATGTTCATCGCTGTGTCCTCGTGAGGCTCACGGCGCACCGTCACTCGATGCGCGGATGGGTGATTCTGACCCCCGGACGGCAGCCGGCGACGCCGACCCCGGTCGAGGGTCCTCGCAGCCGCCCACGGCGCGGGCGGATGCGGCAACCCCCCTACTTTGCCACATCCCCCGGCGGCAGTTGAAATCCGGCCCGGTCCAACGTCGCGACGTCCCGTTTGTCCAGGCCCTCCTGGGGCAGCGCGGCGATCATGTCGGGCCGCCGGTCCGCCGTGCGGGTCAGCGCCTCGTCCCGCCGCCACCGGGCGATCCGGCCGTGGTCGCCGGAGCGGAGCACCTCCGGCACCTCCAGCCCGCGCCAGGTCGCCGGCTTGGTGTACATCGGCGCTTCCAGCAGCCCGTGGGCGTGCGACTCCTCGTCCAGCGAGCCGGCGTTGCCGAGCACCCCGGGCAGCAGCCGGGTGACCGCCTCCAGGATCACCAGCACCGCCACCTCACCGCCGAAGAGCACGTAGTCGCCGAGGGAGACCTCGGTCACCCGCATCCGCTGCGCGGCGTGGTCGAGCACCCGCTGGTCGATGCCCTCGTACCGGCCGCAGGCGAAGAGCAGGTGCGACTCGGCGGCCAGCTCGTGCGCCATCGCCTGGGTGAACGGGACGCCGGCCGGGGAGGGCACCAGCAGCCGGGGCAGGGTGTGCCCGTCCGGGCTGAGTTCGTCCGGGGCCAGGGCGTCCAGGGCCTCACCCCAGGGCTCCGGACGCATCACCATGCCCGGCCCGCCGCCGTAGGGCGTGTCGTCGACCGTGCGGTGCACGTCGTGGGTCCAGGTCCGCAGATCGTGTACGGCCAGCCGGAGCGTCCCGTTCGCCCGGGCCTTGCCGATCAGCGACAGGTCCAGCGGGGCGAAGTACTCCGGGAAGATCGACACGACGTCGACGCGCATGCGGTGGCTTTCGGTCTAGAGGTCGAGCAGACCGGCCGGCAGGTCGACCACGACGCGACCGCCGGCGACGTCGACCTCGGGGACGATCGCCTTGACGAACGGGATGAGCGCGTCGCGCCCCTCGGGACGACGCAGGACGAGCAGATCCGAGGCGGGGGCGTGGTCGATCCGGGCCACCTCGCCGAGCCGCTCGCCGTCCCGGGTGACCACGGCGAGACCGACCAGCTGGTGGTCGTTCCACTCCTCCGGGTCCTCCGGCGGGGCGACGTCGGCGCTGTCCACCCCGAGCAGGGTGCCGCGCAGCGCCTCGGCGACGTCACGGTCGTACACGCCCTCGAAGGCGACCAGCATCCGACCCTGGTGGAAGCGGGCGAACTCGATCACCAGCTCGGCCGGGACCTGGAACTGTTCACCCGGACCGGACGCCGGGGCGGCGGGGGTGGCCCCGGGCACGGTGCGCAGCACCATGCCCGGGGCGAACCGCGCTTCGGGCTCGTCGGTCCGCACCTCCACGGTGACCTCACCGCGGATGCCGTGCGGTTTGCCGACCCTGCCGACGATGAGCAGCATCAGTACGAGTCGACGATGTCGACGCGTACCCCGCGTCCACCGATGGAGCCGATCACCTGGCGCAGC
This sequence comes from Micromonospora coxensis, assembly GCF_900090295.1. NCBI lineage: Bacteria > Bacillati > Actinomycetota > Actinomycetes > Micromonosporales > Micromonosporaceae > Micromonospora > Micromonospora coxensis. The sequence goes on along the minus strand of NZ_LT607753.1, from coordinate 4,998,027 downwards.
GCCTTGGCGGTCCGGCCGGACCGCCCGATCACGGTGCCGAGGTCCTCGGGGTGCACGCGGACTTCCAGCCGCTTGCCCCGACGGGAGTCGACCATGCGGACGCGCACGTCGTCCGGGTGGTCGACGATGCCCTTGACCAGGTGCTCCAGCGCGGGACGCAGTGCCACGTCAGGCCTGCTCACCGGCGTCGGCAGTAGCGGCCGGAGCCTCGGCCGGAGCCTCGGCGGGGGCCTCGGCCTTGGCGGCCTTCTTGGCCGGCTTGGCGGCCGGAGCCTCGGCCAGGCCGGCGGCGGCCTTCGCCTCGGCCTCGTACGCCGCCTTGCGGTCGGCCCGCTCCGGGGCGACCTTCAGCGGCGGCGGGGCCGGCAGGCCCTTGAACTTCTGCCAGTCACCGGTCAGCTCCAGCAGACGCTGCACGGCCTCGCTCGGCTGCGCGCCGACGGAGAGCCAGTACTGGACCCGGTCCGACTTGACCTCGATCACCGAAGGGTCTTCCTTCGGCTGGTACACGCCGACGAACTCGATCGCACGACCGTCACGCTTGGTACGCGAGTCGGCGATGACGATGCGGTACTGCGGGTTGCGGATCTTACCCATCCGCAGGAGCCGGATCTTTACGGCCACAGTTGTTTCGCTCCTGTTGCGATCTCACCGGCCCGGACGGGCGGTGTGCACGGGTGAGCGCCGACCGGCACAGTGGGGTTTGGGCCGGAGACTGCTCGGTGGACTGGCGACGCGCCCGGGTTAGAGGGCGCCGGACGCGCGCCGGATACCAGCGCCCCATTCTGCCAGATCCGTCGCCGGTCGCTCACACCGGACCCGGACACCACGCCCGGGACCGGCGCCGCCGTGACGGGGAACACCCCTCAGCGCACCGGCGGCCGGTCCCAGCCGGGCGGCAGCCCGTCCGGCACGTCCCAGTCCGCCGGCGGGGTGAAGTCGCACCAGGTGCCGTCGAACGGGAAGGCGCCCTTCTCGGCCAGCGCGATCACCCGCTCCCCCTCGGCGCGTACCGCCGCCTCGTCGGTCACCCAGTAGTGCTCGGGGAAGGCGATCCGCTCGGCGAACTCGTCCTCGTCCTTCCACTCCCAGCTCAGGTCGGGGTGGACCACCACGTCGAGGTCCTGGTCGACCATGTCCACCCCGGCGACCGGGCCGTCGTCCCACCGGACGCTGGGCTCCTCCAGGTTGACGTACCAGTTGACGAACCGGCCCTCGGCGTCGCGGAACCACCAGACCGAGTGGGCGGCCCCGGCGGGGAGGAACTTCAGCAGCGGCGGGCCGCTCCACCGGCCCTGCGCCAGGCGGTAGGACGAGGTGATCCACTCGGCGAAGGGCATCGCCCGCATGCCGAGGCCCGCCTCGGTGACCTCGTGCGCCACCGGGCTGTCCCGGGCCACCCAGAGCAGCAGGCCACGCTCGTCGTCGCTGACCACCCGGCCCGGCCGGACCCAGCCGATCCGGCCGCGCCGCACGTTCCGGTGCATGATCAGCCGGCCCGGCGCGAACCGGTCGGCGGCGGTGTCCGGGCGCACCTCAGTAGGCGCGGGCCAGGATGGCGACCAGGTCCGGCTCGTCCTCGGAGTCCGGCACCGAACCGTCGGCGCGCAGCAGGCAGCGCACGGTCACGCCCTGCCCGTTCGCCTCGGCCTCGCCGGCCACGCCGACCGCCGACCACGGCACCCGCGCCCAGCCGGTGGCCGCCGCCTCGATCGCCTCGGCCAGCGTGGCGACCTCGACGGTGCGCGACTCGCGGTGGGCCAGGGCCTGGTCGTGCAGCGCCCGCTGGTCGGCCTCCAGCGCCGCGAGCACCGCGCCGACCACGTCCGCCACCGGGGTCGGGGACTTCGAGCCGTCCGTACGCCGGACCACGACCGCGTTGCCGGCGGCCAGGTCGCGGGGGCCGACCTCGACGCGTACCGGATAGCCGCGCAGCTCGGCGTCGACGGCCCGGCGGCCGAACGGGGTGTCGGTGCGGTCGTCGAGCGCGACCCGGACGCCGGCGTCGCGCAGCGCGTCGCGCAGCTTGGCCGCCGCCTCGCCGACGCCCTCGCCGTCCTTGACGACCATCACGTACGCCTGGATCGGCGCCAGCTTCGGCGGCACCCGCAGGCCGTTGTCGTCACCGTGGCACATGATCAGGCCGCCGAGCATCCGGGTCGAGGTGCCCCAGGAGGTGGTCCAGGCGTGCTCCCGGCCGCCCTCGGCGGAGGAGTAGCTGATGTCGAACGCCTTGGCGAAGTTCTGCCCCAGCTCGTGGCTGGTGCCGAGCTGCAGCGCCTTGCCGTCGCCCATCATGCCTTCGCAGGTGTAGGTGGCGGTCGCGCCGGCGAAGCGCTCGCGGGCGGTCTTCAGGCCGACCACCACCGGGATGCCGAGCACGTTGACCATCAGGTCCTCGTACGCCTCGTGCAGGATCCGCCGCGCGTAGGCGCGGGCGTCCTCCCGGGTGGCGTGCGCGGTGTGCCCCTCCTGCCAGAGGAACTCGCTGGTGCGCAGGAAGATCCGCGGGCGCAGCTCCCAGCGGACCACGTTGGCCCACTGGTTGAGCAGCAGCGGCAGGTCCCGGTACGAGTCGATCCACTTGGCCATGAACTCGCCGATGACGGTCTCGCTGGTGGGGCGCACCACCACCGGCTCGGCGAGCTGCTTGCCGCCACCGTGGGTGACCACGGCCAGCTCCGGCGAGAAGCCCTCGACGTGCTCGGCCTCCCGCTTGAGGTAGCTCTCCGGGATGAAGAGCGGGAAGTACGCGTTCTCCGCGCCGGCCGCCTTGATCCGGGCGTCCATCTCGGCCTGCATCCGCTCCCAGATGGCGTAGCCGGCCGGTCGGATGACCATGGTCCCGCGGACCGGGCCGTTGTCGGCCAGCTTCGCCTTGGCGATCAGGTCCTGGTACCAGCGGGGGAAGTCCTCCGCACGGGGAGTGAGCACGCGTGCCATGACCGCACATCCTATGCGGCGCTTCGGCCGTCGCCGCGCCCGGGCGGCCCGCCGCCGTGTCCGGTCACCGACGGATTCCACCCGCCGCCGGTCCGTCGCCCCGGTGGGACCTGCACCGGGGCGTCGGGCGACGGGTGACGGGCGCGGGGCGACGGGCGACGGGCGCAGGGCGACGGGCGCAGGGCGCAGGGCGACGGGCGACGGGCGCAGGGCGACGGGCGACGGGCGACGGGCGACGGGCGACGGGCGACCGTAGACTTCGACCACCATGGGTGAGCCGAGGGACTCCGCGCGGCAGCGGTCGCGCGACGCGATCGTGGACGCGGCCCGTGCCCGGACCGTGGCCGCCGGCTGGGACGCGGTACGGATGGGCGGCGTGGCCGCCGCGGCCGGGGTGAGCCGGCAGACCGTCTACAACGAGTTCGGCAGCAAGGCCGGGCTGGCCGAGGCGCTGGCCCGGCGCGAGGTGGACCGGTTCGTCGCCGAGGTGCGCCGGGCGCTCGACGCGCACGGCGACGACGTGCGCGCCGCCGCGTACGCCGCGATCCGGCACACGCTCGCCTCGGCGGCGGACAACCCGCTGGTCAAGGCGATCCTCACCAGCGCCCGGGGTGGCTCGGACGAGTTGCTGCCCTACCTGACCACCCGCGCCGAGCTGGTGCTCACCGAGTCGACCCGCGCGCTGCTGGACTGGGCGGGCCGGCACCTGCCCGACGCCGACCCGGCAGCGCTGACGTTCGCCGCCGACACGGTCGTCCGGCTGGTGGTCAGCCACATCGTGCTGCCGCAGGCCCCGGTCGACGACACCGCCGAGGCCCTCGCCGACCTGGCCGTGCACCTCTTCCTCTCCGCCACCCACCCCACCCCCTGACCCGCGCCCCGCCCGCCCCCGCCCACGCCCGGGATCCGCGCACTTTCAGAGAATGAGTGCCTATTCGACGCGGAATAGCCACTCATTCTGAAAGTGCGCGCGCGAGGAACGCGGACGCGGGGACGCGAGCGAGGAACGCGGGCACGGGGACCCAGCGGGGGCGGGCGCGAGGAACGCCGACGCGAGGGACCCCGGCGCGAGGAACGCGAGCGCGAGGGACCCCGGCGCGGCGGGCGCGAGCGCGGGGGGCGCGGGCGCGGGGGGCGCGGGCGCGGGGGGGCGCGGGCGCGGGGGCGCGGGCGCGAGGGACGCGGGTGGTGGTGGGGGGTCAGCGCAGGACGCGGCCGCGGAGGACGATGCGCGAGGGGGTGCGGACGACGCGCAGGTCGGCGCGCGGGTCCTCGGGGTAGACGGTGAGGTCGGCGAGGCCGCCCTCGACCAGGCCGGGGAAGCCGAGCCACTCGCGTCCCCGCCACGACGCGGCGGCCAGCACGTCCACCGCGGGCATGCCGGCCTGCTCGTGCAGGAGCAGCATCTCCTCGGCGGCGAGGCCGTGGTCGATGCCGCCGCCGGCGTCGGTGCCCACGTAGATCGGCACTCCCGCCTCGTGCGCGGCCCGGACCACCTCGGGGAAGCGGTCACGCAGGGCGATCATGTGGTCGGCGTACCCGGGGAACTTGGCGCGGGCCTGGTCGGCGATGCCGCCGAAGGTCCGGATGTTGATCATCGTAGGGACCAGCGCGGTGCCCTGCCGGGCCATCAGGTCGATCAGGTCGAGGCTCAGGCCGGTGCCGTGCTCGACCGAGTCCACCCCGGCGCGCACCATGATCTCCACCGCCGACTCGCTGAAGGTGTGCACCGCGGCGCGCGCCCCGGCGGCGTGCGCGGCGGCGACGGCCGCGGTCATGGTGTCGGCGTCCCAGGCGGGGGCCAGGTCGCCGACGCCCCGGTCGATCCAGTCGCCGACCAGCTTGACCCAGCCGTTGCCGGCCGCGGCCTGCGCGGCGACCGTCGCGGCCACCTCGGCCGCGCCGACCTCCACGCCGATGTCGCGCAGGTAGCGCTTGGGCGGGGCGATGTGGCGGCCGGCGCGGGCCAGTCGCGGCAGGTCCGGTTCGTCGTCGAGTTCGGGGTACGGGTACGGCGAGCCGGCGTCGCGGATGGCGAGCACGCCCGCGCCGACGTCGGTGCGGGCCAGTTCGCGGGCCTGGTCGTGCGAGGTCACCGGCGCGCCACCGCGGGCGATGCCGATGTGGCAGTGCGCGTCGATCAGGCCGGGCAGCACGAAGCCGCCGTCGACGACCGTCTCCGCGCCGGGCACCGGTTCGAAGGTGACCCGGTCGCCGACCAGCCAGAGATCCCGGACCTCGTCGTCCGGCAGGAGCACACCGCGCACATGCAGAGCCATGTGCACAGTCCTACCGGATGGGCGGGTGGCGCGCGTGGCCCACTACCGGAAACGACGCTGCGTGGTCGAGTCGTCACGGATCACCGGAACGCCTGATTGACAGATTTATTTATTTAAGCACGTCTTGATGAAGGGATCCTTCGGTCGCAGGATGCGGGGAAGCCGCTCATCCCGGCTTCTTCGCACCCTCGCCTCACCGAAGGAGCGTCCAGAGTGACATCACGACGATGGCGTACGGCGACGATCGGCCTCGCGGTCGGCCTCGCCCTCCCGCTCGGCGCCGCCGGGCCAGCCTCCGCCGCCCCCGACGACACCGCGGCGGCGGCCCGGGCCACGGCGGTCGCCGCCAAGGCCGAACCGAAGGTCCGCGAGCGGATCGGCAAGGACGGCAAGACCACCTTCTGGGTCTTCCTGGACAGCCGGGCCGACCTGGCCGGGGCGGCGAAGCTGCGCGGCAAGGCGGACAAGGCCGCCTACGTGCTCAGGGCCAAGACCGCCCACGCCGAGCGCAGCCAGGCCGGGCTGCGCGCCCTGCTCGCCGGCAAGAAGGCCGACTTCACCCCGTTCTGGCTCGCCAACACCGTCCAGGTCACCGGGGACGCGGCGCTGCTGGCCGACATCGCGGTACGCCCCGAGGTCGCCGAGATCCTCGCCGACGACCCGGTGGACATCCCCGAGCCGCTGCCCGGCCAGGCCGTCCCGGACCTCGACGGGGTCGAGTGGAACATCGACCGGATCAACGCCCCCCGGGTCTGGAACGAGCTGGGCGTCCGGGGCGAGGGCATCGTCGTCGCCAACATCGACAGCGGGGTCAACTACACCCACCCGGCGGTCGCCGCGAGCTACCGGGGCCGCCAGGCCGACGGCAGCTACGACCACAACTACCACTGGTACGACCCGGCCGGGGTCTGCGGCACCGCCGCGCCCTGCGACAACAACGACCACGGCACCCACACCATGGGCACCATGGTCGGCCTGGACGGCGCGAACGTCGTCGGCGTCGCCCCCGGCGCGCGGTGGATCGCCGCGAAGGGCTGCGAGAGCAGCTCCTGCTCCCGGGCCTCGCTGCTCGCCGCCGGCCAGTGGATCGTCGCCCCCACCGACCTCACCGGGGCGAACCCCCGACCGGACCTCGCCCCGGACGTGGTGAACAACTCCTGGGGCTCCAACGCGTACGACCCCTGGTACACCGAGACCGTGTCGTCCTGGGTGGCCGCCGGCATCTTCCCGGCGTTCTCCAACGGCAACAACGGGCCGGGCTGCGCCACCGCCGGCAGCCCCGGGTCGTACGCGGTCAGCTACGCCTCCGGCGCGTTCGACGTCAACAACGCCATCGCCGGGTTCTCCAGCCGGGGCGCCGGGGAGAACGGCCAGATCAAGCCGAACATCGCCGCCCCCGGGGTGAACGTCCGCTCCGCGACCCGCACCGGCTACGGCGCGTTCAGCGGCACCTCGATGGCCTCCCCGCACACCGCCGCCACCGTGGCGCTGATGTGGTCCGCCTCGCCGGCCGTCCAGGGCGACGTCGACGCCACCCGGAGCATCCTCGACGACACGGCGATCGACGTGGACGCCACCACCTGCGGCGGCACCGCCGACGACAACAACGTCTTCGGCGAGGGCCGGCTCGACGCGTACGCGGCGGTGACCGCCAGCCCGCGCGGCGCGCTCGGCGCGCTCGGCGGCCGGGTCGTCTCGGCCGGCGCCGGCCTCGCCGGGGCGAGCGTGACGGTGACCGGCCCGATGACCCGCACCGGCGTCTCCGGCGCCGACGGCGGGTACGCGTTCGACCGGCTGATGGTCGGCGACTACACGCTGACCGTCAGCAAGTTCGGCTACCTCACCGCGACCGGCACGGTGACCGTCACCGAGAACCAGACCGTGACCCGGGACGTGGCGGTCACCCAGGCGCCGTCGGGCACCCTCAGCGGCACGGTGACCACCGCCGCCGGCCCGGCCGCGGGCGCGACGGTGACCGTGGCGGGCACCCCGCTGACCGCGACCGCCGACGACGCCGGACGCTACCGCCTGGTGGTGCCGCACGGGTCGTACGAGGTGCGCTTCGCGCACAGCTACCGCTGCGCGGACCCGGTCACCCGCACGGCGGACATCGGTGGGGACGTCACCCTCGACGTCGCCCTGCCGGACCGGGTGGACGGGTTCGGCTACGCCTGCGGCGCGGCCGGTGGCTCCTTCGTCAGCGGCACGGAGCTGATGCCGCTGACCGGGGACGACAAGGCCGTCCCGGTGACCCTTCCCTTCCGGGTGCCGCTGTACGGCAGGTCGTACCGGCAGGCGTGGGTGAGCACCAACGGGGCGCTCGGCTTCGGCACCGCCTCCAGCAGCCGGGCGAACACCGACCTGCCGAACACCGCCGACCCGGACCTGGCCCTCTTCCCGCTCTGGGACGACCTGTACGTGGAGGCCGACTCGGGCGTGTACACGGCCGTCGTGGGCGCGAAGCCGAACCGCACGTTCGTGGTGGAGTGGCGCAACGTGTCGTTCTTCGCCAGCCGCTCCTCGCGGGTGACGTTCAGCGCCGCGATCAGCGAGGACGGCACCGTCACCTACCGGTACGCCGACGTGGACGGCACCGGTGTGGAGACCGGCACCGGGGCCACCATCGGGCTGGAGAACGCGGACGGCACCGTCGGCTTCGCGTACTCGTACAACAGCTCGGCGATCACCGACGGCGCGGCGATCGCGTTCCGGCCCACCCGCAGCGCGGTGGTCTCCGGCGTGGTCACCGACGCCAACGACGGCCTGCCGGTGGCCGGCGCGGCGGTCACCGCGCGGGTCGGGGACGCCGACGTCTCCGACGTGACGGACGCCGACGGCGGGTACCTGATCCAGGCGCCCGCCGGTGCGGTCGCGCTGGGTGTCGCGGCGGCGCACTACGAGACGGGGTCGGCGAGCGCGACGCTCGCCCCGGGGACGGTCGCGACCCGCTCGCTCGCGTTGCGCACCGCCCGGGTCGGCGCGTCCGTCGCGGACCTGACCGTGGTCGCCCCGGCCGGGCAGACCCGGGACCGGCAGCTCGGGCTGACCAACACCGGCTCGCTCGCCAGCGACGTCACGGTCACCGAACTGGCGGCCGACGGCTCCCCCGCCGACCTGGGGTGGCTCACCCTGACCGGCGCAACCGGCACGCTGGCCGCCGCTGGCGGGCGGCACACCGTCGGCGTCGCCGTCGACACCAGCGGACTGGCGCCGGGCAGCTGGCACCGGGCGAAGGTGCAGATCGCCTCGGCCAGTGGGCGCCGGCCGACGATCGTCGTCCCGGTCACCGTGGTGGTGCCGAGCCAGGTGCTGGCGGTCGACGCGGGCGGCACCGGCGCGCGGACCGACGTCGAGGGTCAGACCTGGTCGGCGGACGGGGCGTGGACCGCCGGCGGGGCCGGCTGGCTGGGCAACTCCAGCCGGCAGTCGACCAACACGACGATCACCGGCACCAACGACCCGGCCCGCTTCGCCACCCTGCGCGAGGGGATGTACGAGTACCGGGCCGACGGGTTGGCCGACGGCTTCTACACGGTGGAGCTGGACTTCGCCGAGGTACGCCGGCAGGCCCCGGACAAGCGGGTCTTCGACGTGCTGATCGAGGGCCAGGAGGTGCTGCCGTCGCTGGACGTGGCCGGCGAGGCGGGCAGCTTCGCCGCGGTGAGCCGGTCGTACACCGTCCGGGTGAGCGACGGCCAGCTCAACGTGCGGTTCGTGACCCACACCGGGTACGGCAAGCCGATCGTCAACGCGCTGCGGGTGACCGACCGGCCCGACCTGACCCCGTGACCGGCTGACGAACGGGCGGGGCCCGGCCGGTACACCGGCCGGGCCCCGTCGCGTACGCGCGTCAGCGGGGGCGGTTGTCGCCCTTGCCGAGCTTGTTGAAGTCGATCTTCGGGAGCTTGAAGCCCGGCGGCAGGCCCTGCCCACCGGCCAGGTCGCCCGGGTCCATGCCCGGCGGGAGCTGCGGCATGCCGCCCGGGAAGCCGCCCGGCATCCCCGCGCCGGTACGCGGCCGGTTGCCGCCCTTGGTGCCCTTGCGCTTGTTCTTCGGCGACTTGGTGGCCTTGCGCCGGCCGCCACCGGGCAGGCCCATCATGCCGCCCATCTGCTTCATCATCTTCTGCGCGTCGGCGAAGCGGTTGAGCAGCTGGTTGACGTCCATCACGGTGACGCCGGAGCCGTTGGCGATGCGGGCCCGGCGGGAGCCGTTGATGATCTTCGGGTTGGTCCGCTCGGCCGGGGTCATCGACCGGATGATCGCGGTGACCCGGTCGAAGTGCTTGTCGTCCAGCTCGGCGAGCTGGTCCTTCATCTGCCCCATGCCGGGCATCATGGCCAGCACGTTGGCGATCGGGCCCATCCGCCGGACCGCGATGAGCTGGTCGAGGAAGTCCTCCAGGGTGAACTGCTCACCGCCCATCAGCTTGGCGGTCATCTTCTCCTTCTGATCGGTGTCGAAGGCCTGCTCGGCCTGCTCGATCAGAGTGAGGACGTCGCCCATGCCGAGGATCCGGCTGGCCATCCGGTCGGGGTGGAAGACGTCGAAGTCCTCCAGCTTCTCGCCGGTGGAGGCGAAGAGGATCGGCTGGCCGGTGACCTCCCGCACCGACAGCGCGGCGCCACCCCGGGCGTCGCCGTCGAGCTTGGACAGCACCACGCCGGTGATGCCGACGCCGTCGCGGAACGCCTCGGCGGTGCGCACGGCGTCCTGACCGACCATCGCGTCGATGACGAAGATGACCTCGTCGGGCTGGACGGCGTCGCGGATGTCGGCGGCCTGCTGCATCATCTCGGCGTCGATGCCGAGGCGGCCGGCGGTGTCGACGATGACGATGTCCCGGGCGGCCCGCCGGGCGTGCTCGATCGAGGCGCGCGCGACCTGCACCGGGTCGCCGGTGCCGTTGCCCGGCTCCGGGGCGTACACCTCGACGCCGGCGCGACCGCCGAGCACCTGGAGCTGCCCGACGGCGTTGGGACGCTGGAGGTCGGCGGCGACCAGCAGCGGCTGGTGGCCCTGGGCCTTGAGCCAGCGGGCCAGCTTGCCGGCGAGGGTGGTCTTGCCGGAACCCTGGAGGCCGGCGAGCATGATCACCGTCGGCGGCTGCTTGGCGAACTGGAGCCGCCGCCCCTCGCCACCGAGGACCGTGATCAGCTCCTCGTTGACGATCTTGATGATCTGCTGGGCCGGGTTCAGCGCCTGGGAGACCTCGGCCCCGCGCGCCCGCTCCTTGACGTTCGCGATGAAGCCCTTGACCACCGGCAGCGCGACGTCCGCCTCCAGCAGCGCCATGCGGATCTCGCGCGCGGTGGCGTCGATGTCGGCGTCGGTGAGCCGACCCTTGCCGCGGAGCTTGGTGAAGATCCCGGAGAGGCGGTCACTCAAGGTGTCAAACACGCGAACATCCCGTTTGTCGTTTTTCCGGCGGGCACAACGCGGCCGGGCAGGTGTCCAGCCACCGCTAGGGTAGCCCGCCACCCGCGCCCCCGCTCCGGCCCAGCCACCCCCACCGCTCCCGACACCCTGCCGGGCCACCGACGCGGCCGGAGCCGGCGGCTGCGGGAACCGGGCCCGACAGCCTCCCGCGCGGGGTGAGCCGCAGCCGGTGAAGGGCGGGGCGGGGTACCTGCCGCACGCTACGGACCTGATGACACATGTGAGTCACCGGACGGGCTGACAGGTGTGAGTCACCGGACGACCGCACCGAGCATCCCGGCGTCCGGAAGCAGGCGGTCCGGCGATTCACCTCCGTACTCAAGTCCGTAGCGCCCGGCGACGTACCCCCGCGCCCACCCCGAACAGCGCCGGACAGCCCCGGACGCCACGCCGGACGGTGCGTCCGCCCGGACGGTACGCGCCGGTCAGACGGCGGCCAGCACGGCGGCTTCCAGCCGAGCCCGCTCCGCGTCGTCCGGCCAACCGCCGACCAGGTAGAACACGTCCACCACGTCGCCGCCGAGGGTGGAGATGCGGGCCGCCCGCACGTGCGCGCCGGCCTCGTCCAGGGCACAGGTCACCCGGTAGAGCAGCCCGGCCGCGTCGGCGGCGCGCAGCTCCAGCAGCACGGCGTCGGTGGCGGCCTCCCGGTGCCAGACCACCCGCGGCGCGGCCCCCTCGCCCCGCGCCGCGAGGGCCCGGCCGCGCAGCCGCTGGGTGACCGAGACGTCCCCGCCGACGGCGCGACGCAGGTCGGCGGCGAGCGCGATCGGGTCGGGCGCGAGGCCGTAACGCGGCTGCACCCGGCACTCGACCAGCGCCCGGCCGTCGACCGTGGAGGCGTCCGCGGCCAGCACCTCCAGCCGGTGCAGGGCCAGGCAACCGGCCACCGTCGCGAGCAGGCCCCGCCGGTCCGCCGCGGCCACCGACACCCGGTCCCCGCTCAGGTGTACGACCGGCAGCGGGCCCGCCACCAGCGTCGGGTCCGGGGCCGGCGGCGGGGGCACCACCCCGGTGTCGAGCGCGGTACGCACCCGGGCGACGAGTTCGGCGACCAGCCGGCCCTTCCAGTCCGACCAGGCGGCCGGTCCGGTGGCCGCCGCGTCGGCGCGCACCAGGGCGTGCAGCAGGTCCAGGGTGGTGGTGTCGCCGACCTTCGCGGCCACCCCGGCGACGGTCTTCGGGTCGGACAGGTCCCGCCGGGTGGCCACGTCGGGCAGCAGCAGGTGCAGCCGCACCAGCGTGCCGATCAGCGCCGCCTCCGGCTCCGGCAGGCCGATCCGGGCGGCCACCGCCTCGGCGACCGGCGCGCCCACCGTGCTGTGGTCCCCTGCCATCCCCTTGCCGATGTCGTGCAGGAACGCGCCGAGCAGCAGCAGGTCGGGGCGGTCCACCTCGCGGGTGTGCCGGCTCGCCTCGTACGCGGTCTGCACCAGGTGCCGGTCCAGGGTGAACCGGTGCACCGGGTTGTGCTGGGGCAGGCTGCGCAGCCGGGTCCACTCCGGCAGCCAGCCGTCGATCAGGCCGTACCGGTCGCAGGTCTCCCAGGCGGGCACCAGGCCGGGACCGGCCCCGAGCAGGGTGATCAGCGCGGCGCGCGCCTCCGGCGGCCAGGGCGACGGCAGCGGCGGGCAGTACGCGGCGAGCCACTCGCAGGTGGCCCGGGCGATGGGCAGCCGGGTGGTGGCCGCGGCGGCGGCGATCCGCAGCGACAGGCTCGGGTCGGGGCGGGCGCCGATGGCGGTCCGGGCGAGCACCAGCTCCCCGTCGTGCTCGACGACGTCCCGGGCGACCGGTCGGCGCACCGGGCGGCCGTCGGCGCCCCGGCGGCGACCGGCGCGCAGCCGGTCGGCGGCCCGCCAGGCGTCGTCGAGGGCGTGGCTGACCGTGCGGGCGTCCCCGGCGACCCGGCGCAGCAGGGCGTCACCGTCGTGCGCGGCGACGCCGTCCGGCCCGCCCTCGACCGGCGACGGCCGGAGGCCGAGCAGCGCGGCCACCCCGTCCCGCTCCTGCGCGACCAGCCGGTCGACGCGCCGGCCGACCTGCTGGTGCAGGGCGTCGCGGACGTCCAGCAGCCGCAGGTGGGCGGCGCGGACGGCGGGCCGCAGCGCGTCGGTCACCCCGGCGGTGGCGATGGCCCGCAGGATGCCCACGTCCCGCAGGCCGCCGGCCGCCTCCTTGAGGTCGCCTTCGAGCAGGAAGGCCAGCTCCCCGTGGGTACGCCAGCGGGCCTCGGTGATCTCCCGCAGCTCGGGCAGCCGGCGTACGGCGGTCCGCCGCCAGTGGTCGACGGCGGTGCGGACCAGCGCGTCGGCGAGGGCCCGGTCCCCCGCGACGTACCGGGCGTCGAGCAGGGCCAGGGCCACCTTGACGTCGTCCTGGGCCACCGACAGCGCCTCGGCCAGGGTGCGCACCGAGTGGTCCAGCCGCACCCCGGCGTCCCAGACCGGGTACCACAGCGAGGCGGCCAGCTCGTCCACGCCGGCCACCCCGGCGTGCAGCAGCACCAGGTCGAGGTCGCCGTACGGGGCGCACTGCCGCCGGCCCAGCCCGCCGACGGCGACCAGCGCGATGCCGTCCCGGGCGGGCAGCAGCGACCCGAGCCAGGCGTCGTACCCTTCCGCGCGCCTGGCCCGGGCCGCTTCCCCGATGCCGCCGACCCCGTCGACCGGGGCAGCCGCGTCGGTGGAGCCGGGGGTGTCCGACGCGGTGGCGCTGGTCGACGGGGTCATGAGCAGGGCCCTACAGGGCGTCGAGGCCGCGCTCGCCGGTGCGGACCCGGACGACCTCCTCGACCCCGGTCACCCACACCTTGCCGTCACCGATCTTGCCGGTCCGGGCGGCGGCGACGATCGCGTCCACGATCTTCTCGACGTCCATCTCGTCGGTGAGCACCTCGACCCGGATCTTGGGCAGGAACTCGACCGTGTACTCGGCACCCCGGTAGACCTCGGTGTGCCCCTTCTGCCGTCCGTACCCCTGGACCTCGCTGACGGTCAGGCCGGCCACGCCGAGGGCGTGCAGGGCCTCCTTCACCGCGTCCAGCTGGTACGGCTTGATGACCGCGGTCACCAGCTTCATGTCCATGCCCTCCATTCTCCGAACGTTAACCGGCGACCTTCTCGTCCACCGGCGCGGCCGGTGCGGGGGCCTCCTCCGAGGCCGGCTTCGCGGCGCCCGGGGTCAGCCCGGCCATCGCGAACGCCCCACCGCCGGCGCTGCCGGTGGTCGGCGACAGGTCGTACGCGCTCTCCGCGTGCTCGGCGATGTCGACGCCCTCGACCTCGGCCTCGGCCGTGACCCGGAAGCCGATGGTCTTCTCGATGGCGATGGCCAGGCCGTACGCCACGGCGAACGACCAGACCGTGACGATCAGGCCACCGAGGGCCTGCCGGCCGAGCTGGGTGACGCCGCCGCCGTAGAAGAGGCCGTCGGAGGCGCCCACCACGTCGGTGATCGCGGCGTTGACCGAGTTGGTGGCGAACAGGCCCAGCCAGAGCGAGCCGATCCAGCCACCGACGAAGTGCACGCCGACCACGTCGAGCGAGTCGTCGTAGCCGAGCTTGTACTTGAGGCTGATGGCGAGCGCGCAGACCACGCCGGCGACGATGCCGAGCAGGACCGCCGCCCACGGGGCGATGAAGCCGCAGGCCGGGGTGATGGCGACCAGACCGGCGACGGCGCCGGAGGAGGCGCCGACCATGGTCGGCTTCTTGTCCTTGATCCATTCGACCGCGATCCAGCCGAGCACCGCCGCGGCGGTGGCCAGCTGGGTGTTGATGAAGGCGAGACCGGCGACCGAGTCCACGGTCAGCTCCGAGCCGGCGTTGAACCCGAACCAGCCGAACCAGAGCAGGCCCGCGCCGAGCGCGACCAGCGGGATGTTGTGCGGCTTCATGCCCTCACGGGGCCAGCCGAGCCGCTTGCCGAGCACCAGGGCCAGGGCGAGCGCCGCGGCGCCGGCGTTGATGTGCACGGCGGTGCCACCGGCGAAGTCCAGCGCGTGGATCTTGGCGCCGATGATGCCGCCGCCCCACACCCAGTGCGCGACCGGGAAGTAGACCAGGGTGGCCCAGCCGAAGGCGAACAGCAGCCAGCCGGCGAACTTGGCCCGGTCGGAGACCGCGCCGCTGATCAGCGCGACGGTGATCACCGCGAAGACCATCTGGAACGCCATGAAGACGTAGAGCGGGACCCCGATGCCGCTGGGGTTCTCGGCGGTCGCGCCCCACAGGTCGGTCTCCGCCAGGAAGGTCTTGGTGCCGAGGTAGGCGCCCGGGTCGCCCCAGAGCCCGTTGACGTCGGACCCGAAGGCGACGCTGAATCCGTAGAACCACCACAGAACAGAGATGAGCCCGATGGCCGAGAAGCTCATCATCATCATGTTGAGCACACCCTTGGACCGGTTGAGTCCGCCGTAGAACAGCGCCAGTCCGGGGGTCATGAGCAGCACGAGCGCGGTCGAAACCAGCAGCCAAACGGTGTTGCCGCCGTCGATCGTCGGTGCTTCAGGCACGCTGGCCTCCTAAAGGTGAAGTTCCCTCCTTCGCGGCTTCCGGGGCAGCGTCGCCCGTACGCCGGTTGCGCGGAAGCTTGGTCGCCGCCTGTTTCCTTCACCGACACCGCTCGATTTCCGAGGTGTGACGGGTTGTTTCCGGCGTGTGAAGAACTCCTCACCGCCGTCGGAGGATCGGAAAAGAGTGGCCGTTCCTCGCGGAACGGCCACTCTTCGCAGGTCGGCAGCGCCTAGTGCAGGGCGCGCTCCAGGGCGTGCCGCTCGTAGTCGAGCAGGCGCAGGTCACGCATCGGGCGACGGAGGTGACCCTTGTGCACGATCCGGACGAACGCCGGCTCGCCGGCCGCCGCCATCCGGCGGATGCCCTCGACGTGGTCCACGATCCGCTTGCGGATGGTCCGGATCAGCCGGTGCCGGTCGCGCGGGATCAGCCCGTACGCGTCGGCGAAGAGCCGCAGCCGGCGCGGCCGGTCGGGGCGCTTCCAGCCGAGGGTGATCGAGTCCCGGTCGGAGAAGATCGGCACCCAGGTCCAGGCCGCGTACGCCACGTCGTAGATCCGGGCGCCGGGCGAGGCCAGGTCGAAGTCGATCAGCCCGAGGGTGCCGTCCGGCCGCCAGATCACGTTGTGCGGGGCGGCGTCGTGGTGGCAGATCACCTCGGTGTCCGGCGGGGGCGGGCCGAACGAGCGCCACACCGCCCCGGGCGGCGGGGCGAAACCGTACTGGGCGTCGTGGAACATCCGCAGCATGGTGGCCACGGTGACCAGCGCCTCGTCGGTCACCCAGTGCGGGGCCAGCGGGTACTCCCCGCACTCCCCCTCCAGGTACGACAGGACCTCCCGGTTGCGCTCGTCCATGCCGAGGGCACGGGGCGCGCCGGTGAACCCCACGTACTCCAGGTGACGCAGCAGGGCGTGCACCGAGGGGGTCCACGGGCCGGCGTTGCGCCGGACGGTGTCGCCGACCCGGACCACGGTGCTCACGTTCCCGCCGTGCAGCGGGATCTCCTGCGAGGTCACGTACGGTCTCCCCAGGCCCTGACCGGGGTGGCGGGGGTCACGCCACCCGGCGTACGCGCGATCGTCGTTCGTCACTGCGAGGTTACGCGTCCCGGGCGAGCGGCTCGGTCCCGAGCAGCGCGTCGACGAACTGCGCCGGGTCGAACGGGGCCAGGTCGTCCGCGCCCTCGCCGAGGCCGACCAGCTTGACCGGGATGCCGAGCTTGCGCTGCACGGCGATCACGATGCCGCCCTTGGCGGTGCCGTCGAGCTTGGAGAGCACCACCCCGGTCACGTTCACCACCTCGGTGAAGACCCGGGCCTGCTCCAGGCCGTTCTGGCCGGTGGTGGCGTCGAGGATCAGCAGCGTCTCGTCGATCGGACCGTGCTTCTCCACCACCCGCTTGACCTTGCCCAGCTCGTCCATCAGGCCGATCTTGTTCTGCAACCGGCCGGCGGTGTCGATGAGCACCGTGTCGGTGCCGGCCTCGATGCCGCGGCGGACGGCGTCGAAGGCGACGCTGGCCGGGTCGGCGCCCTCGGGGCCGCGGATCGTCTCGGCGCCCACCCGGCCGCCCCAGGTCTGCAGCTGGTCGGCGGCAGCGGCCCGGAAGGTGTCCGCCGCGCCCAGGGTGACGCTGTGGCCGTCGGCGATCAGCACCCGGGCGATCTTGCCGCAGGTGGTGGTCTTGCCGGCGCCGTTGACGCCCACCACCAGCAGCACCGCCGGCTTCCCCTCCTTGGGGGTGGTCTTCAGCGACCGGTCCAGGCTCGGGTCGAGGGCGTTGACCAGCTCGGCGGCGAGCAGGGCCCGCAGCTCGGTGGCCGAGCGGGTGCCGAGGACGCGGGTCCGCTCGCGCAGCCGGTCGACGATCTCCCGGGTGGAGTCGACGCCGACGTCGGCGGTGATCAGGGCGTCCTCGATCTCCTCCCAGGTGTCCTCGTCGAGGTGGTCGCGGCTGAGCAGGCCGAGCAGGCCCTTGCCGAGGGCGTTCTGCGAGCGGGACAGCCGGGAGCGCAGCCGCACCAGGCGGCCGGCGGTGGGTTCCGGAACCTCCAGCGGGGGCGCCTCGACCACCGGTGGCTCGACCAGGACTCCGGTGGAGAAGTCGGACTCCGCCGCCTCGACCGGCGGACCGGCCAGGTCCTCCTCGGCCCGGGTGTCGACCTCGGTCTCCGGCAGCGGCGGCTCGGGGCGCCGGCGCAGCCGGGGCACCACCAGGCTGAGGCCGCCGAGGATCAGCACACCGAGCAGGGCGAGTGCGACGAGGAGGTATTCCGTCATGCCGAAATCCTGTCAGATGCCGACGACGGCGTCTCATCGACCGCACCCCCGTGCCGCCCGGAAGGCCCGACGGTAGGCTCGGCCACAGCCAGCAGTGGTGGGACCGCCGGCGGGGTAGTAATGATGAAGTCCGCTCACCTCGGAGGTCCGCCATGCCCGCCGCACGCCTGCTCGTTGGACCTCTGCTGAGGCGGGTCGTCGGCACCCGGGCCACCGTCTGGGTGGAGACCAGCGCGCCCGCCGTGGTCACCGTCCGCACGGCCGGCGGGGCCCACGGCACCGCGCCGACCTTCTCCGCGTACGACCACCACTACGCCCTCGTGGTGGTGCAGGGGCTCGCCCCGGACAGCGTCGACCGGTACGAGGTGCTGGTGGACGACGAGGTCGCCTGGCCGGTGCCGACGAGCGGCTTCCCGCCCAGCGTGATCCGGACCAGGGCGACCGACGACCGGGACCAGCCGGTACGACTGATCTTCGGCTCGTGCCGGGAGACCACCCAGCACGCCACCGCCCGGCGGCTGCCGCCGGACGCACTCGACGCGTACGCCCGCCGGGCGATGGCCGAGGAGGACCCGGCCGGCCTGCCGGACCTGCTGGTGCTCCTCGGCGACCAGGTCTACGCGGACGAGACCTCCCCCACGGTGCGCCGGCTGCTCAAGCGGCGTCGACGGCGGCCGAAGGACGCCCCGGCGACCCAGGTGGTCAGCTTCGACGAGTACACCAAGCTCTACCTGGAGTCCTGGCGGGACCCGGAGATCCGCTGGCTGCTCTCCACCGTGCCGAGCGTGATGATCTTCGACGACCACGAGGTCATCGACGACTGGAACACCTCGGCGCCCTGGCGCGACGACATGCGCGCCCAGCCCTGGTGGGCCGAGCGGATCCGCAGCGGGCTGGCCTCCTACTGGGTGTACCAGCACCTGGGCAACCTGTCCCCGGAGGAGATCGCCGAGGACCCGGTCTACGCCAAGGTGATGGCCGCCGAGGACGCCACCGACGTGCTGCGCGAGTTCGGCGAGCGGGTCGACCGGGAGGCCGACGAGGCGCACGACACCGAGCGCTGGCGGGCCGTGCAGTACCAGTGGAGCTACGCCCTGGACCTGGGGCGGACCCGCCTGGTGATGCTCGACAACCGGTGCAGCCGGGTGCTCCAGCCGGGCAACCGGGCGATGCTGCCGCCGGGCGAGTGGTCCTGGTTCCTCGACCGGGCGCACGGCGTCTACGACCACCTGGTGGTCGGTGCGTCGCTGCCCTGGCTGCTGCCGCCGGGCATCCACCACGTGGAGGCCTGGAACGAGCGCCTGGCCGACTCGCGCCGGCCCTGGGTGGCGAAGGTCTCCGAGCAGCTGCGCCGGGGGCTGGACCTGGAGCACTGGGCGGCGTTCCGCCGCTCCTTCGACGGGCTCGGCGCGCTCTTCGCCCGGCTGGGCAGCGGCACGGCCTCGACCTCCGGCGACCGGATCGGGGCGGGTGCGGCGTACCCGGCCCCGGCGTCGATCAGCGTGCTCTCCGGCGACGTGCACCACTCGTACGTGGCCCGGGCCCGGTTCGAGGACCCGGCGGTGCGTACCCCCGTGCACCAGCTCACCTGCTCCCCCATCCACAACCAGGTGCCGGCGGGGATGCGCCCGCTGATGCGGCTGGGCTGGAACCCGGGGCCGGCCGCCGCCGCCCGGGCCCTGGCCCGCTCCGCCGGGGTACGCCGTCCGAGCGTGCGGTGGAAGAAGCTGGCCGGCCCGTACTTCGGCAACGCGGTGGCGACGCTGACGCACACCGGGCGGGAGTCCGAGGTGCTGATCGAGGGCACGACCAGTGACGGCCACCTGCGCGAGGTGGCGCGGCAGCGGTTGACTCCGGCGGGCTGATCCCCGCCCCGTACGCTCGGTGACGTGGACGAGGAGCACCTGCCGGAGGCCCTGCGCGCGGTCGAGGACGAGCTTGCCGCGCTGCTGCGGCGCGGGCGCGCCCTCTCCTGGGAGATCGCCCGGGAGGTCCACCCGAACCTGGAGCCCAACGCGTACGGGCTGCTGCTCTGGTTGCGCCGCTCCGGCTCGATCCGGCTCACCGAGCTGGCCACCCGGCTCGGCATCGGCAAGGGCACGTTGAGCCGGCAGATCCACGGCCTGGAAGGGCTGGGGCTGGTCCGCCGCGACCCGGACCCGGACGACCGCCGCGCCGCCCAGCTCAGCCTCACCGAGGAGGGCACCCGCCGCTTCGACGCGGCCCGGGCCGCCCGCCTGGGGCAGATCCGCCGCACCATGCAGAGCTGGCCGCGGCGGGACGTGGAGGAGTTCGCCCGACTCCTGCACCGCTTCAACGACACCTTCTGACCCGGCCCCGGCCCCGGCCCCGCCCGACGCCGCTGCCCGGTACAGGGGCCCGAAGCATCGGGTTGGGCACGATCATGCAGAACCTCGTGCTCGCCGTGCGGAACAGCGTCGGCGCGCACGAGCCGGGCGCGGCCGGCTCGGTGGTCGCCTTCTTCCGCAGCCTCCTTCCGCAGCCTCGGCGGCGCGGTCGCCGATTAACCCGTCGCGGGCTGTCGGGATAGCCGGGGAGGATGGGCGGCATGACCTGGAGAGCACCGGAGATCACCCGGACCACCGAACCGTACGTCGCCGACGAGCGCACCATGCTGGAGGGCTGGCTCGACTACCACCGCGACACCCTGCTGACCAAGTGCGCGGGGCTGACCGCCGAACAGTTGAGGACACCCAGCGTCAAGCCGTCCGGGCTGACCCTGCTCGGCCTGGTCCGGCACATGGCGGACGTGGAGCGCAGCTGGTTCCGGGTCCGGGCGGCGGGGCAGGACCTCGGCGGCATCTACTGGAGCGAGGACAACCCGGACGGCGAGTTCGACGACGTCGCCGACGCCGACGCGGAGGCCGACTTCGCCACCTTCGCCGCCGAGGTCGAGGCGGCCCGCAAGGCCGTCGCCGGCGTCTCGCTGGAGCACACCTTCCCGCGCCGGCGGCGCGACGGCGGCACCGACGACATCAGCGTCCGCTGGGTGTACGTGCACATGATCGAGGAGTACGCCCGGCACAACGGCCACGCCGACCTCATCCGGGAGCGCATCGACGGCGTCACCGGCGAGTAGGCGCGCTCCGGGCGGCCCGTCACCGCCCACTCCCGGCCCGCAGCAGGTCTCCGCCGAGCGGGGTCAGGGTGTGCAGCACCGACGGGCCGGCCCGGTGGGTGTCGATCAGCCCGGCGTGCCGCAGCGTCGCGGCGTGCTGGCTCGCCGAGGCGACCGAGATGCCGAGCCGGCGGGCGAGCTCGGAGGTGCTCGGCCCGTCGGCGACCGCGCCCAGCACCGCGGCCCTGGTCCGTCCGAGCAGGTCGGCCAGCGGCTGGCCGGTGGTCAGCTCCCGCCGGGTGGGGCGGATCGGATAGGCCAGCACCATCGGGCCGGCCGGGTCGTCCCGCACGGCGGGCTGCGGCACGAGGTACGACGGCACCAGCGTGACGCCCCGCCCGGCCGGCGACAGCACGACGTCCGCGCCGAAGGCGCACTCGTACGACAGCTCGTACCGCTGGCCCGCCGAGGCGAAGTGCAGGTGCGGGCTGAGTTCCCGCAGCACCCGGTCGATCCCGGCGTCCACCATGGCCCGACCGCGCACCGCCCGGTCGGCGTGCACCGCCGCGACGATCTCGGTCCAGTACGGGGCCACCGCGACCGCGTGGAAGGCCACCATCGCGTCCCGCAGCCGCCGTCGCGCCGCCGGGTCTGCGGCGGCGAGCGGAGCAACGCGCGGCGGCAGATGACCGGCCTCGACCGCCGGGCGCAGCTCGGCGGCGAGGACCTCCGCCGGGGTGGCGTCCACCTCCGCCAACGCGCCCTCCAGGTCACTGCCGAGGCGCGGCGGGGTGAGGAAGTCGGGGAACCAGTCCGGCCGGCGGCACAGGTCCAGGTAGGGGCGCATCACCGGACGCAGCGCGGCCCGGCAGCGGGCCCGCCAGGCGGCCAGGTGCTCGGGCACGGTGGGCCGCAGGAGGCGTTGGCCCGCCGCGCCCAACTCCAGCAGCACCGCCGGCGCGGAGCGCAGCACGATGCGGCCGAGGTCCGTCGCGGTCAGGCGCAGGGTCACCACCGCACCGACGGTAGCCACCATTCGGGTACGCCTGAAAGGGGGTGGGCCCGGCCGGCCCGGCGGCCGACCCTCGGCTCATGAGGAGAACACTCGCCGCGACCACCACGGCACTCGCGTTGCTGGCCGTACCCGGGCCGGTGCTCGCCGCCGACGCGCGTCCCGACACCTACCTGGTCTCCCGGGACCCCGTCGTACGGCCCGAGGGGATCGCCGTCACCCCCGACGGCACCGTCTACGTCACCAGCGTCACCACCGGAGCGGTCTACCGGGGCCGCACCGGGCAGCCCGAGCTGCGGCCGTTCCTGCCGCCCGGCGGGGACGGCCGCAGCAGCGCCGCCGGGGTGCACGCCGACCACCGGGGTCGGCTCTTCGTGGCCGGCTGGGACACCGGGACGCTCTTCGTGCACGCCCCCGACGGCCGGTTGCTGGCCCGGCGGACGGCGCCCGGCGCCGCCCTGAACGACCTGGCCCTCACCCGGGACGCCGTCTACGTCACCGACTCGGCCACCGGCACCCTGTGGCGCGCCCCGCTGGACGGCGTGGCGGTGGGCGGACTCGTGCCGTGGCTGGCGGCCACCGACTTCCCGACCGCCCCGGGATTCCTCAACGGGATCGTCGTGACCGCCTGCGGCCGGCTCGCGCTCGTGGCCGACCAGGGCACCGGGGAGCCGGGCACCGAACGCCTCTGGCGGGTGGACCTGGCCGCCCGGACCGTCACCGAGGTCGCGGTGACCGGCGGGCAGCTGGGCGCCGACGGCCTGCTGCTGGAGGAGGACCGGCTCTACGGGGTGGTGAACGCCCCGGACGGTCGGGGCGGCTGGCGGTTCACCGTGGACCTGGCGCTGCTCGCCGCCGACCGGCGGAGCGCCCGGGTGATCGGCCGGTCCGACCCGGCCGGGCTCGCCGAGTCACCGACCACACTGGCCCGTGACGGCGACCGGCTCCTCTGGGTCAACAGCCAGCTCAACGCCGCCGCCCCGGCCCCGCCCTTCACCGTCACCCGGGTCACCGGCCTGCGCTGACGGTAGGCAGCGGCCCTGTCGACGGTGGTCGGCGGCCGAGGACCGTGGCGGGCCGGTCAGCCGTCACTCCGCCGCACCGGCCGGTTGCGGCCCTGTCCGGGCGTCCGGGCAGGGCCGCACCGGCCTCAGTACGCCAGGGCCTTGCGCAGGTAGCGCAGGTCGTCCGGGCCGGACCAGCGCAGCGCCGACAGGCCGGCCACCCGCGCGCCCCGGATCGCCCAGTCCTCGTCGTCGACGAAGAGCACCCGTGACGCCGGGGTCTCCAGCGCCGCACAGGCCGCCTGGAAGTACTCCTTGGCCGGCTTGTTCACCCCGACGACCGAGGAGTTGACCACCACGTCCAACTCGCCGACCAGCCCCAGCGCGGCCAGGTCGGCGTCGAGCAGGTCGGTGCCGTTGGTGCCCAGCCCGACCCGTACGCCGGCCGCCCGCACCTCACGGACGAAGCCGAGCACGTCCGGGTCGACCTCGCCCCGGTAGCGCTGCCACTGCTCGACCGCGGCACGGGCCCGCTCCGGGCTGCCCACCGACTCGGTCAGCGCGTCCGCGACGCTGGACATCCACTCGGCGTGGCTGACCCGGCCGGTCAACACCGGCTGGAGCCGCCCCCACTGCATGGCGATCTCGCCGAGGACGCCCTCGGAGAGCCCGTACTCCCGCTCGACGCCGGCGGCGACCGCCGGGTCCCAGCGGCGCAGCACGCCGTCGAAGTCCACCAGGAGCGCCGTCGCGCGTTCCCGAGCCACTAGTCGTTCTCCTGCCGTTCGTCCTCGTCGGCCCGGTTGAGCCGTTGACTGATCACCTGGGTGACCCCGCTGCGCATGGTCACCCCGTACAGCGCGTCGGCGATCTCCATCGTCCGCTTCTGGTGCGTGATGACGATCAGCTGACTCTTCTCCCGCAACTGTGCCAGCAGCGTGATCAACCGGCCCAGGTTGACGTCGTCCAGCGCCGCCTCGACCTCGTCCATGATGTAGAACGGGCTGGGCCGGGCGCGGAAGATCGCCACCAGCATCGCCACCGCGGTCAGCGAGCGCTCCCCGCCGGAGAGCAGCGACAGCCGCTTGATCTTCTTGCCCGGGGGCCGCGCCTCGACCTCGACCCCGGTGGTGAGCAGGTCCTCCGGGTCGGTGAGGATCAGCCGGCCCTCGCCGCCGGGGAAGAGCACGGTGAAGACCTGCTCGAACTCCCGGGCGGTGTCTTCGAACGCGCTGGCGAACACCTCCAGGATCCGGTCGTCGACGTCCTTGACCACGGTGAGCAGGTCACGGCGGGTGGCCTTGAGGTCCTCCAGCTGCTCGGAGAGGAACTTGAAGCGCTCCTCCAGCGCGGCGAACTCCTCCAGCGCGAGCGGGTTGACCTTGCCGAGCAGGGCCAGCTCCCGTTCCGCCTTGGCGGCGCGCTTCTCCTGCACCGGGCGCTCGTAGCGGACCGGCTCGGGCACCGGCAGGCCGTCGCGTTCGGCCGCCGCGACGTCCGCCTGGGTGGGCGGGACGGGCTGGTTCGGGCCGTACTCGGCGACCAGGGTCTCCACGTCCAGTCCGAAGTCCTCGGCGGCCTTGGCCTCCAACTGCTCGATGCGCAGCCGCTGTTCGGCGCGGGCCACCTCGTCCCGGTGCACCTGGCTGGTGAGCCGCTCCAGCTCCGCGCCGAGTCGCTTCGCCGCGCCGCGTACCTCGGACAGCTCGGCCTCGCGGGCGGCGCGTTCACGCGCCACGGCGTCGCGGTGCTCCTCGGCCGCGGCGATGGACCCGGTGAGCCGGGTGAGCGCCTCGCGGGCCCCGCCGACCACCGCCCGGGCGATCGTCGCGCCCCGGGCCCGCGCGGCCCGCCGGGCGGCGGCCCGCTCCCGGGCGGCGCGCTCGGCGGTCGCCTGCCGCGCCAGCGAGTCGGCCCGGCCGGCGATGGAGGCCACCCGCTCCTCGGCGGTACGCACCGCGAGCCGGACCTCCATCTCGTTCTGCCGGGCCCGGGGCACCATCGCGGCGAGTTGGTCGCGTTCCTCGGTGGAGGGCTCGGCGTCGATCGGGGTGGCCTCGGCCAGCCGCAGCCGCTCCTCCAGCTCCGCCAGGGCGGTCAGGTCCCGTTCCCGGGCCGCCTCGGCGCGGGCCCGGGACTCGCCGAGCCGGTCGGTCTCCGCCTTCGCCGAGCGGGCGGCGGCGCCCAGCTCGGCCAGCCGGCGGGCGGCGGCGTTGCGGTGGCTCTCCGCCTCCCGCTTGGCGGCGGCGGCGTGCTGCACCGCCTCCTTGGCCGTGGCCACCTCGGCCCGCGCGTCGACGAGCTGGTCGCGCAGCTCGGCGCTGGTCCGCTCGGCGGCGAGCCGGTTGGCGCGGGCCTCCTCGACGGCGGCCTGCACCTCGATGTAGCTGGGCGCCTTCGCCGACCCGCCGGCCGCCGCGTACGCCCCGACCACGTCGCCGTCGGGGGTGACCGCGCGCAGCTCCGGGTTGGCGGCGACCAGCTCGGCCGCGGCGGCGAGGTCGTCGACGAGCGCCACGTCACGCAGCGCGCGGTGCACCGCCGGGCGGATCTCGGCGGCGCACTCGACCAGATCCGGGGCCCAGCGGGCGTGCTCGGGCAGCTTCGGGCGCAGCGCGTCCGCGCTGCCGTCCATGCCGGGGCCGGCGGGGCTGCCGACCAACAGCCCGGCCCGGCCGGCGTCGGAGATCTTCAGCAGCCGCATCGCCTCGACGGCCTCGTCCACCCCGCTGACCGCGACCGCGTCGGCGAGCCCGCCGAGCGCGGCGGCGAGCGCCGCCTCGTGGCCGGGGGCGACGGTGAGCAGCCCGGCGAGGCTGCCGAGCAGGCCGGGCACCTCGCCGGCGCGGGCGAGCAGCGCACCCGCGCCGTCCTTGCGGCGCAGGCCGAGGGCGAGCGCCTCCTCGCGGGCCTTCCAGGTGGCGGCGTCCTTCTCGGCGGCCCGCTCGGCGTCGCTGAGGGACCGGACGGCCGCCTGCGCCTTCTCGTGGACGGCGACCGCCTCGGCGTGCCGCTCGTCGAGTTCGGCGTTGTCCCGGTCCGCCTCGGTGGACTGGGCGGCCACCGCGTCCAGGTCGGCCTGCGCCTTCTCGGCCCGGGCCAGCGCGTCGGTGTGCGCGGCGGCGAGCCGGTCGATCTCCTCGCCCGCGCTGGTGGTGCGGGCCCGCGCCGAGTTGACCTGCCCGGTGAGCCGGGCCAGCCCCTCGCGCCGGTCGGCGATGGCCTTGGCGGCGGCGACCAGCTCCCGCTCGGCGGCGGCGAGCTGCCGTTCCAGCTCCTGCCGCTGCTCGACCGCCTCGGCGAGGCGGACCTGGTCCTCGGTGAGCGCGGCGCGCAGCTCCTCCTCCTGCTCGCGGACCCGCTGCGACTCGGCCTCCAGCTGGTCCGGGTCGCGGCCGGTGCGCTCGTCGTCGCCGGTGGCGCTGAGGTGGCGCAGCCGCTCCCGGGCGAGCTGCTCGATGGAGCGGAACCGCTCCTGCAGGGCGGAGAGCTTGTACCAGGTGTCCTGGGCGGCGGCCAGCAACGGCGCGTCCTCGGCGAGGGCCGCCTCCAGCTCGGCCAGCCGGCCCTGCACCTCGGTGTGTTCCGCCTCGACCTGCTCGCGGCGCTCCCGCAGCGCGGTCTCGTCGGCGATCTCCTTGTCCAGGGTGGTGCGCAGGGTGTGCAGGTCGTCGGCGAGCAGCCGCAGCCGGGCGTCGCGCAGGTTGGCCTGGATGGCGGCGGCGCGCCGGGCCACCTCGGCCTGCCGGCCCAGCGGCTTGAGCTGGCGGCGTAGCTCGGCGGTGAGGTCGGTGAGCCGGTTGAGGTTGGTCTGCATCGCGTCGAGCTTCCGCAGCGCCTTCTCCTTGCGCTTGCGGTGCTTGAGGACGCCGGCCGCCTCCTCGATGAACGCCCGCCGGTCCTCCGGCTTGGCGTGCAGCATGCCGTCCAGGCGGCCCTGGCCGACGATGATGTGCATCTCCCGGCCGATGCCGGAGTCCGACAGCAGCTCCTGGATGTCGAGCAGCCGGCAGGAGTCGCCGTTGATCTCGTACTCGCTCTCGCCGGAGCGGAACATCCGGCGGGTGATGGAGACCTCGGTGTACTCGATCGGCAGCGCGCCGTCGGTGTTGTCGATGGTGAGGGTGACCTCCGCGCGGCCCAACGGCGCGCGGCCGGCGGTGCCGGCGAAGATGACGTCCTCCATCTTGCCGCCGCGCAGCGCCTTGGCGCCCTGCTCGCCCAGCACCCAGGCGATGGCGTCGACGACGTTGGACTTGCCGGAGCCGTTCGGGCCCACCACGCAGGTGATCCCCGGCTCCAGCTTGAGGGTCGTCGCGGAGGCGAAGGACTTGAACCCCTTCACCGTCAGGCTCTTGAGATGCACCTTCTCGATCCTCGTCCGGTGGCCGCCGCAGGCGTCGCGGGCTGCGCGGACCTGGTGAACCCGCAGACTAACCCCTCGGTGACGGCCGGTCGGCACGCGACCCGCCCCGGGGCACGGCGGGCGTCGGTGAATGGCGACGTGACGCATCCGACAAGATCGCAGGAATGCGGTGGCGAAATTGTGGGGGACAGAGCTGCGCGCCGGCACTTTGCGTGTCGGCGCGCGTTGTTTCGGTGGTGCTATTCAGTTGTGCGGGATCCCGATGCGGTCAGGTCAGCGCGGGCTCGGCGAGCCGGAGGAGGTCGTCAGCCTCCGCGGCGGCCGCGGCGAGCCGATCGTTCTCGGCGCGCAGACGCGTGATCTCGAACTCCAGTGCCTGAACCGTGGCACGCAGTCGGGTGACCTCGTCGAGCAGGCGCCGGTCGGGCGCTGCACCTACGTGGCCGAAGAGGGCCTTCGCCATGCTGAACTCCTTGATATGCGCTGCCGGAAAGGCCGGCCAACGCGCGCCCATGAACTGTCCGCGACTGCTATCCCGGCGAAATCCGGGCATGGCTGGGCGCGACTGGCGACACCTATATATTGAGCCGACAACCCCTCCTTCGTCAAGTTCCCGCAGGCCGTAGATCATCTCCACGTCTACCCTGTCCACTCGTCGGGGGGCCGCCAAGGCTCGGACACGCTCTGTCCGGACTCCTTGACTGTACGCCCGGAAATGTGCGTACGG
Organism: Micromonospora coxensis; assembly: GCF_900090295.1. NCBI lineage: Bacteria > Bacillati > Actinomycetota > Actinomycetes > Micromonosporales > Micromonosporaceae > Micromonospora > Micromonospora coxensis. Next base: position 4,970,378 of record NZ_LT607753.1, on the reverse strand, counting down.
TCACTACGTGAGCCACTCTCCCTTAACTCTTCCTTAGCCAGGTTGCCGCAGTTCGCGGCGCGTCCGTAGCGTCACCCCGGCCCGCAACCGACCCCGTGGAGGCGACAGGCGTGTACGGCTGGACCGACCCCAACGAAGCGGACGGCGCTCCCCGGCGACCGGCGCCGCCCGCCGACGAGCAGCCGAGCTGGCTGACCGACCGCCCGGAGCCACGCTCGGCGTACCTCTTCGGGGACGCCCCGGACGAGCCCGGTGACGACTGGGCGCAGGCCCCCACCGGGGTCTGGCACGCCGACCGGCCGTACGACGAGCCCACCGCCGCCCTCCCGCCGGTCGACGCGCCGACCGGACCGGTCGTGGCCCCCTTCGAGCGGACCGCCGACCGGTATCCCCGGGACCTCCCCGGCCCCGTGGTGGCCCCGTTCGAGCGGGCCGCCGCCCGCAGTCCGCACACCGCCCCCGCCGGGAGCCCGGCGGGCGAGCCGTCGGCCGAGGGACAGGGGCGGCACCGGCAGCGCGGCCGCCTCCCCCGCCCGCTGCTGATCGGCGGCGCCGCCGCGGCGGCCACGCTGGTGGTGAGCCTCGGCGTGGGCGCGCTGGTCCTGCCCGGCGAGGAGACCGAGCGGGCGTCCTTCGACGACTCGGTGGCCGCCGCCCCGGTGGTCCCCGACGTCACCGGCGCGCCCGCCGACGCGCCGGCCGCCACCGGCAGCCCCTCCCCCAGCGCCACGCCGACCACCGCCGGCCCGAAGCCGTCGCCGACGAAGACGGTCCGGCCGACGCCCGCGCCGACGCGGACCACGGCGGCGTCCCGGCAGGGCACCGCGCGCAACGGCAGCGCCTCGACCGGCGGCGGCACGAACTCGCTGAGCCCCGGCGTCGGCAGCCAGGCGCAGCAGGTCGTCGACCTGGTCAACGCCGAGCGGGCCAAGGCCGGCTGCGGGAAGCTGGGCATCGACGACAAGCTGATGACCGCCGCCCAGCGGCACAGCCAGGACCAGGCCGACCACCAGAACATGTCGCACACCGGCAGCGACGGCAGCGACGCCGGCGACCGGCTCGACCGGGTCGGCTACGCCTGGCGCACCTACGGCGAGAACGTCGCCTGGAACCAGAAGACCCCGGCCGCGGTCATGGACGCCTGGATGAACAGCCCCGGGCACCGGGCGAACATCCTCAACTGCGCCTTCACCGAGATCGGTGTCGGTGTGGCGAGCAGCAACGGCCCGTACTGGACCCAGGTCTTCGCCGCGCCCCGCTGAGCCGTCCACCGACGCGCCCCCGTCCGCGACGCCCACCGCGTCGTCGGCCGGGGGCGCGTCGTTTGACCGGGTGCGGCACGCCGCGCGAGGTGGCCCGGCGTACCGGCGCGGGGCGGCGCGGCCCGCCCGAGGACCCGGGAGCGGCGCATGCGGATCCGACGGCCAGCGCGGCGCGGCACACCCGCCCGGCGGTCGTGGCGGCGCACCGCCCGCCGGGCACTGTCGGCCGCCGTGGCGCTGGTCCTGCTCACCCCGGTGTACGCCTGCCGCGCCGTGCCCACACCGCCGGGCGCGCCGACGCAGTGGCCGGCCGGGTACGCCCACCGGTGGCAGTGGCAGTGGCAGCTCACCGGCCCGGTCGACACCACGGTGCAGGCCGACGTCTTCCTGCTCGACCCGGTCCGGACCACCTCCGCCGAGACGGCCGAGCTGCGCCGACGGGACCGGCGGCTGGTGTGCCAGGTGCACGTGGGGTCGTACGCCGAGGACGACCCGGACGCCACCCGCTTCCCGGCGGCGGTCCGCGGCGCCCCGACCGACCGGCCACGCCGCCGTTGGCTGGACGTGCGCCGCTGGGACGTGCTGCGTCCGGTGCTGGCCGACCGGCTCCGGCTCTGCCGGGGCAAGGGGTTCGGCGCGGTCGCGCTGACCGACGCCGACGGGTACGCCCACCGCTCCGGGTTCCGGCTGCACTTCGACGACCAGCTCCGGTTCAACCGGCGCGTCGCGGCGCTGGCCCGGTCCCTGGAGCTCTCCCCCGGGCTGGTCGACGACCTGGACCAGGTCGCCGCGCTGGCGCCCGACTTCGACTTCGCGGTGAACGAGGAGTGCGTACGGCTGCGCCGGTGCGCCAAGCTGCTGCCCTTCGCCGAGGCGGGCAAGCCGGTCTTCCACGTGGAGTACACCGGGAGCACCGCCACGTTCTGCGTCACCACGGTCGGCTACGGCTTCGCCTCCATCCGCAAGCAACGCGACCTGGGCCCCTGGCGCGACCCCTGCCCCCTCCCCTGACCTTCCGTTACATCCCCCACAGCAACTCCGCACGTGCAAGGCGGAGAGAGGTACGCCGATCAGACGATGGTGGTCGTGACCAGGGCGAGAGAGCCGGCTTCGTACTGGTGTGTCCGCACCTGCCCAGCTTCAGCCGCCCTTCCATGCCTCCCCGCATGACCCTTCATATACAGCAGTAGTCAGATGCTGAGCGCAGCAACCGACTCGCTGATAATGTCCGCAGCGGCCCGAACTCCCTCCACATCAAGCTGCCGAGGCACGATTTCGACGAAGACCTCGTAAGTGCCGTGCCGGCCGGGGTGGCGCGTCGCCAACGACGAGTACCGCTTCAACGCCTCGTCTAGTCGCTTGTTGAGCGTTCTCCGCATCTGCTCGTTTGGCACTCCTTCCAGCCCAATTCTGCCCTGCGGCAGGAAGTGAGCGTTCAGATGCTGCCGGTACTGCCTCTTTCTGTGCCTCTCCTGCCACTCAAGCGTCACCTGCCAGGTACCGGCGGCAGTGATGTACGAGGAAGTGGAACCCGGCACCACGGAACGCCCGGTCAGCATCGCAATCAACTCAGCCACGAAGCCATCCTGATCGAACATTTTCGTTGGCGAGGTGTGCAGCAGCGAAGCCTCGATGGCACGCAGGCGGCTGAGCACGGTAATGAAGTTCTGCAGGCGGACCGGTTGATCCCACTCGGTCGCCTCTCGATAGAGGCTACACAAGGCAAGCACGCTCTCGTTGTCGAGCCCTTTGCGCATAGCCGTTTCTTCTAGCGTCTGCCGGTTGACGTCCAGTCGAACAGGATCCGGATCGCGGCCGGTAAAGCAGTAGTACATCAACTGACCGAAGGAGAAGACGTCCAAAGCGGGTGTCTTCGTCAACGCAGCCTTCGGGTCAAAGGCAAAGAATTGTTCCGGGGCCGCGTAATAGACGACACCCATAGCGGTCTTGGTCGCGCGTTGCGTATGCGTGTTGAACCAGGCCAGGTCAAAATCAGTCAGATACGGCAATACAGAGCCGTCCTCCTGGTATTCACAAACAATATTCTCGGGCTTTATGTCACGATGGATCACATCATTCTGATGCGCATGCTGAATAGTTTCGCCTATGCCGATCAATAGCCGGATCAGCGCATAAGGCTCCATGAAGGCATGCGGTTCGAGAGACCGGAGATTCGGGCCGTCGATGAAATCCATGACGAATCCGGTGGGACACCGGCTGTAGCGCTGCACGGCCACTACTTGGGGGTGACGAAGCATTTTCATTGCGTCGTAGCCGTTCTCAAAGCGCCGCGTCTTCTCGCTGTCATACATCTCGTGCGGATGGTAGAGCTTGAGCGCGACGCGCTTACCCGTCTCCCGGTTGACCACCTTCCAGACGGCCCCGAACCCCCCCTCGCCAATGCGCTCCTCCAACTCACCTTCGGCGATTACCGTCCCCTTCTCGACGTAGCCGAGTTCGGTCCGGTACCGCAGCAGCGTCTCCGCCGACTTCTTGAAGTCCGGCCGAGTGAGCAGCCCGGGCACCGTGCGGCGCTTGGTGAACCACTTGTCGATCAACTCGAGTCGGCGACTGCACGCCTCGTGCCCTTCAGTTCGCCACGATCGCGTGTCGAACCGGGACTTGTAGCCGTTGTAGTCCTCGATCAGGGCAGCGGCTTCCAGTTCAATCTGCCGCAGCTCCTCCTCTTGGGGAGGCGGCGGGAGCGCGGGATCCAGGTTCGACGCCAGAACTAGGCGGCCGGCGAGATGCCCAGCGAAGATCGGTTTTTGCCGGTCGCTGATCTGTCCATTCGCCGCCATGTTCCTGGACACAACGTCGTACAGGCTGTTCGCGGTCAGGTTGCCCTCATGGTCGACGGCCTCACCCAGCAGGGCCTGCAGGAGGTGATATGTGAAGATGCCGTGACCCAGGTTGCGCTCCTCCCAGGCCAGTTGCTCACTGGTGCATGCTGCGATTACCGCCACAGAGTTGGCACTGAGCCTAAAGGCCGCCTGCACGTCTGCACCAGCCAACAGACGGGCCTGGTAGGGCAGGTCGCCGAACTGGCCGGCCGCTCCAGAGTGGCAACAGTCCAACACGATCAGGGTTTGCGCATCTGCCGACCCCAGCATCTCCGCCAACTTACGCAGCTCGACACCCTCGTCAAAGTCACTATTGTCATGGGTGACGAGGAAGGTGCCGATTTCTGTGGCGGCACCATGCCCAGAGAAATAGAAGAGAGCAGTCGTGGCACCAGAATTCCGGGCCTCGATCAGTTGGCGGACGATCGCCGCCTTTGTGACCTGCTCATTCTTCAGGGTGCACACCTGGAAACCATACTCGGGCATCTCAAGGATCGCCGCAAGCTCCTCCACATCATGGACGCTGCAATCCAGTGGGTCCCACCGCCCCACATATCCATCTATTCCCGCCAGTATGGCAACTTTGTCAGGCAAGGCATCCCCCGGTCCCCTATACGCAGGGTGGAACCTTACTACCGCAGGAAGACAATGAAAACCGAGCCAGCATGCAAACGCTGTCAGATCTTGTACAACGCACCGGGGACACTCATCCCGGAACGATCTAAATCGGAAATTGGCCTCAGGGTTGGAACACATAGTCCCGCCCCTGAGGCCCAGGCATCCGGGTCAGCGGGCGCCGACCAGCTCCGGGGTGGGGGTGGGCGGGTCGGCCGGCGGGGCGGCCTCCCGGGTCCGCAGGAAGCGCGGGGCCCACCAGTTGGCGTCGCCGAGCAGCGTCATCAGCGACGGCAGCACCACCGCCCGGATGATCGTCGCGTCCAGCAGGATCGCCGCCGCCAGCCCGATGCCGAGCTGCTTCATGTCGATCGTGCTCAGCGTGGCGAAGATGGCGAAGACCCCGACCATCACCACCGCGGCGCTGGTCACCACGCCCGCCGACGAGGTGATCCCGTACGCCACCGCGTCCCGGTTGGACATGCCGGCCCGGATCCCCTCCCGGATCCGGCTGACCACGAAGACGTGGTAGTCCATGGAGAGGCCGAAGAGCACCACGAAGAGGAAGAGCGGCAGCCAGGAGACGATCGCCCCCATCGAGGTGAAGCCGAGCAGCCCCTCGGCCCACTCACCCTGGAAGACCAGCACCAGCAGGCCGTACGCGGCGCCGGCGGAGAGCAGGTTGAGCACGATCGAGGTGAGCGCCACCACCACCGAGCGGAACGTCCAGGTCATCACCAGGAAGGTCAGCGCCAGCACGAAGGCCATCACCAGCGGCAGCTTCTCCTGGATGTGCTGCGCGTAGTCCTCGCTCGCGGCGACCCCGCCGCCGACGGCGTACTCCACCCCGGGGATGCCGCGCATCGTCGCCGGCAGCAGGTCGTCGCGCAACGTGTGCAGCGAACGTGCCGCCTCGTCGTCCCGGCTGGCGTACGGGGTGGCGACCTCCAGCGTCGACACCCGCCGGTCGGCCGACACCTCGATCTTCGGGCCGTCCCCCTCGGCCGGCGCGAAGAGCGGGTCGGCGGCGGCGCGCCCGGCCAGGTCGGTCAGCGCCGCCCGTACCCGGTCGGCCTGCGCGGCGGGCGCCTGCACGGCCACCAGGTGACTGGTGCCGGTGCTCGGGAAGGCGGCGGTCAGCCGGTCGTACGCCTGCATGGCCGGCGTGGTCCGGGGCAGGTCCTCCATGCCGGGGAACTTCAGCTTCATGCCCAGCGCCGGCGCGGCCAGGGCGAGCAGCAGCCCGACCGAGACGACCAGGGTGGCCAGCGGCGCGCGCAGCGCGGGGCGCAGCACGGCCGGCCAGAACCGCGGCTTCGCCGGCTGCCCGTGCCGCCCGGTACGCGCCGCGGTGAGCCGCCAGAGCAGCGGCACCCGGGGCCGGTCGACCCAGCGGCCCAGCTTCGCCAACAGCGCCGGCAGCACGGTCAGCGAGCCGGTGACCGCGACCGCGACCACCAGGATCGAGCCGACCGCCAGCGAGGAGAAGACCGCGTCGTTGGCGAGCAGCAGCCCGGCCATCGAGATGATCACCGCGAAGCCGGAGACCACCACCGCGTGCCCGGAGGTCTCCGCGGCGATCTCGACGGCGTCCAGCCCGGACCGGCCCTTGGCGCGTTCCTCCCGCTCCCGGCGGACGTAGAACAGCGAGTAGTCGACGCCGACGGCCATGCCGATCAGCAGGATCACGCTGGACGTGGTGTCGGTCGCCGGCACCAGGTGCGAGGCGAGCGTGGAGAGCCCCATCGCGGCGGCCACCGAGGAGAGCGCCAGCAGCACCGGCACCCCGGCGGCGATCAGCGCGCCGAAGGCGACGATCAGGATGGCCAGGGTGACCGGCAGGCTCAGCAGCTCGGCCCGCTTGAAGTCCTTGCCGAGGGTGTCGTCCAGGGCCTTGCCGATCGACGGCCCACCGACCTGCTCGACCCGCAGCTGCGGGTACGAGCCCTGGATGCCCGCCGTCGCGTCGCGCAGCGGCTGCACCCGGTCGGAGGCGTCGTCCGGGTCGCCGGCCATGGTCACCGGCACCAGCAGCGCGTTGCCGTCGCGGGACGACACCGGCGCCCCCACCGATGCCACTCCGGTCACCTGGCGCATCCGCTCGGTCGCCTCGGCCGCCGCCTCCTTCGCCGCCGCCTGGTCCAGCGTCCCGGCGCGGGGCGTGATGAGGATGTTCTCGACCGCGGGGTCGTCGAAGTTCCCCTCGGTGACGATGATGTCCGCCCGGCCGGACTCCCCGATCGCCATGTCGGCGTCGGTGGCCTCCTTCAGCCCGGCGGCGCTGCCCCCGACGAAGCACACCGCCACGAACACCACCCAGAGCGCGATCGCACGCCACGGGTGCTCGGCGCTCCACCGCGCCAGCCGCACCGTCACCGGTCTTCTGCCCATCTGTCGCGTTCCCCCTGTCGCACACGTCGGCGGTCTGCCGACCGTGCTGACGCTAGGGAAACGGGGACCCGCCGACATCGGGGATCGGCCCCGGCTCGTCCCGGACGTCACCCGGCACGCGCTGCGGGACGCCCGGACGGACCGGACGGGCAAATGGGACCGGTGTCGGGGACGCGCCGGGAACGGCACACCGGCGCAACCCCGAGCCGGCTCGGGGTCACCCCCTCAGGGCACCCCGGGGACGCGGCTGGCAGCGCGGGCAGCTGTACGACGACCGGTTCATGAACGCCTCCCGCCGGATCGGCGCGCCGCACCGCCGGCAGGGCTCGCCCTCCCGGCCGTACACGTTGAGCGACCGGTCGAAGTAGCCGCTCTCGCCGTTGACGTTGACGTACAGGTCGTCGAAGCTGGTGCCGCCCTGTGCGATCGCCTCGCCGAGCACGTCACGGACGTGTCCGAGCAGCCGGGTGGCGGCCGGGGCGGTCAGCGCGTCGGTCGGCCGCGCGCCGTGCAGCTTCGCCCGCCACAGCGCCTCGTCGGCGTAGATGTTGCCCACTCCGGAGATCAGCGTCTGGTCGAGCAGCGCCCGCTTCACCTCGGTGCGCCGGCGGCGCAGGGCGGCCACGAAGCCGACGTCGGAGAACTCGCCGTCCATCGGGTCGCGGGCGATGTGCGCGATCTCCGCCGGCAGTTCGGCGCCGCCCTCGCTGACCGACAGCCCGCCGAACGTGCGCTGGTCGACGAAGCGCAGCTCGGGACCGTCGTCGGCGAACCGGAACCGGACCCGCAGGTGCAGCTCGTCGGCGGCCTCCACCGGCTGCAGCAGCAACTGGCCGGACATGCCCAGGTGGCCGATCATCGCGTCGCCGCTGTCCAGCGGCAGCCAGAGGTACTTGCCGCGGCGCCGCACGTCGGTGACCGTACGGTCGGCCAGCACGGCGGCGAAGTGCGCCGCGCCGGGGACGTGCCGGCGTACGGCGCGGGGGTGGCGCACCTGGACCGAGGCGATCCGCCGGCCGGTGACCCACTGGGCCAGGCCCTGCCGGACCGTCTCGACCTCGGGCAGTTCAGGCACGGCCCAGACCCGCCTCGGCGGTGGGCGCGGACTCCTCGGCGGCCAGGGCGGCCTGTTCCCGCTCGGCCTGGGCGGTCAGCTCCCGCCAGGCCGCCTCGGCGGCCCGCTGCTCCGCCTCCTTCTTGCTGCGCCCCTCGGCCCCGCCGTAGCGGTTGCCGGCCACCACCACCCAGGCGGTGAAGGTCTTCAGGTGGTCCGGCCCGGTGCCCTCGATCCGGTACTCGGGCACGCCCAGCCCCAGCGCGGCGGTCAGCTCCTGGAGGCTGGTCTTCCAGTCCAGGGCGGCCCCGCGGCCGGCGGACTCGGCCATCACCGGGTCGAAGAGGCGGTGGATGACCAGGGCGGCGGTGTCGAGGCCGTACTGGAGGTAGATCGCGCCGAGCAGCGCCTCCAGCGTGTCGGCGAGGATGCTGGCCTTGTCCCGGCCGCCGGTGGCCTCCTCGCCCTTGCCGAGCAGCAGGTACGCGCCGAGCCCGTCCGGCCCCAGGCCGCGGGCCACGTCGGCCAGGGCACGCATGTTGACCACGCTGGCCCGCAGCTTGGCGAGCTGCCCCTCGGGCAGGTCCGGGTGGTTGCGGAAGAGCGCGGTGGTGATCACCACGCCGAGCACCGAGTCGCCGAGGAACTCCAGCCGCTCGTTGGTGGGCAGGCCGCCGTTCTCGTACGCGTAGGAGCGGTGGGTCAGGGCCCGCTCCAGCAGCTCGGGATCGAGCGTCACGCCGAACGCCGCCTCCAGGTGACCGACGTGGGCACGTCGGCGCTTGTCGTTCGTCATGGGCTTACCTCGGTGTCGATGCTGTCACTGGGCGAGGAGTGCGCGGGGGCGCCGGCGAGCAGCGCGCGGACCCGGTCGGTGGCGCGGCGTCGCCACAGGTGCGCGGCGAGGGCGATGCCGGAGGCGACGTCGGCGGGTTCGGCGGCGCCGTGGCAGACCACCACCGTCCCGGCGACACCGAGCAGGGCCGCCGCGCGGGGCGCGCCGCCGATCTCGGGCGGGCCGCCGGCCATCGCGTACGCGCCCTCGATGGCCTTGAGCAGCACGTTACCGGTGAAGCCGTCGGTGACCACCACATCGGCGCGCGCGCCGATCGAGAGGTCGTACCCCTCGACCAGGCCGACGTAGCGCGCGCCGCACGGCAGCGTCGCGGCGGCGAGCAGGGGGTCGGCGGCCTTGCGGGGGCGGTCGCCCTTGCCCGCCTCGGTGCCGACGGAGAGCAGCCCCACCCGGGGGGCGGCGACGGCGTGCGCCACGGCGGCGTAGGCGGCGCCGAGCAGGGCGTGCCGGGCCAGCGTGGCGGGACGGGGTTCCAGGGAGCCGCCGACGTCGAGCAGGACCACCGGGCCGGAGACGGCCGGGAGGGTGGCCACCAGGGCCGGGTGGCGCACGTCGTCCCACCGGCCGAAGCCGAGGGCGGCGGCGGAGACGGTGGCGCCGGTCGAGCCGGCGGAGACGAGGGCGTCGGCGGTGCCGTCGCGGACGGCGGCGACGGCCGCCCGGACGGTGCTGTCGGCGCGCGGCGCGTGGTGGGCCGGACCGGCGGCGGCGTGCACCGGGCGGACGGTGATCCGGGCGCGCTGCACCGGGGTGAGGGCGTCGGTCACCGCGGCCGCGACCTCGGTCGGGCCGACGAGCAGCAGGTGCAGGTCCGGATCGGCGCGGACAGCCCGCAGAGCGCCGTCAACCACGACGGCGGGGGCGTCGTCCCCGCCGAGGAGGTCAACGGCGATCCGCGCGGTGCCCGGCTCCACCGTGACACCGGCCGGAGCGGGCCGGTCGATGTCGGAGGGAGCCGGGGCACCGGGCGATCGCCAGGGTGCGCGCGCCACCCGACCCGTGGTCGGGGGCGTCACTCGGCGTCCAGGTCTCAGACCTCGAGGACCTGGCGGCCGTTGTACGTGCCGCAGACGGAGCACGCGGCGTGCGGCAGCTTGGCGGACTTGCACTGCGGGCAGGCCACGGTTGCGACCACGGCCGCCTTCCAGTTCGCCCGGCGGGACCGGGTGTTGCTGCGCGACATCTTGCGCTTGGGGACGGCCACGGTTCCTACTCCTCTGTACGGTTCAGTTGCGACAGGCCCGCCCAACGCGGGTCGATCTGCTGGTGGCTGTGGTCGGCCGGCAGATCGTCCCAGTGCACCCCACACTCGGGGCACAAGCCTGGGCAGTCCTCCCGGCAGAGCGGGTTGGTCGGCAGCGTGAGCACCACCGCGTCCCGCAGCGCCGGCTCCAGGTCGATCAGATCGCCCTGCATCCGGCCCACCTCGTCCTCGTCGGTCGTCTCGTCCGTGGTGCTGTCCTCGTACGCGTACAGCTCCTGGACGTTCACGACCACCGAGTCGTTGATCTCACGCAGGCACCGGCCGCACTCGCCCCGGACGGGACCGCTGATGGTCCCGGAGACGAGCACGCCCTCGGACACCGACTCCAACCTCAGGTCGAGGTCGAGGTCCGCGCCCTCCGGCACGCCGATCAACTCCACGCCGAGGTCCGCCGGTGCCGGTGCGACCCGCTTGACCGTACGCATCGCACCAGGCCGACGCGGCAGGTCCCTCGTGTCGAGGACCAGCGGCGACCTGGGGTTCAGGTTCGATGGCGAGTGCTTGGGCATAGTCAGACTCCGGCCGGTGAGAGGCCGACAAAAAAGGTTACCTGGGCGACCGCCGCACCGTCGAACCGGGGGCGGACGCCCTCGGCTCATGTCGGCTGGTGAGGTGCCGCTCAGAAGGGTAGCGGGCGCTCCGCCTCGTCCCCGGCGAAGGTGCCGATCTCACGCAGCGCGTGCATCTTGTCCCGGCCACGCTCTATCGAGGCCAACGCCCGGGTCAGGAACTGCTCGAAGTTGGCCAGCGCGGTGTCTACGTAGTCGTCGACCTCGTCGCGCAGCCGCTGCGCCTCGGCCCGGGCCTCGGCGATGATCCGGGCGCCCTCGTGCTCGGCGGAGACCGTGATCTCGTTCACCGAGACCAGCCGGGCGTGTTCCGCCTCACCCTCGCTGATGATCCGGTCGGCCTCCCGCTTGCCGGCCTCCATGATCTTGTCGCGCTCCTCCAGGAGGGCGGCGGCCCGGCGCAGGTCGGCGGGGAGCTCGGCGCGCAACTCGTCCAGGGCCGCGATCATCTCGCCCCGGTCGACCATGCAGTTGTTGCGCGACATCGGTACGGAGCGGGCCTGCTCCACCATGGCGATCAGTTCGTCGATGCGATCGAGCGGGTCCACCGGTACCTCACTCCTGTCGTCCGTCGGCCGACCTACATGATGCGGGCTCCGGCCGGTCTCCCGCTCCACACATGATGTCGTGTGCGGGCGAACCTCGCCCCTTCCGCCCCGGCGCGTCGCGTGGCGGCGACCCGGGGCCGACGGGTACGGCTCAGCCGCGCGACGCCGGGCCGATGCGCGCCTGGAGCGCCTCGCGGACCCGGTCCGGCACGTGCGCGGAGATGTCCCCACCCCACTTCGCCACGTCCTTGATCAGGCTGGAGGAGAGGAAGGAGTAGAGCGGGTTGGTGGGCATGAAGAGCGTCTCGACCCCGGCCAGGCCGATGTTCATCTGCGCCATCTGCAGCTCGTAGTCGAAGTCGCTGACCGCCCGCAGGCCCTTGATCAGCACGCTCGCCTCCTGCGCCCGGCAGAAGTCGACCAGCAGGCCACGGAAGGACTCGACCCGGACGTTGTCGTACGAGGAGGTCACCTCGCGGAGCATGTCGATCCGCTCCTCGACGGTGAACAGGCCGCTCTTCGACTGGTTGACCAGCACGCCGACGATCACCTCGTCGAAGAGCCGGCTGGCCCGTCCGATGATGTCGAGGTGTCCGTTGGTGACCGGGTCGAACGAGCCGGGACACACCGCACGTCTCATGATCGGCGACCGTACCAAAGGGTGGTCTCGCCGTAGCGGCGACTGCGCTCGCCGGTGACGCCTTCCACCCAGGTGACCGGTCCGGTGCGGCTGGACCGCTCCACCACCACCAGGGCGTCCGGGGCCAGCCAGTCGTGCGCGACCAGCGCGGCCAGCATCGCGGTGACCTCGGCGTCGGGCAGCGCGTACGGCGGGTCGGCGAAGACCACGTCGTACGGCTCGCCGCCGGGGCCGGCCGCGAGCACCCCGGCCACCTTGCCGGTGACCAGCCGGGCGGCCGGCGCGGCCCGCAGCGTGGCCACGTTCTCCCGGATCACCCGGGCGGCGCGCGGATCGGACTCGACCAGCAGCACGTGGCCGGCGCCCCGGGAGAGCGCCTCCAGGCCGACGGCGCCGGAGCCGGCGTACAGGTCGGCGACGCGCGCGCCGACGAGGTCGACCTCGGCCTGCACCGCGCTGAACAACGCCTCCCGCACCCGGTCGGAGGTGGGTCGGGTGCCGGCGCCGGGTGGCGCGGCGATCCGCCGCCCGCCGAGCGTGCCGGCCACGATCCGGGTCACGGTCTCCCCCTGCTCATACCGATGACGCTACGCGACGGCCGGGGCGGGTCGGGCGAGACGGTGCGTGCCGGCCGAGTGGCGTGATGATCACGATCGGTACATCAATGATCTCAGATTCATAACATCATTCTTAGCCCTTCCTGAGCGCTGTGACGCGGACGGCGATCCCACTAGGGTCGGCCGGGTGCCGGCGACGCTGCGCCGGCCGCGCGGCGCCGGGGAGGGCGCCGTCGCGGGACACGCCGCAGGCGACCGCGACCAGCCGCCGCCACCCCACCCGCCGCACCCTGACGCTTCTTCACCCCGGGAGTACGCGTGATCCGTCCCCAGCTGTCGCCCCGGCGACCGCTCGCCGTGGCCGCCGCCGCACTGGCCGGCCTCGCCACGGCACTCGCCTTCACGGCGCCCGCGAGCGCCACCAACACCTCGCCCTCGCCGTCGGCCTCGCCGACCGCGACCACCACCGCGACGCCGACCACCCCGTCGGAGCCGGCGCCGACCTGCGTCAAGGCCGCCGACGCGAAGTACACGCACACCTTCGACGGCCCGAAGGGCACGGCCTCGATCACGCTGACCAACGGCCCGCTCTGCGCCGGCGAGGAGCAGGAGCTGGCCCTGGTGTCGTACGTGACGCCGTCGGCGAAGTTCGCCGTGCCGCAGTACGTGCTGGACAAGTCGGTCAAGAAGTTCACCGGCGTGGGCGAGGGCGAGCTGGGCCTGGCCACCCTGGACTTCACGGTCGAGGTGCCGAACTGCTACACCCAGGTCGACTTCGTCTTCGGCAGCACGATCATCGACCCGCTGACCGACACCAGCGACCGCTACGGCGACCGCAAGGTCGGCAGCAAGAAGGGCATCGGCTCCCGGTCCACCGGCCCGCAGGCCTGGTACAACGGCGGCTCCGGCACCTGCACCGCCGTCCCCGAGGTCATCGCCGAGTCCGACTGCGAAGGCACCGTCGAGCTGACCCTGGTCAACCGCACCGGCAACGCGTCGGCCGAGTTCACCATCACCGGCAGCAACGGCTTCACCGAGAAGGTGACCGTCCCCATGCGCAAGATCGAGACCCGCAAGCTCACCCCGGGTCAGGCGCAGGAGATCACCGTCACCGCGCCGGGCATGAAGGACTTCACCGGCGGCTGGGCGAAGCCCGAGGACTGCCAGCAGCCCGAGGTCGGCGTCCCGGACGCCAACTACGAGTCCACCTGCGACGAGATGATCTTCCGGATCACCAACCCGGAGGACGGCGTCACGCTGACCTCGACGTTCACCCCGAGCAAGGGCGAGGCCAAGACGCTGACCGTCGAGCCGGGCCGCACCGGCACCGTCAGCTTCAAGGCCGGCAAGGGCTTCACCGTCACCGTCACCGGTGACCTCGACTCCGGCGGCCCGCTGGCCTGGGATCAGCCGGAGGGCTGCGAGGACGGTGGCACCGGCGGCGGCGAGCCGGAGGAGCCCGGCCTGCCGGTGACCGGCGCGGCGGCCGGCGGCATCGCCGCGGGCGCGCTCGCCCTGCTGGCGGCCGGCGCGGTGCTCTTCGTCGTCGCGCGTCGTCGACGGATCCGCTTCACCGCCTGAGCGACACCTGCCTGACCGCCGGGGGCGCGTCGACCGAAGAGGTCGACGCGCCCCCGCGCGGTTTCCGGGCCGGGCCCGGCGGCTCGGGCGTGCCGGCCGAGCCAACCCGGATCGGGGACGCGCGCCGGGCTCGGGGACGCGCCGACGGCACCCGAACGGACGCGCCGCGGACGGACCCGCCGCGGACGGGCACCTCCCGACGGGCGCGCCGCGGACGGACCCGCCGCGGACGGGCATCTCGCGACGGGGACTCCGCAGGCGCGCCACCGCCACGTGCGGCCTCGACGTGTGTCAGCGCGGCGCGAGCGCCACCGACGCCAGCGCCGGATCGACCTCGGCCTGGTTGGTCAGCAGCACCAGGCGACGGTCCGACTCCGGCAGCCACGCCGCGAGCGACTTGAAGCCCAGGTTGTACCCGGAGTGGTGCACCGCCGGCTCACCGGCCAGCTGACCGAGGAAACAGCCGTATCCGTAGGCGTCGCCGCCCCTGGTCGGGGTCGTCGCGTGCGCAGTGGTCATCGCCGCCACCGACGCGGGGGTCAGCAGTCGCCCCCGGCGCGGCACGTCGAGCCAGGTGAGCAGATCCGGCCCGGTGCACCAGACGTCGCCCGTGCCCTGGTTGACGACGTCGAGGTCCCAGGAGGGCACCGGGCTGCCGTCCTCGTGGCCCACCGCCACCTCGGTGCGGTCCACCGGCGTGCCGGCGAAGCTGCCGGTCATCCCGAGCGGCCCGAACACCTCCTCGTCGAGGACGGCGGCGTACGGCCGGTCGGCCGCCCGCGCGACGACGCGGGAGAGCAGCACGTAGCCCGGGCTGCTGTACCGCCAGCCCTCGCCGGGGGCGAAGAACGGCGCGACGGCGGCGAAGGCGGCGAGCAGGTCGTCCGGGTCGGCCGGTCCGGCCAGGTCGATCGTCGGGTAGTCCGACCAGTGTCCGATCCCGGACGTGTGGGTCAGCAGGTGGTGCAGCGTGATCCCGGACCAGTGCGCGGGCGTGCCCGGCAGCCAGCGGGCGACCGGATCGGTCAGGTCGAGGGCCTTGCGCTCGGCGAGGAGCAGCACCGCCACCGCGGTCATCTGCTTGCTGATCGACGCGATCTGGAACCGGGTGGCGCGGGTGCACGGCACCCCGGACGTGTCGTCCGCGGCACCGCCCACCTGCTCCAGGACGAGGTCGTCGCCATGGGCCAGCAGGAGCACGCCGCGGGTGAGGGGAACAGCCATCGGCCGAGCCTAGGCGCGGGCGGCCGGCCCGTGGGGGCACGCTCCACGAGGGACGGCGGCGTCAGCCCTTCTCCAGGTACTCCGCGCGTTCCTCGTCCACCAGCGCGGCGACCGAGGCGGCCAGCGCGGGATGCCGCTCCAGCTCCGGGTCCTCCGCGATCAGCGCCTGCGCCTCGGCGCGGGCGTCGCGGATCAGGTCGGTGTCGCGCAGCAGCGACAGCAGCCGCAGGTGCGACCGGCGACCCGACTGGGTCGCGCCCAGCACGTCACCCTCGCGACGCTGTTCGAGGTCGAGTTCGGCCAGCTTGAACCCGTCCGTGGTGGAGGCGACCGCGTCGAGGCGTTCCCGGGCCGAGGAACCCTCGGCCGCCTCGGTGACCAGCAGGCAGAGCCCGGGGGCGCTGCCCCGCCCCACCCGGCCGCGCAGCTGGTGCAGCTGGGAGACACCGAACCGGTCGGCGTCCAGCACGATCATCACGGTGGCGTTGGGGACGTTGACGCCCACCTCCACCACCGTGGTGGCGACCAGCACGTCCAGGTCACCGACGGCGAAGGACCGCATCACCGCGTCCTTCTCGTCGGCCGGCAGCCGGCCGTGCAGGACGCCGATCCGCAGCCCGTGCAGCGGGCCCTCGGCGAGCAGCGGGGCGACCTCGGTCACCGCCAGCGGCGGCCGTCGGCCGCTGTCGTCCTCCCGGGGCGGCTCCTCGTCGGAGACCGGGCCCTCGCCGATCCGGGGGCACACCACGTACGCCTGGTGCCCGGCCGCGACCTCCTCGCGCAACCGGCGCCAGGCCCGGTCCAGGAAGGCGGGCTTCTCGGCGGCCGGCACCACGTGCGAGGCGATCGGCGAGCGCCCCTGCGGCAGTTGGGACAGGGTGGAGGTCTCCAGGTCGCCGTAGACGGTCATCGCCACCGTGCGCGGGATCGGGGTCGCCGTCATCACCAGCACGTGCGGCGGCTGCTCGGCCTTGGACCGCAGCGCGTCGCGCTGCTCGACGCCGAAGCGGTGCTGCTCGTCGACCACCACGAGGCCGAGGTCGGCGAAGTCGACCCCCTCGTAGAGCAGGGCGTGGGTGCCGAGCACGATCCCGGCCCGGCCCTCGGCGACCTCCGCCAGCGCCCGCCGCCGAGCGGCCGCGCCGAGAGAGCCGGTGACCAGCTCGACCCGGGTCGCGTCGTCGGCCGCGCCCAGCTCACCGGCCTGCGCGAGCGGGCCGAGCAGCTCCAGCATGCCCCGGTGGTGCTGGGCGGCGAGCACCTCGGTCGGGGCGAGCAGCGCCGCCTGCCCGCCCGCGTCGACCACCTGGAGCATGGCCCGCAACGCCACCACGGTCTTGCCGGAGCCCACCTCGCCCTGGAGCAGCCGGTGCATCGGATGCGGGGTGGCCAGGTCGGCGGCGATCTCGACGCCCACGTCCCGCTGGCCGGGGGTCAGCTCGTACGGCAGCCGGGCGTCGAACGCGTCGAGCAGCCCACCGCGCTTCGGCGGGCGGGCCTTCGCCGGCCAGGACGCCGCCCGCGCCTTGCGCTGCACCAGGGTGAGCTGCACCGCGAACGCCTCGTCCCACTTGAGCCGACGCCGGGCCCGGTACAGCTCCTCCTTGCTGGACGGGCGGTGGATCTCCCGCAGCGCGGCGCCGATGCCGACCAGGTTGCGGCTGGCCCGCACGGCGGCCGGGAGCGGGTCGTCCGGCGGGGTGAAGGTGTCCAGCACCACCCGCACGCAACGGGCGATGACCCAGGTCGGCACCGCCGCGGCGGCCGGGTAGACCGGGATCAGCGCGCCGGCGAACTCCTCGACCTCCTCGTTGGCCGCCGCCTCGCCGTCGCCGCCCTCGCCGAGCAGGACGTACTCCGGGCCGTTGAGCTGCCGCTTGCCCCGGAACTCGGTGACCTTGCCGGCGAACAGCCCCCAACGCCCGGGACGCAGCTCCCGCTCCCGCCACGCCTGGTTGCCGAAGAAGGTGCAGGTCAGCACACCGCCGGAGCCGTCGCCGACGGTCACCTCCAGCAGGTTGCCCCGGCGCTGGCGCATCGGCCGCACCGCGGTGCGCTGCACCTGGGCCAGCACGGTGACCTGTTCGCCCACGTCGAGCGACCGGATGTCGGTGTGCTCGCCGCGCTCGTCGTACCGGCGGGGGAAGTGGTAGATCAGGTCACCGGCGGTGTGCAGGTCGAGGTGGCCGGCCAGGGCCTTGGCCGTCCGCTCCCCGACCAGCTTCTTCAGCGGCGTGTCCACCGTCGACGGCTCGCTCGTCATTCGACCCCCACCAGCAGCGGATAGTGCGGCTGCCCGCCCGGGTACGCCTGCACCTCGACGAAGGGCCAGCGCCGGGCGACGTGGGCGCGGACCGCCTCGGCGAGGCCGTCCGGGGCGTCCTCGCCGGTGAGCAGCGTGACCAGTTCGCCACCGCCGCCGAGCATCCGGTCGACCACGGCGACGCAGGTGTCGACGAGGTCGGCGCCGATCAGGTGCACCTCCCCCTCGACCAGGGCGAGCACGTCACCGGGGCGGCACGGGCCGGCCACGGTCAGCGCCTCCCGGCTGGCCCGGCACACCTCGGCGTACCGGCAGGCGCCGGCGGCCTCGGCCATCGCGATGACGTCGTCCTCGAAGCGTCGCTGCGGGTCGCGTACGGCGAGCGCGGCGAGCGCCTGCACCGGCGAGCGGGTCGGCACCACACTGACCTTGACGCCCAGGGCGTGCGCCTCCTTCGCGGCGGCGCTCGCCACGGCCTGCGTGTTCGGGTCGTTGGGCAGCACCACCACCCGGGCCGCGGCGGTGGCCCGGACGGCGTCCAGCAGCTCCCCGGTGGACGGGTTGCCCGGCACGACCGTCGCGCCCTCCCCGGCGAAGAGCTCCGCGATGCCCGCGCCGGCCGCGACCACCACGGCCGCCCGGCCGTCGGTGGCGGGCCCGGGCCGTGGGGCCGGCGGGGCCTGGTCGGCGAAGCGGGTCACCGAGATCCGGTACGGCCGGCCGGCGACCACCCCGGCCTCGATCGCCGCGCCGACGTCGTTGACGTGCACGTGCACGTTCCAGGTGCCGTGCGACTCCGCCCCGTCGCCGACGATCACGAGGGAGTCGCCCAACGCGTCCAGCGTCTCCCGCATCCTCGACACCGCCTCGTGGTCGGCGTCGAGGAGGAACTGCACCTCGTAGGCGTACTCCTCGGAGCCGGTCTCGCGGACGGCGGTCAGCGGCGGGCGGACCGCGCGGGTCAGCGGCGCCGGCCGGGGCGGGCTCTCCCCGGTGACCACCTCGACCAGCGCGTCGAGCAGCAGGCAGAGCCCCCGGCCGCCGGCGTCGACGACGCCGGCCCGGGCGAGCGCGGGCAACTGCTCCGGGGTACGGGCCAGGGCGCGCGCCGCCTCCCCGGCAGCCGCCCGCACGACCGTGCGCAGGTCGTCGGTGTCGGCCTGCTCGGCGGCGGTCGCGGCGGCGGCGACCACGCTGAGCAGGGTGCCCTCCACCGGCCGGGCGACGGCCGCGTACGCCGCGGTGGCGGCGTGGCGCAGCGCGCGGGCCAGTTCCCGGCCGCCGACGGGTGAGACGTCGGCGAGCGCGTCGGCGAAGCCGCGCAGGATCTGCGACAGGATCACCCCGGAGTTGCCCCGCGCGCCGAGCAGCGCCCCCCGGGCCATCAGCCGCAGCGCGTGGCCGTGCGGGGTGTGCCCGTCCTCCGGCAGGGTGTCCAGGTCCATCGCGAGGGCCTGCTGGGCAGAGGTGAGGGTGAGCACCATGTTGGTGCCGGTGTCGCCGTCCGGGACGGGGTAGACGTTCAGCCCGTCGATCTCGCCCTGGTGGTGCCGGAGCGCGATGAGCCCACCGGCGCACCAGCGGCGCACCGCGGCGGCGTCGAGGGTGTCCAGCACGGCGAGAAGCCTACTGTCGCGCACCGACACCCGCCGGGGTCGGCCGTCCCCACCCGGCGTGTCCGAGGTCCCGGCCGGCGGGGCGGGCGCGGACCGGCACGGCGGACGCCGGTCGCGCCCGGGGTCCGGCCGGCGGTAGTCTGGGGCCGTCCCTCCGTCGGTCTGCGCCACGGGGGCGTGGTCGCCGCGGACGGTGACCGCCGTCACGCCGACGCCTGCGGGCCGGGCCGGTTGGTCCGGGGTGGGAGTCATCGGGTAACCTGGCCAGGTTGCCCGGGCAGCGCCTGCCGGCGACCTCATGAACGTTTCAATCCCAGGAGTATCCCGTGGCTAGCGTGTGCGACGTCTGTGGCAAGGGGCCGGGCTTCGGCCACAACGTGTCCCACTCGCACCGGCGGACCAACCGCCGCTGGAACCCGAACATCCAGTCGGTGCGTACCCCGGCCGGTGGCGGCAACACCAAGAAGATGCAGGTCTGCACCTCGTGCATCAAGGCCGGCAAGGTCACCCGCGCCTGACGCGGTAACGCCTCCAGCTCGAAGATTCGCCAGCACCGGCGGGCCGTCACGGTCCGCCGGTTCTGTCGTGTCCGGGTACGCCCGCAGCTGCTTCTGACCGGTCGGCGACTCGTCTCTCGACCGGCCCCGGGCACCCGACTAGCGTCTCCCCCGCCGGCCGGCGGGGGCACGTCCGCACCGGCTCCCTGCGCGCCCACGGAGGACGACCGGTGCACCTGGACCTCGCCCCGGAGGAGATGATCCTCTTCGGGTCCCCCGTCGGCATCCTGCGCTGGCTCGACGAGCAGCTCCCACCGTCGCGCATCGTGCTCGTCGAGGAGCCGGACGTGATCCGGCGGCGCGACCTCGACCGGCTCGCCGCCCGGTTGCCCGTCGTCTCCCGCACGGTCGCCGCCGAGTACCAGACCGGGCTCGACGTCGACGCGCTGCTCGCCCGCGAACCCGGCCTGACCGCCGCCCGGCTGGTCGTGCCCGGCACCGAGTACGCCGTGACCGCCGCGGCCCGGCTCGCCGACCGGCTCGGCCTGCCCGGCGCCGGGCCACAGGCCGCCGAGGTCTTCACCGACAAGCACCGGATGCGCCGGACCGCCACCGCGGCGGGGCTGGCGAATCCGGCGTACGCGCTGGTCACCGACCCGCGGGAGGCGGCGCTCTTCGCCGACCGCTTCGGCGGGCGGTGCGTGCTCAAGCCGACCCGCCGCGCGGGCAGCCTGGGCGTGCAGCTGATCACCGACCGGGAGCAGATCGACCCCGCCTGGGCGGCCACCGCCACTCCGGAGGAGTCGCCGGAGGCCACCGACCGGGGCCTGCCCAGCGAGGTGCTGGTCGAGCAGACCCTCGTCGGCCCGGAGTACAGCGTCGAACTGCTGGTGGCCGACGGCGAGGTGCTCTTCGCCAATGTCACCGACAAGCGGGTCCTGCCCGGCCGCCGCCCGGTCGAGACCGGGCACACCGTGCCCTCCGCGCTGCCCCCGCCACAGCAGTCGGACCTGGTGACGGTGGCCACCCGGCTCGCCCGGGCGGCCGGCTTCGGCACCGGGGTGCTGCACAGCGAGTGGATCGTCGCCGACGGGACGCCGACCCTGGTGGAGTGCGCCGCCCGGCTGCCCGGGGACATGATCACCGCGCTGATCGCGGCCGCGTACGAGTGCGGGTTCATCGGCGCGTACCTGGACGTGCTGCGCGGCGGGCGCCCGACGCTGCCGGCCCGACCCTCCGGCGCGGCGGCGGTGGAGTTCCTGCTCGCCCCGCCCGGGACGGTGACCGCCGTCGACGGGGTACGCGACGCGCTGCGCGCCCCCGGGGTGCTCTCCGTCGAGCCGGACGTCCGGGTCGGCGACACCGTCGGCGAGCTGGTCTGCTCCGCCCGGCGCGGCGGTCACGTGCTCACCTGGGGCACCGACCCGGCGGAGGCGACGCGGACCGCCCGGCACGCCGCCGGACTGGTCCGGATCAGCGTCGGCTGAGCCGCTCCCGGCCCGCCGCCGGCCGGTTCTGAGCAGGGCGCGCCGGCGGCCGGTGGTGAACGGGCTGGGCCGGCGGCCGGTACCGAGCGGGCCGCCCGGCGATCGGTGGTGGCTGGACCTGCGACCGGTGCTGGGCTGGGCTGGGCGGGCTGGGCCGGCGGCCGGTGGCGGGCGCTCCGGCCGAGGTGCGGTGGGGCGTCAGAGGACCCGGCCGAAGGAGAGGCAGCCCGGCGCGTCCTTGTAGAACCCGAAGTTGGGGATCGGGTCGTACCCGGCCGAGGTGTACATCGCGATCGCCTCGGGCTGCCGGTCGCCGCACTCCAGGATGATCCGCTTGCGGCCGTGGTCCCGGGCGGACCGCTCGACGGCGGCCAGCACGGCGCGGGCGACGCCCCGCCCCCGGGCCGCCGGGGCGGTGTACATCCGCTTCAGCTCGGCCGTGTCGTCGTCGTGGCTGCGCCAGCCGCCGCACCCGACCGGCTCGCCGTCGAGGTATGCGACGAGGAAGGCGCCGTGCGGCGGGACGAACTCGGCGGCGTCGACCGGGGTCTCGTCGCCGCTGCCGCCGTACCGCTGGCCGAGGTCGGCCAGGGCGGCACGGATCAGCGCCTGCGCCACCGGCGCGTCGAAGGCCCGCGGGTGAATCTCGATCTCACTCACCGGTAAAGGGTACGACCGGGACCGGCCGTTACCGGAAGTGGTCCCAGCCGGCCGGGCCGTCGTACCCGACCCCGTCGACCGTCACGCCCTCGCCCTCGACCACCCGGCCGACCGGGCGCCACTCGGCCGGCAGGGCCACCGACCGGGGGAACGTCGCCGCCAGCGCGTGGTCGTCGCCACCGGCGAGGATCCACGAGTACGGGTCGACGCCGAGCGCCTGCGCGGCGTCACGCATCTGCCGGGGCACCTCGAAGGCGTCCCGGTGCAGGTCGATCCCGACCCCGCTGGCCTTCGCCACGTGACCGAGATCGGCCAGCAGCCCGTCCGAGACGTCGATCATGGCGGTGGCGCCGAGTCGGGCCGCGTGCGGCCCCGCCGCGTACGGCACCTCCGGCCGCCGGTACGCCTCGACCAGCAGCCGGGGGGTGCGGAACCCGCGGGAGAGCACGGTCAGCCCGGCAGCCGCCCAACCCGTCCGCCCGGCCAGCGCCACCACGTCCCCCGGCCGGGCGCCGGAGCGGACCACCGGGGCACGCCCGTCGAGGTCCCCCAGCGCGGTGACCGCGATGGTCAGGGTGGGGCTGGCCGACATGTCCCCGCCGACCACGCTCGCCCCCACCAGGGCCGCCTCCGCGCCCAACCCGTCGGCCAGCCCTTCGGCCCAGGCGGTGTCCAGGTCCGCCGGCATGCAGAGGGCCACCAGCAGCGCGGTGGGGGTGGCGCCCATCGCGACGATGTCGGCCAGGTTCGCCGCCGCCGCCCGGTGCCCGACGTCGACCGCGCCGGACCAGTCCCGGCGGAAGTGCCTCCCCTCGACCAGCACGTCCGTCGAGGCCACCACCCGCCGGTCCGGCGCCGCGACCACCGCCGCGTCGTCACCCGGGCCGAGCAGGCAGCTCGGCCCGTGCTCCAGGCGGGCCGTCACCCGGTCGATCAGTCCGAACTCGCCCACACCCGCGACCGTCATGCCGTCCCCTCGCCGCGCTCGTCCATGCCCGTCCCCTGCCGTCCCGCCACCACGTGTGCTCGCTCACCGCTTCCAGGCGGCCACCGATAGGGATCACCCCTGCTCCGTAAGGTAGTTTCACCCTTCGGGCCGCCCACGGGCGGCGGCGGACGGAGGTCGAGTCGTGGTACAGGCGTACATCCTCATCCAGACGGAGGTCGGCCGGGCGCGTGACGTGGCCGGTCTGATCGCGGACCTTGCCGGCGTGGTCCGGGTCGACGCCGTCACCGGGCCGTACGACGTGGTGGTGCTCACCGAGGCGAACACCGTCGACGAGCTCGGCAAACTGATCGTCAGCAAGGTGCAGATGGTGCCCGGCATCACCCGCACCCTCACGTGTTCGGTGGTGCGCCTGTAAGTGGACGAGAACACTTCCACCTCCGTTGCCGGGGTCGACCGCGAGCAGCCCGCGAAGGGCGCCCGGCGGCCCAAGGATCCGGCGACCCGCAGGGCGGCGCTGATCGCCACCCTGGTCGCGGTGCCGATCACCGTCGCGGTCGCCGGGATCACCTTCGCCCGGCTGGCGCCGGACACCCCGGCCGCCGCGCCCAGCCCCACCGCGACGACCGCGCGGGCGCAGGCCACCACCCCGGTCGAGATGGCCGCCCCGGCACTGGACGCCCGTCCGACCGTCGTCTGCCGGGCGCTCATGTCGCAGCTGCCCGACTCCGTCCGGGAGCTGAAGCAGCGGCCGGTCACCGCCGGGCCGGAGCAGAACGCCGCGTACGGCGACCCGGCGCTGACCGTGGCCTGCGGCGGCGCCGAGCCGACCGTGGACGCGACCGCCGACGTCTGGACGGTCAACAAGGTCTGCTGGTACGCCGAGCAGAAGTCCGACGCCACGGTGCTCACCACCGTCGACCGGGAGACCGCCGTGACGGTCACCGTGCCGCTGTCGTACGAGCAGCCGTTGCAGTGGGTCACCCCGATCTCCGACACGATCGTCGCCTCGGTCCCGTCCGGCGGCGCGGTCCCGGCCGGCTGCCGAGCCTGACCCCCGCCGACTCCCACCGCGCCGGCGGCGGGCACCGTGCCGGCTGCACTTTCAGAGAAAATGTGGCTATCCGGAGCGAAACAGCCACACTTTCTCTGAAAGTGTGCGGATCTTGAGCGCGGTGGGGTCTGGGCGCGGTGGGGCGCCCGCGGCGCCTCGGGCGCGGTGGGGTCTGGGCGCGGTGGGGGTGGCCGGGGGGTCAGCGGGGGCCGGTGTCGTGGTGCAGGGCGGTGCGGATCAGGCGGTTGACCAGCTTCGGGTACTCCAGGCCGGAGGCCGCCCACATCCGGGGGAACATCGAGGTCGGGGTGAAGCCCGGCATCGTGTTGATCTCGTTGAGGTAGACGTCCAGCTCGGGCGTGACGAAGAAGTCCACCCGGGCCAGCCCGGAGCAGTCCAGCGCGGTGAAGGCGCGGGTGGCGTACTCCTGGACCCGGCGGGTGACCTGATCGGGCAGGGTGGCCGGGATGTCGTACTCGCAGGAGTCGTCGATGTACTTGGCCTCGAAGTCGTACCAGTCGTGGCCGGAGACGACCCGCACCTCGGCCAGCACGGACGCCTCGGGCGCGCCGCCGGCCTCGCCCTCCAGCACGCCGCACTCGATCTCCCGGCCGACGATCGCGCCCTCGACCAGCACCTTGGTGTCGATCTCCCGGGCAGTGGCGACCGCGGCGTCGAGCTGGGACCAGTCGTCGACCTTGGTGATGCCGAAGGACGAGCCGGCCCGGGACGGCTTGACGAAGACCGGCAGGCCGAGGCGCTCCTTGTCCTCCTCGCTGAGCGTCATCCCGTTGCGCAGCACCGCGTACGGCCCGACCGGGATGCCCTCGACGGCGCAGAGCTTCTTGGTGAACTCCTTGTCCATCGCCGCGGCGGAGGCGAAGACGTTCGCCCCGACGTACGGGATGTCGGCCATCTCCAGCATGCCCTGGATGGTGCCGTCCTCGCCGTACGCGCCGTGCAGCACCGGGAAGACCACGTCGACGTCGGCGATCGCGCGCGGGCCCTCGGCGGGGTCGAGCACCATCAGGCCACCGGCGGTGGGGTCGGCGCGCAGGACCAGTTCGGCGCCGGAGCCGGCGGTGATCTCCGGCAGCTTCCGGTCGGCGATGGCGAGCCGGCTCGGGTCGCCGCTGGCGAGAACCCACTGCCCCTGGCGGGTGATGCCCACCGGCACCACCTCGAACTCGTCCGGGTCGAGCGCGGCGAGCACGCTGCCGGCGCTGACGCAGGAGATGCCGTGCTCGGGGCTGCGGCCGCCGAAGACGATCGCCACGCGGGTCTTGCCTGGGGTGGTCACTGGGTCACCTCTCGGTACGCGACTGCCGAGCCGCCTGCGGCGCGCTCACCCGGTTGACCTTACTGTGGGTGGCGGCGGGCCGATGGTGATACCCGGGAGGAGCTGAGCCTCCCTCGCAAACGGTCACCCGGACCGATACGGTGCGTGACCTACCTGTCCGGGCAGGTGTGCCGGCCGCGACCGACCGCGATCACCTTCACCCGTTGCCGGCCGGCGCGGACCATGCCCAGGGCCATGAACGCGCCGGCGATCCGGTCGGCGGCCTCCCGGCTGCTGGCGCCGACCACCTGGCGGCGCCGCTCCGGGGAGGTGCGCTCGTTGCGGACCTCCCCCTCCACCGGACGGACGTCGGTGAGCACCACGAGGAACCGCGTCATCGCCGCTCGCCAGGACATCCGCTCGACCTCATTCCGACGTCTCCCTCCAGCGTGGACGGTGGCGGCGCGGGGTGGCACGTGGCGATCGGGTACGGGGGAGTAAACCCGATCACCACGCGCCCCATCCCCTCCGGTCGCTCACCATCGCCGTCGCCACGACAACCGTTGGTGAGGACGCCATCACAGATTGACAGGTGGACAGGCGTGAATGCAACTCTCATCGACGTTCTCTCATGCGCACTTTCCCGAAGACATATGTCACCATCGACGTATGGCTCCCAAGACCGCCCGGGCGCGACGGCTGGGCATCGCCCTGCGCACCCACCGGGAGGCGGCCGGCCTCACGCTGGAGGCCGCCGCCGACGAGATCAACAGCACCCGCAGCACGCTCTCCCGCTACGAGAACGCGCAGACGCTGGTCAGCCCCGCCACCGTGCGCGCGCTGCTCAGCCTCTACGGCGTCGGGCCGGACGAGATCGCCGCGGCGGTGCAGCTCGCCAAGGACACCCGCAAACCCGGCTGGTGGGTGCCGTACTCACACCTGCTGGACAAGCGCACCATCGACTTCATCGCGCTGGAGGCGGAGGCGACCGGCATCGCCAACTTCGAACCCTCGGTGGTGCCCGGGCTGCTGCAGACCGCGGACTACATCCGGGGCGTGATGCGCGGCGGCCCGCACACCCTCAGCGACGACCAGGTCGAGCAGCGGGTGCAGCTACGGCTGGACCGGCAGCAGCGGATCACCGCCGACGACCCGCCCATCTTCGACGCGATCATCGACGAGGGCGCGCTGCTGCGGCCGGTCGGCGACCGCGCGGCGATGCAGGGTCAACTGCGGCACCTGCTCAAGATGGGCGAGCTGCCGAACGTGACCGTGCAGGTGATCCCCCTGGCGGCGGGTTACCACCGGGGCACCCGCGGCTCGCTGCACATCCTGGAGTTCGCCGACCCCGAGGATCCGCTGATCGCCTCGGTGGAGACCGTCGCCGGGCAGATGGTCCTCGACCGCCCGGGTGACCTGCGTACCTGCACCAAGATCATGGAACACCTGCGGACCGTCGCGCTCAGCCCGGCGGACAGCCGCGACCAGCTCGTGCAACTGTTGAAGGGACGGTAGAGATGACACCGACGATCAGCGCGGCGCTGGCCACGGCCGCGTGGCGCAAGAGTAGCCACAGCGGCGACGAGGGGGCCTGCGTGGAGCTGGCGACCGTGCCGGAGGCCGTGGCCGTACGCGACTCCAAGGACCCCGCCGGCCCGGTCCTGCTCTTCCCCCCGGCCGCCTGGGCCGCCTTCGCCGCCGCCCCGCCCCGGCGCTGACCCGACCCGGGTCCACGGGACGGCTCAGGAGGTCCGCGTCCCCCGCACGGCCCGGTGCGGGGGACGCGGACCTCCTGCTCAACCGGGCAGCGGAGCGGGGGCGCGGGTGGCCGGCCGCAGGGCGGTGAGGGCGGCGATGGCGACGCCGCGGGCGCCGGCCATGTCCCGGTCGGGGACCAGGGCGAAGGTCGCGACGGCGGCCTGCTCCGCGCGGAGCACCGTGTGCTCGCGTACGGTCGCCAGGAACCAGTCCCGGAACTCCGGCGCCGCCTCCACCACGCCGCCACCCACGAAGTACGCGTGCGGGTCGGCGACGTTGGCCGCGATCGTGAAGAGCCGGCCCAGCGCGGCGGCCTGCTGGGCGAAGACCTCCCGGGCCAGCGCGTCGCCCCGCTCGGCGTACCCCCGCAGCAGCTTCGCGGCCCGGTCGGCCGGCTCCGCCGCGAGCGGGTGGTCCGGGTACCGGGTCAGCCAGTACGGCAGCAGGTTGCGCCGGATCGCGGTCAGCGAGGCCACGCTCTCCGCGTCCCCGACGAACCCGCAGGCGCAGGTCGGGACCGGCTGCTCCGGGGCGAGCAGCCCGGTCAGCGGGATGTGCACGTGCCCGAGTTCACCGGCCATCCCCGCCGCCCCGGTCAGCACCCGGCCGTCCACCACCACTCCCCCGCCCAGCCCGGTACCGACGATCGCCGACACCGAGGAGCGGGCCGTCGCCTCGGCTCCGAAGTGGACGTGGTGGGCGTAGAGCGCCGCCGCGTTGCCGTCGTTGTGGTACACCACCGGCAGGCCCAGCCGCCGCTGCAACGCGCCCCGCACGTCGAAGCCGTGCCAGGCGGCCTGGGCGAAGTTCGTCGACCCCCGCGACGAGATCACCCCGTCGGCGCTGGCCGGCCCCGGGGTGTCCAGCCCCACCGCCCGCACCAGCGCCCTCGGCACGCCGGTGTGGGCGAGCGCCCCGTCCAGCGCGCGGGCCATCGCCTCGACCGCCGCCTCCGGGCCGGCCCCCACCTCGCTGGGGATCTCCAGCAGCCCGTCGACCAGGAACCGCCCGTCGACGGTGAGGACGGTGGCGTTGTTGCTGGTCCCACCGTTGTCGATGCCGACCACCACCGGCACGTCCGCGCTGTCCATCGCCCGCCGCCTCCCGCCCCGATCCTGATGCGAGGCTAGTTCCCGCTCCCGGGCCCCGCCACGCCCGGAGGACCCGAACCGGCCGGCCCGAGCGGCGGTCAGCCGGGCCGGCGGGCGGTGACGGCGGTGGCGTCCCACTCCGGCTCGTGCCACACCCGCGGCGCCAGGCCCAGCCCGGTCATCGTCGCGCAGAGCGCGTCGGCCTGGCCGTCGCTCACCTCGACCACCAGGTGACCGCCGGGGGCCAGCCAGTCCACCGCCCCGGCCGTCACCCGGCGCAGCACGGCCAGCCCGTCCGCCCCGCCGTCGAGCGCCGCCGGCGCCTCGTGCAGCCGCGCCTCGGCCGGCATCAGCGCCACCGCCTCCGTCGGCACGTACGGGGCGTTGGCCACCACCAGGTCGAGCCGGCCCCGCCAGGTGGGCGGCAGCGGGTCGTACAGGTCGCCGTGCAGGACCGGGACGTCCCGGCCGGCGAGGTTGCGCCGGGCGCAGGCCACCGCGGCCGGGTCCAGGTCGACGGCGACCAGCCAGCGCGGGGTGAGCCGCGCGGCGAGCGCCAGGGTCGTCGCGCCCGACCCGCAGCACAGGTCGGCCACCGCGGGCGCCGGCCCGGTGACCGACACGGCGGCCTCCACCAGCAGGGCGGTACGGGCGCGGGGCACGAAGACGCCGGGCGCGACGGCGACCCGCAGCCCGCAGAACTCGGCCCAGCCGAGGACGTACTCCAGCGGTTCGCCGCCGACCCGGCGGTCGGTCAGCGCGGCCAGCGCGTCGGACGAGTCGACGGCGGCGATGAGCAGGTCCGCCTCGTCCTCGGCGTAGACGCAGCCGGCGGCGCGCAGCCGCGAGACGAGGGCGGGACGGTCAGGGTGGAAGGACGTCACGGAATGCCTCTCGGGAACGCTCGTCGGCGCTCCCGCCGTCACCCGCGCGGTGACGGGGACCCGGAGGGCAGCGCCGGTCCTGCTGTCTGGCGGATCGGACTCACCTCCTCCGGTCGGGACCCCTGCGGGTCGGAGATCACGATAGCGGACCGGCCGGCCCGGCGGCGTCCAGCGCGGCGGCGATGTCGGCCACCAGGTCGGCGGTGTCCTCCACCCCGCAGGAGAGCCGGACGAAGCCGGGCGCGGTGTCGTCGCCCCACTGCGCCCGCCGGTCGGCGGTGGTGTGCAGGCCACCGAACGAGGTGGCGGCGGCGACCAGCCGGGACGCCTCGACGAACCGGGACACCCGCGCGGCGTCACCGAGGTCGAAGGAGAGCACCCCGGGCATCCGCCGCATCTGCGCCGACGCCACCGGGTACGCCGGGTCCTCCGGCCGGCCGGGCCAGCGCAGCCCGGTCACGTCGGCGCGCCCGGCGAGCAGCTCGGCGACGGCCGCCGCGTTGGCCGACTGCCGGGCCAGCCGCAGGTCCAGCGTGGCCAGCGACCGGTGGGCGAGCCAGGCGTCGAACGCCCCGGTCACCGCGCCCGTGGTGGTACGCCAGGCGGTCAGCGTCTCCAGCAGCTCCGCCGAGCGGGCCGCGACGTAGCCCAGCAGCAGGTCGGAGTGCCCGGTCAGGGCCTTGGTGCCGGAGGCGACGACCAGGTCGGCGCCGAGGTCCAGCGGACGCTGCCCGAGCGGGGTGGCGGTGGTGTTGTCGACCACGACCAGCGTGCCGGCGGCGTGCGCCGCGGCGGCGAGCGCGGCGACGTCGGCCACGTCCAGCCCCGGGTTCGCCGGGGTCTCCAGCATCAGCAGCCGGACGCCGTCGAACGACGGGTACGGCCCGGCGGTCGGCACGAACCCGACGGAGACGCCGATGCCCTCCAGGGTGGCCGTGGCGAAGGCGCGGACCGGGAAGTACCCGTCGGCGGGGAGCAGCACCCGGTCGCCGGGGCGCAGCAGGGCCAGCAGCAGCCCGGTGATGGCCGCCTGCCCGCTGGCGAAGACCCGGCAGTCGCCTCCCTCCAACTCACCGATGGCCGCCTCCAGCAGCCGGCGGGTGGGGTTGTCCGGCCGGCCGTAGCCGTTCGGGCTCGCCGCCGGCCCCTGCCACGGGTCGAGGTGGTACGGCGCGGCGAAGACCGGCCCGGGCAGGAACGGGTCGCCCGGGGCGGGCTCGGGCAGGCCGGCGTGCACGCAGCGGGTGCCGTCGTGCCACTGGTCCGCGCTCACGGTGCCACCTGGGTTCGCGACTGCGGGGCTCGCAACACCGGCTCACTCCTCGCGCTCACTCGTACGACTCCGGCTTGGCGGTACGGCTCATCAGGGCGTCCACGGCGAGTCTCGGGTCCATTCCCTCGTGGCAGATCCGTTCGATCTGCTCGGTGATCGGCATCTCCACCCCGTGCGCCCGGGCCAGGTCCCGGATGGCCAGGCAGCTCTTCACCCCCTCGGCGGTCTGCCGGGTGGCCGCCTGCGCCTGCTCCAGGGTCTCCCCCCGGCCCAGGTGCTCGCCGAAGGTGCGGTTGCGCGCCAGCGGCGACGAGCAGGACGCGACGAGGTCGCCCATGCCGGCCAGGCCGGCGAAGGTGATCGGGTCGGCGCCGAGCGCCACGCCCAGCCGGGCGGTCTCGGCGAGCCCTCGGGTCATCAGCATCGCCCGGGTGTTGTCGCCGAAGCCCATCGCGGTGGCGATCCCGTACGCCAGGGCGATCACGTTCTTGACCGCGCCGCCCAGCTCGCAGCCGATCACGTCGTCGTTGGTGTACGGCCGGAAGTACGGGGTGCGGATGGAGCGCTGCACCAGCTCGGCCCGGCGGGCGTCGGTGCCGGCGACCACCGTCGCGGCCGGCTGCTCGGCGGCGATCTCGGGGGCCAGGTTGGGGCCGGAGACCACCACCACCCGGTCCGGGGTGACCCGGGCCGTCTCCACGATCACCTCGCTCATCCGCCGGGTGGTGCCCAGCTCGATCCCCTTCATCAGGGAGACCAGGGTCGAGTCGGGGGCGAGGTGCGGGGCCCAGTCGGCGAGGTTGCCGCGCAGCGTCTGCGACGGCACCGACAGCACCACCAGCTCGGCGCCGGCGATCGCCTTGGCGGCGTCGCCGGTCGCGGTGACCCGCTCGGGCAGCCGCATGTCGGTCAGGTAGTCCGGGTTGCGCCGGTGGGTGCAGATCGCCTCGGCGACCGACTCCCGGCGGGCCCAGATCGTCACGTCCCGGCCGGCGTCGGCGAGGATCTTCGCGAAGGCGGTCCCCCAGGAACCCGCCCCCAGCACCGCCACATGGCTCATGCCGTCACCTCGCTGCGCTCGCTCATTCGGTCACCTCGGGAGTACGCGGACGGGCGGGACGTTCCCACAGCGGAGGGGGCGTGCCGCCCCGGATCTCGGCGAGCTGGTCACGCAGGGTCAGCATGATCTCGTCGGTCATCGCTTCCAGCACGGCCCGGGTCGGCGTCGCGCCCGCCCAGCGGCTCAGGTCCACCGGCGGGCCGGCGACCACGGTCACCGGGGTGCGGGGCCGCAGCCCGAAGCGGTTGGTACGCGGGTCGAAGAGCTTCTCCGGCCCCCACATCGCCACCGGGACCACCGGGGCGCCGGTGGCCAGCGCCAGCCGGGCCGCCCCGGTCTTGCCCTTCATCGGCCACAGCTGCGGCTCGCGGGTGATCGTCCCCTCCGGGTAGATCACCACCGCGCCACCGGCGTCGAGGGCGGCGACCAGCTTGTCCAGGGACTTCACCGCGTGGACGGTCTCCCGCTCCACCGGGATCTGCTTGCAGCGGTGCAGGATCCAGCCGATCACCGGCACCCGGAACACGCTGGCCTTGCCGAGGTACTGCGGCCAGCGTCCGGCCTCGTAGATGAAGTGCGCGGAGACCAGCGGATCGGCGTGCGAGAGGTGGTTGGGCACGATGATGATCCCGCCCTCGCGGCGCAACTGCTCGGCGCCGCGCCAGGTGCGCCGGGTCCAGAGCAGCATCACCGGTTTGACCAGCACCACGGCGAATCGTTGCCAGAAGCCCAGCCTGCGCCGTGTCACCCTGCCTCCTCGTCGCCCCGGACCCCCGCGGTGTGGCCCGCAGCGGAAATCATGCCTGCTCGCCCCGGGTCCGGCCAGTGAGGGTACCGGCCGGCGACGCTGGCAGGATTGGCGCGTGCAGCCGACCTGGACCGTGGTGGTGCCGGTGAAGCGCCTCGACGCGGCGAAGAGCCGGTTGCGGGGCGCGCTGCCGGCCGTACCCCACGAGGAGCTGGCGCTGGCGTTGGCGGCCGACACGGTCCGCGCGGCGGTGGCCTGCCCGGCGGTGGCCGAGGTCCTGGTGGTCACCGACGACCCGGCGGTGGCGGCCACCGCCGGCGCGGCCGGCGCGCGGGTCGTCCCGGACCGGCCGGACGCCGGGCTCAACGCCGCCTTCCGGCACGGCGCCGAGGTCGCCGGCCGCGGCTGGGTCGCCGGCCTCACCGCGGACCTGCCCGCGCTGCGCCCGGCGGAGCTGGCCGCCGCGCTGCTCGCCGCCGCCACCGACACCCCGGGGGTACGCCGGTTCGTCGCCGACGCCCCGGGCAGCGGCACCGTGCTGCTGGCCGCGCCGCCGGGCGTCGCGCTGGAGCCCCGCTTCGGGGTCGGCTCGGCGGCGGCGCACGCCGCCGGTGGGGCGCTGCCGCTGCACGGCGACTGGCCCACCCTGCGCCGGGACGTGGACACCGCCGCCGACCTGGCCGCCGCCGCCCGGCTCGGGCTCGGCCCGCGCAGCGCCGCGCTGCTGGCGCCCTGCCCCTGACCCACCGGTGTACGGTGCTGGCATGCAGGGCACCGTGGCGAGCTTCGACGCGCAGACCCGCACCGGGGTGCTGCTGCTGGACGACGGCACCGAGCTGGCCTTCCCGGCGCGCGCCTTCGACGCCTCCGGGCTGCGGCTGCTCCGCCTCGGGCAGCGGCTGCGGGTGGAACGCGACCCGGACGGAGCGGTCGTCCGGGTGACGTTCCCGACGATGGCCTGACCGACCCGGCCGGAGTTCATTTTGCGTTAACCGGAATCGGGTGATTATGAGCGGGTGAGCACCCCTCGGGAGCACCCCACCGGCCCACCGCACGCCACCGACCCGACGGCCTCCCGCAACGGCGCCCGCCGTCGCGGCGGCCGAGCCCCGCGCAGCCCGGAGGACGTCGTCGGCACGACCCCCGACTCCCCCGGGACCGGCGCCGCCGGCGCCTCGGCGGGACTCGACGAGGTGCTGGACGCGGGGCAGCGGCCCACCCCGGAGGACGCCACGGCGGCCCGCGAGCCGCTGCCGGAGGACCGCTTCCTCAACCGCGAGGTCTCCTGGCTCGACTTCAACGCCCGGGTGCTGGCGCTGGCCGAGGACCCGCGCACCCCGCTGCTGGAGCGGGCCAAGTTCCTGGCCATCTTCGCCAGCAACCTCGACGAGTTCTACATGGTGCGGGTGGCCGGCCTGAAGCGCCGCCTCTCCGCCGGCCTGCCGGTACGCGGCGGGGACCGGCTGCCGCTGCGGACCCAGCTCGACCGGATCACCGAGAAGACCGCCGACCTGGTGGCCCGGCACGCCGCCTGCTTCGTCGACGACGTGCTGCCCCGCCTCGCCGAGGCCGACGTCCGGATCCTGCGCTGGGCCGAGCTGGACGACCCGGAACGGGAGCGGCTGCGCACCTACTTCCGCGAGCACATCTTCCCGGTGCTGACGCCGCTCGCGGTGGACCCGGCGCACCCGTTCCCGTACATCTCCGGGCGGTCGCTGAACCTGGCGGTGGCGGTACGCGACCCGGACGGCGGCTCGGAGCTGTTCGCCCGGGTCAAGGTGCCGAACAACGTGCCGCGCTTCGTCCGGGTCGCCAAGGACCGGCCCGGCGTGCACATGCTGCCGGTCGAGGAGCTGATCTCGGTGCACCTGGGGCAGCTCTTCTCCGGCATGCAGGTGGTGGAGTGCCACCTGTTCCGGGTGACCCGCAACGCCGAGGTGGAGGTCGACGAGGACCGGGACGAGGACCTGCTCCAGGCGCTGGAACGGGAGCTGGCCCGACGCCGCTTCGGCCCCCCGGTCCGGCTGGAGGTCGCCGCGTCGATCTCCGACCACATGCTGGAGCTGCTCGTCCGCGAGCTGGACATGGACGGGCACGACGTGCTCCGGGTGCCGGGGCTGCTCGACCTGTCGGCGCTCTGGCAGCTCTACGGCGAGGCCGACCGCCCGGACCTGAAGGACCCGCCGTTCGTGCCGGCCACCCACCCCCGCCTCGCCGAGGGCGAGGTGCCGCGCAGCGTCTTCGCCACCCTGCGCGACGGCGACGTGCTGGTGCACCACCCGTACCACTCGTTCGCCACCAGCGTGCAGCGCTTCATCGAGCAGGCCGCCGCCGACCCGGACGTGCTCGCCATCAAGCAGACCCTCTACCGCACCAGCGGCGACTCCCCGATCGTCGACGCCCTGGTCGACGCGGCCGCCGCCGGCAAGCAGGTGGTGGTGCTGGTGGAGCTGAAGGCGCGCTTCGACGAGGTGGCCAACATCGGCTGGGCCCGCACCCTGGAGCGGGCCGGCTGCCACGTCGTCTACGGCCTGGTGGGCCTCAAGACGCACTGCAAGACCGCGCTGGTGGTACGCCAGGAGGGCAACCAGATCCGCCGCTACTGCCACATCGGCACCGGCAACTACCACCCGAAGACCGCCCGGCTCTACGAGGACTTCGGGGTGCTCACCGCCGACCCGGAGATCGGCGCCGACCTGACCGACCTGTTCAACGTCCTCACCGGGTACAGCCGGCAGACCGCGTACCGGCGGCTGCTGGTGGCGCCGCAGGGCATCCGTCGCGGCCTGGTCGAGCGGATCGAACGGGAGATCGCGCACGTCCGGCTCGGCATGCCGGGCCTGGTGCAGTTCAAGGTGAACGCCCTGGTCGACGAGGAGGTGACCGACGCGCTGTACCGGGCCTCCCGCGCCGGGGTGCACGTGGACCTGCTGATCCGGGGCATGTGCACGCTGCGCCCGGGGGTGCCGGGGCTGTCGGAGAACATCCGGGTCCGTTCGATCCTCGGCCGGTTCCTGGAGCACTCGCGGATCTTCCGGTTCGGCAACAACGGCGACGCCGAGTTCTGGATGGGCTCGGCCGATCTGATGCACCGCAACCTGGACCGCCGGGTGGAGGCGCTGGTGCAGGTCAGCGACCCGGTGGCCCGGGCCGAGCTGGACCACGTGCTGACCGCCGCGTTCAGCGCCGAGGTGGACGCCTTCGAGTTGGCCGCCGACGGCACCTGGACCCGGCGTACCGGCAGCGACCAGGAGCCGCTGGTCGACCTGCAGGAGCTGTTGCTGCGCCGGGTCGGCGGCACGGCGGGCTGAGCCGGCGCAGGCGTGCGGGGAGGAGCCCGAGCGGCCCGTGCGGGGGCCGTCCCGGACGTAGGGTGACCAGATGGTGGACGACGAACCGGTCGGGATCCGGGCTGCCGGCGGGGTGGCCTGGCGGCCGGACGCCGACGGCGGCGTCGAGGTCTGCCTGGTGCACCGCCCCCGCTACGGCGACTGGTCGCTGCCGAAGGGCAAGCTGGAGTCCGGCGAGCACCCGCTGCTGGCCGCCGTCCGCGAGGTGGCCGAGGAGAGCGACGTGCGGGCCGTCCCGCAGGTCCGGCTGCCCACCGTGCGCTACCGCAGCGAGGGCCGATCCAAGGCGGTCGACTACTGGTCCATGCGGGCGGTGGGCGAGGGCGGGTTCCAGCCGGGCACCGAGGTCGACGACGTGCGCTGGCTCGGCGTCGACGACGCGGTTCGGCTGGTCAGCTACCCGCACGACGCGGAGGTGCTGGCCGCGTTCGCCGCGCTGCCCCCGGTGACCGCGACGATGGCGCTCATCCGGCACGGGCACGCCGGACGGCGGGCCACCTGGTCCGGCCCGGACGACGGCCGCCCGCTCGACGCCGAGGGCGAGGCCCAGGCCGAGGCGCTCGCGCCGTTGCTGGCGCTGGTCCGCCCGACCCGGCTGCTGTCGGCGTCGGCGCGCCGCTGCGTGCAGACCCTCGCCCCGGTGGCGGCCCTGCTGGACCTGTCGATCGAGGTCTGCGGCGACCTGGACGAGCCGCGTCCGGGTCAGCAGCGTGAGGAGTGCGCGCTGGCGGCGGCCGGCCGGTTGGCGGAGCTGGCCGCCGCCGGCGGGTCGGTCGGGGTGTGCAGCCAGGGCAAGGTGATCCCGGGCGCGCTGGAGCGGCTGACCGGGCGGGCCGACGACTGGAGCACCCCGAAGGGCGGCGGCTGGCTGCTCGCCTTCACCGCCGACCGGCTGCTCGCCGCCGACCGGCTCTGACCGGGCGCACGCGAAGGGCGCCCACCGTGACGGTGGGCGCCCTGTGCGTCGTACGCGGGGATCAGCGCTTGGTGGCCGCCTTCTTGGCCGGCGCCTTCCTCGCCGGGGCCTTCTTGGCCGCGGTGCTCTTCGCCGCGGCGCTCTTGGTGGCCGTGGTCTTCTTCGCCGCGGCGG
Organism: Micromonospora coxensis; assembly: GCF_900090295.1. NCBI lineage: Bacteria > Bacillati > Actinomycetota > Actinomycetes > Micromonosporales > Micromonosporaceae > Micromonospora > Micromonospora coxensis. Next base: position 4,933,918 of record NZ_LT607753.1, on the reverse strand, counting down.
TCTTCTTGGTGGCCGCGGTGGCCTTGGTCGTCGCGGCGGTCTTCGTCGCCGGGGCGGCCTTCTTGGTGGCGGTCTTCGCCGCGGTGGTCTTGGTGGCCTTGGTGGCCTTGGCCGCCGTGGTCTTCTTGGCGGCGGCGGTGGCCGTGGTCTTCTTCGCGGCGGTGGCCTTCGCCCCGGTCGCCTTCGCCCCGGTGGCCTTCGCCCCGGTCGCCTTGGCGCCCGTCGCCTTCGCCCCGGTGGTCTTGGCGGCCGCCGTGGCGGTCTTCTTCGCCGGGGCCGCGGCCTTCGGCACCTTGCCGCTGGCCACCATCTCCTTGAATCCGGCGCCCGGACGGAAGGTCGGGACGGACGTCTTCTTGACCTTCACCGCCTCACCGGTGCGTGGGTTGCGCGCTGTTCGGGCCCCTCGGACACGCTTTTCGAACGCTCCGAAACCGGTGATCGCCACCTTCTCGCCCTTGGTGACCGCCGCCTGGACCTCAGCGAGGACCGCGTCGAGCGCGGCCGTCGCCGTCTTCCGGTCCCCCAGGCGAGCGGCGAGCGCCTCGATGAGCTCGGCCTTGTTCACGACTTCCTCCCGATTGTGCAACTGACTCGACGCGAGCCATTCTGCGCGCACGGTATGCCCTGTGCTGCCGGGACACAAACATTCGGTGGAAAAAAGCCCTTGTGTCGTAACGGATTCGCCCCCACCGGGCGAACCGGTGGGGGCGAAAAGCGATGAGTGGCGCGGCGTACGGCTATGCCACGGCGGGCTTGAAGGACGGCCGGGTGGCCTCGTAGGCGGCGATGTCATCGGCGTGCCGGAGGGTGAGTCCAATGTCGTCCAAGCCCTCCATCAGCCGCCAGCGGCTGTGGTCGTCGAGCGGGAACGCCCAGGTGGACTCGCCGAGCCGGACCTCGCGGGCGGTCAGGTCGACGGTCAGCGGGGTACCCGGGTCGGACTCGATCCGGTCCCAGATCTCCTCGACCGCTCTCAATTCCAGCTCCACCGGCAGGAGCCCTTCCTTGAGGGCGTTGCCCCGGAAGATGTCACCGAACCGGGGAGAGATCACCGCGCGGAAGCCCCAGTCACGCAGCGCCCAGACGGCGTGCTCCCGCGAGGATCCGGTGCCGAACTCGGGACCGGCCACGAGAATCGACGCACCGGAATACGCCGGATCGTTGAGCACGAATTTCGGATCTTCCCGCCACGCGTTGAAGAGCCCGTCCGCGAAACCGGTCCGGGTCACCCGCTTGAGGTACACGGCGGGGATGATCTGGTCCGTGTCCACGTTGGATCGGCGCAGCGGCACGGCGGTGCCGGTGTGGGTGGTGAATTTGTCCATCTCTCGGCTGCCCTTCTACAGATCGGCCGGGGCGGCGAGCCGGCCGACCACGGCGGTGGCGGCGGCGACCGGCGGGGACACCAGGTGGGTGCGTCCTCCCCGGCCCTGGCGGCCCTCGAAGTTGCGGTTGGAGGTGGAGGCGGACCGCTGGCCGGGCCGGAGCGTGTCCGGGTTCATCCCGAGGCACATCGAGCAGCCGGCGAAGCGCCACTCGGCGCCCGCGTCGGCGAAGACCTTGTCCAGCCCTTCGGCCTCGGCCGCCTCCCGCACGGCCGCGCTGCCCGGCACCACCAGCATCCGTACGCCGTCGGCCACCTTGTGGCCGCGCAGCACGTCCGCGGCGGCGCGCAGGTCCTCCAGCCGGCCGTTGGTGCAGGAGCCGACGAAGACCACGTCGACCGCGAGGTCGCGCAACGGGGTGCCGGGGGTGAGGTCCATGTACTCCAGCGCCCGGCGGGCGGCGGTCCGCTCCGCCTCGCTGACGAACTCCTCCGGGTCGGGCACGGCCGCGCCGAGCGGCGCGCCCTGACCGGGGTTGGTGCCCCAGGTCACGAACGGGGTGATCCGGGCGGCGTCCAGGGTCACCTCGGCGTCGAAGGTGGCGTCGGCGTCGGTGGGCAGGGTCCGCCAGTAGGCCACCGCGGCGTCCCAGTCCGCGCCCTGCGGGGCGTTCGGCCGGCCCTTGAGGTACGCGAAGGTGGTCTCGTCCGGCGCGATCAGGCCGGCCTTGGCGCCCCACTCGATGGACATGTTCGCGACCGTCATCCGGCCCTCCATGGACAGGGCGCGGATCGCCTCGCCCCGGTACTCCACGATGTGGCCGCGTCCACCGCCGGTGCCCACCTGGGCGATCAGCGCGAGGACCAGGTCCTTGGCGGTGACGCCGGGGCCGAGCTGACCGGTGACGTTCACCGCCATGGTCTTCGGCCGGGCCTGGGGCAGCGTCTGGGTGGCCAGGACGTGCTCGACCTCACTGGTGCCGATGCCGAAGGCGAGCGCCCCGAAGGCGCCGTGGGTGGCGGTGTGCGAGTCGCCGCAGACGATGGTCATGCCGGGCTGGGTGACGCCGAGCTGCGGGCCGATGACGTGCACGATGCCCTGGTTCTCGTCGCCCAGGGGGTGCAGCCGCACGCCGAACTCGGCGCAGTTGCGGCGCAGCGTCTCGATCTGGGTGCGCGAGGTCGGATCCGCGATGGTGAGCAGGTCACCACGGCGCAGCCGGAACGACGGGTCGTCGTACCCGGTCGGGGTGTTGTGATCCTCGGTCGCGAGCGTGAGATCGGGGCGGCGGACCCGGCGGCCGGCCAGGCGCAGCCCGTCGAAGGCCTGCGGGCTCGTCACCTCGTGCAGCAGGTGCAGGTCGATGTAGAGCAGGTCCGGCTCACCCTCGGCGGTCCGTACGACGTGCGCGTCCCAGACCTTCTCGGCCAGGGTCCTCGGTCGAGTGACTCCCACCATCTGGACATCCTAAATTCTGGGAGGTAAATTTCGGCTTGTGGGACACAGTATGAGCGGTGTCGGCGTCCTCGACAAGGCGGTGGTCATCCTGGCCGCCTGTGTCGACGGCGCCAGCCTGGCCGAACTCGTTGAACGCACCAAGCTGCCCCGGGCCACCGCGCACCGGCTGGCACAGGCGCTGGAGATCCACCGGATGCTGGTCCGGGACACCCAGGGGCGCTGGCGTCCCGGGCCCCGGCTCGGCGAGCTGGCCAACGCCGCTCCCGACGTGCTGCTGACGGCGGCGGAGCCGCTGCTGGCCGCGCTGCGCGACGCCACCGGGGAGAGCGCCCAGCTCTACCTGCGCCGCGCCGACGAGCGGGTGTGCGTGGCCGCCGCCGAGCGCGCCAGCGGCCTGCGGGACACCGTGCCGGTCGGCTCGGTGCTGCCCATGACGGCGGGCTCGGCGGCGCAGATCCTGCTCGCCTGGGAGCCGCCCGAGGCGGTCATGCCGCTGCTGCCCCGGTCGAAGTTCACCGGCCGCACCCTGGCCGAGGTCCGTCGTCGCGGCTGGGCGCAGAGCGTCGCCGAGCGGGAGGCGGGTGTGGCGAGCGTCTCGGCCCCGATCCGGGACCGCACCGGCCGGGTGATCGCCGCGATCAGCATCTCCGGCCCGATCGAGCGGCTCGGCCGCCGCCCCGGTGAGCGCCACGCCATGGCGGTGGTCCGGGCCGGCCAACGCCTCTCCGGCCTCTGACCGCAGCTCGCCCTAGCGGGGCTGTGGCAGCCGACGGACGCGGCCCTGGGGCCGACCCTGACCGAGGACGGGACGGCCGGCGACCAAGGCCGTGAGGCCGACGGACGCGGGTCCGGGGCCGACCCTTGCCTCGGACGGGACGGCGGCCAAGGCCATGGCGGCGGACGGACTCGACCCCCGAGGCCGACTCTGGCCCGGGGGGGAAGGGCATCAGGCGACCCGGCAGCGACGCGCACGCCGGGTAACGACGGGCGGGCACACGCTCGGTGAGATCAGCACGGCACCAGGCTCCGCAGCGGTGTCGGGCGCCGGCCGCCAACGGCGCGAAGCCGCGCCCGGGAACACCGCGCCCCGGCCGCCCGCAGCAGCCCGGAACGGCGAACTCGCCCGATACGGCGAACGGCCCGCCTCGCGCTCAGCGAGACGGGCCGTTCTGCTCTGTAGCCCCGACCGGATTCGAACCGGCGCTACCGCCTTGAGAGGGCGGCGTCCTGGGCCGCTAGACGACGGGGCCAGGCACTTTTGCTGCATCACCACCCTGACGAGCGGTGCGGTTGTAGTCTAGCGGCACCGCTTTCCGGCGCCGACGCGGGGGCCACCCTCGCACGGGCGGACGCGAGACACGAGGAAGCCCGTCCCACCGAGGTGGAACGGGCTGTCAGCGCTGTAGCCCCGACCGGATTCGAACCGGCGCTACCGCCTTGAGAGGGCGGCGTCCTGGGCCGCTAGACGACGGGGCCAGAACTCATCGTGCTTCCCCACCCTGGCGGGCGGGGAAGCTGCACTCTACCAGAGATCATCTGCCGCCCCTCCGAGGAGGAGCGGAGCGGAACTCCGCCAGAATCCAGCGTCCGGGACTCTCGCGAATCCGCGGTTGCGCTGGGGTACCAGGACTCGAACCTAGACTAACTGAACCAGAATCAGTCGGGCTGCCAATTACCCCATACCCCATTGGCCCCTTGCGGCGCCGAGAAAGAACTTTACCCTCCCCGCGCCAGCAGGCCAAATCCAACCCCCCGAACCGCCTCTGAGCTGCGGAAACAGGGCGTCGGACGCATCAGGCGACCGGGACCACCGGGTTGGTGAGCTCGCCGATCCCCTCGATCCGCACGGTGACCGTATCCCCCTCCGTGAGCGGGCTAACCCCCGCCGGGGTGCCGGTCAGCACCACGTCGCCGGGGAGCAGCGTCATCACGTGCGAGATGTACGACACCAGCGCCGGCACGTCGAAGACCATGTCCTTGGTCCGGCCGAGTTGGCGTACCTCCATCTCCTCCGGGTCACGACCGACCTCGCAGCGGACCTCCAGGTCGGAGACGTCCAGGCCGGTGGTGATCCACGGCCCGATCGGGCAGAACGAGTCGAAGCCCTTGGCCCGGGTCCACTGCCCGTCGGAGCGCTGCAGGTCCCGCGCGGTCACGTCGTTGGCGCAGGTGTAGCCGAAGATCGCCTTCTCGGCGGCGGCCCGGTCGGCCCGTCGCGCGCCGGGCGCGCCGATCACCACGGCCAGCTCCGCCTCGTGCTCGACCTGCTTCGAGAAGATCGGCAGCCGGATCGCGTCCCGCGGCCCGATGACCGAGGTGGAGGGCTTGAGGAAGAGCAGCGGCTCCTTGGGCACCTCGCTGCCGTGCTCGGCGGCGTGCTCGGCGTAGTTGCGCCCGACGCAGACCACCTTGCTCGGCAGGATCGGCGAGAGCAGCCGGACGTCGGAGAGCGCCCAGCGGGCGCCGGAGAACTGGATCGGGCCGAACGGGTGTCCCTCGATCTCGGCGATGGTCAGGCCCTGCGGCCCGGCCCCCGGCTCGCCCTCGACGACCCCGAACGACATTCCCTTGGCATGAGCAAAACGAGCGATACGCACCAGGCCAATCTAGCCCCGCCGGTGCGCCCCGAGCCGGGCGACGGCCCGGCGACGGCTCGGCCACCGGCGCGTCGGCGCAGCGTACGCCATCGGCGGCCGGCGGGGGCGAGGTTCGGCACTTCGTACCCGGCCGGAGGTGGGCCGCCCCTAGCGTCGGCTGCGGAGGTTCGTTCGTATGCCTGCATCGAGACGACACCACAGGGCCCTCGCCGTGTTCGTGCACGGCCTGGGCGTCCTCGCCGCCGTGCCGGCCCTGCCCGCGGCGACGTCCCCGAGAGCCGAGGCCGCACCGGCGGTGGTCGCCCCGGCGCCGGCACCGGCCGCAGCCATGAGCCCGGCGCCGTCGACGGCGACGAGCCCGGCACCGGCGACGGCCACCAGCCCGGCGCCGGTCACGGCCACCGGCCCGACGCCCTCCACGGCGACGAGCCCGACGCCCGACGCGACCGGGAGGCTCGCACCGGTGGCGGCGCCCGGGGCGCGGGAGGCGCCGGCGGCCCCGGGGGTCGCGGCGACCGGGGCGGTGATCCCGGTGACACCCGCCGTGCCGGCCCCGGGGATGGGCGCCACGGCCGCGCCCGGAGCACCCCGGCCGGCCCCACCGGTCACCGTGTCGGTGACGGCGGCCGGGACGCCCGCGCCGGGCTACCGGATCCGCGTGCACAACGACGCCACCACCACGATCGAGACCACGGTGCGGCAGGAGCTGCCGGCCGGCTCGTCGACGACGGCGGTGAGCGCGGGCGGCCGGGCCACCCGCGTCCCGGGGCCGAACAGCACCGGGGAGGTGACCTGGCGGCTGCGCCTGCCGGCCCGGAGCACCACGACGCTGGACACCGCCCTCGCGGTCACCGCGCCGGGCCGAGCGCTCACCGCGCCCGCCTGCGCCTTCACCGGCGACGGCAACCGGCCGTACGACTGCGCCACCGCCACCTGGCAGGGCACGGCGGTGCCCGCCGCCGAGGCGGAGGAGGCGGCCCCGGCCTGGCGACGCCCGCCGATCCTGGCCGCGACGCTGGTCGTGCTGCTGGTGCTGAGCGCCGTCGGCGTCTGGATGTGGCGGCGGGCCCGCCGTCGGCACGTCGAGCCGACCGGCGCCGCGTCGGCGGCGGCGGGCGTCCCGCCGTACGCCGGAGGCCCCGACGCTCCCGGGGGCACCGTCTACCCGCGTCCGGCCGCTCCCGGCGCCCCCGGGCGACGCCGCCGGCCCCCGGTCTGGGCGATCGTCGGGGTGGCCGTGGTGGTGCTCGCCGTGGTGGTCTCCACGGCGGTGTTCACCGCCACCCGGCGGGTGTCCGCGATCGACACGGCCAAGCAGCCGACCAGCGGCGCCTGGGTGGGGCGCAGCGCCACCGGGACCGTCGGGGTGCCGCTGCGGGAGCAGTCGTTCGAGTTCACCGTCTACCGGGTGGACTGCGCCAGCGCCGCCGGTTCGGCCCGGCGCTGCCAGGCCACCGTCGGGGTGCGCAACGTCACGCCCGAGCAGCAGACCTGGCACGGCGAGCTGCAACGGGCGTACCTGCGGGGCGGCAACTGGGTCACCACCGACGCCGACGCCACCCGGGTGGCGAACCTGGGCCGCGACGTCTTCGCCCAGCCGGTCGCCGCGAACAGCCGGGTGGTGCTGCCGCTGGTCTTCACCATGACCGGGACGCAGAAGCCGGAACAGCTCGAACTGCGCAGCGGGGTCTTCTCCGCCGGGGTGCGGGTGGACGTGCCCTGACCGGCGGGCGGGCGGCGGTCGTACCCTGAACGGGTGACCGCCGCCCTCGCCCCCGCCGCCCTCGACGCGGCCGACTGGCAGGCCCGGCGCGCCGCGCACGAGCAGCGGGTGGACGCCTGGCTGGCGCCCCACCTGGCCCGCCGCCGGGCGGGTGGGAAGCACCCGGTGGAGGACTTCCTCTTCACCTACTACTCGCACCGCCCGGCCCAGCTGCGCCGCTGGCACCCCGGTGCCGGGGTGGTGCTGCGCGACGCGGACCCGGCCGAGTTCGGCCCGGACTACCGCGCCGACACCGCCGGGGTCACCCTCGACACCGATCGGGTACGCGAGCGCCGCGCCGGCTCCGTCACCTGGATCCGTGACCTGCTCGCCGCCACCGCCGGCCGGCCGGCGCACCTGGGCTGCTTCGGGATGCACGAGTGGGCGATGGTCTACCGGCAGACCCAGGACGAGGTACGCCACAACGCCTGGCCGCTGCGCCTGTCGGCGGAGCGGACGGCGGCGGTGGTCGAGGAGCGCGGCGTCCGGTGCAGCCACTTCGACGCGTTCCGCTTCTTCACCCCGCCGGCGCGGCCGCTGAACCTGCTCACGCCGACCAGGGAGAGCCAGCACGCGCTGGAGCAGCCGGGCTGCCTGCACGCCAACATGGACCTCTACAAGTGGTCCTACAAGCTCTCCCCGCTGGTGCCCAGCGAGCTGGTGGCGGACTGTTTCGCGCTGGCGAGGGAGATCCGGACGCTGGACATGCGGGCGTCCCCGTACGACCTGACCGCACTGGGCTACCCGCCCGTGCGGGTCGAGACCGTCGAGGGTCGGCACGAGTACGTGCTGGCGCAGCGGTCGTTCGCGGACCGGGCCGCGCTGCTGCGTGCCCGGCTGTTGGCGGAGTGCGACCGGCTCGTCGCCGCCTCGGACGGCTGACCGACCCGGTCACCGCGGCGACGGGCGTACGCCGGCGGCCCGTGCGAACATCATCGAGCTCAACGCCCTGCCGTCCAGGCGCCCTCGTGCCCGGCCGGGCGGCGCGTCCCGGCCGGCTCAGGCGGTCGCGGGCCGACCCTGCCGGCGCAGCTTCTCCTCCAGCTCGGACAGGGTGTCGACGAACCAGAGCTGGTGGCCCGCGTTGGCCTCGGCGACGAAGTCGCGCAGCGCGGCGCTGCGTGCCACGTGGACGGAGATGTCCCCGACCACGACCAACGGCAGCCGGTGGTTGACGAACTTCTGCACCAGCTCCCCCGCCACCCCGGTACGCAGCGTGAAGAACTCGCCGGCCAGCCGCCGTACCGGGACCACCACGAGCTGCGCGCCGTACCCGGCCGCCTCCGCGATCACCCGCAGCGCGTCCGCGCCCTCGCACAGCTTCGGCCCGTCGGCCGCGCAGGCCAGCACCGAGCGGCCGTGCAGGGTGACGAGGGTGTCGCCGGACATGTTCGCAGCCTAGGCACGCGTCGGGCGGGTACGCCGGCTTTCCCGGTCAGTCCCTGTCGACCCGCCGGTCCCGCTTGCGCTGGGACTGGCGCTTCTTCTCGGCCAGCCGGCGTTCCTTGGCCCCGCGCGAGGGCCGGGTGGGTCGCCGGGGCGGGGGTGGCGGCGCGACGGCCTCGCGCAGCAGCGCGGCCAGCCGCTCGCGGGCCGCCTCACGGTTGGCGAGCTGGGCCCGGTGCTCGCTGGCGGCGATGGTCAGCACCCCGTCGACGAGGCGGCCGGCCAGCCGTTCCAGTGCCCGGGTCCGCAGCGCCGGGGGCAGGCTGGGCGTGCCGGCCAGGTCGAAGCTCAGCTCCACCCGGGAGTCGGTGGTGTTGACCCCCTGCCCGCCGGGGCCGGACGACCGGGAGAACCGCTCCCGCAGCTCGGCGGCGGGCACGATCCACCGGTCGGTCACCCGCAGTCCGTCATCCACGCCCCGAGGCTAGCGCTCCTGCACGCCGGCCTTGGTGGAAGCGGTCGGTGACGGGCTCGGGGCCGGCTCGGCGCGCTCGTGGTCGGGCCCCACGGCGGCGTACGCGACCGCGCCGACGAGCAGCAGCGCGATCACGCCGACCTTCGTGGTGACCGCCCGGACCAGCAGCCATGCGGCCCGCCGGGCACCCGGCACGGCGTTCTTTGCGGCCTTGTAGTCGTTCCAGCCGCGTCTGGCCCGGGCGTACTGCGCGCCCACGCCCCATCCGAGGAAGAGTCCCACCGCGAGCAGGACCGCAACGAGAGGAAGCTCCACCCACGCCAGTATCCACACTCAGCGTGATATTTCTATGGCCCGATGGTCCCACGCCAGGTATCCGACAGTTCTACCGTTACGCCCGTCCGGTCCTGGCGCGTCCGACTCAGCCGCCTTTGCCGATGATCGTGTCGGCGGTCTGCTGGACCTGGTCGATCGGGATGGCGAACCCGATCCCGATCGAGCCGTTGCCGTCGATGGTGGCGATCGCGGTGTTCACCCCGACCACCTCGCCCCGGGCGTTGACCAGCGGACCGCCGGAGTTGCCCGGGTTGATGGAGGCGTCGGTCTGCACCGCGCTGCGCCGGTTGGTGCCCAGGCGCACCTGGCGGTCCAGCGCGCTGACGATGCCCGCGGTGACCGTGCCGGCCAGCCCGAGCGGCGAGCCGACCGCCAGCACCGGCTCCCCCACCCGGGTCGAGCGCGGCTTGGCCAACGGCAGGGGCGCCAGGCCGGCCTCGGTCGGCACCTTCAGCACCGCCAGGTCGCTGCCCGGCTCCCGGCCGACCACCTCGGCGGCGTACCGGCGGCCGTCGGGCAGCTCCACGGTCACCTCGCCACCGCCACCCTTGGCCAGGATGTGGTCGTTGGTGATGATGTGCTGCTGGTTGTCGATGGCGAAACCGGAGCCGGTGGCGCCCGCCCGGGTACCCCCGCCGACCATCACCGACACCACCCCCGGCACGGTCTTCTGGGCGGCGGTCACCAGTTCCGCCGGCACCGGCGCGGCGGAGGCCGCCGTCGGCCCCGGAGCCCCGCCCTGGCCGGCCACCCACCCGCCCGCCGCCGCGCCGGAGACGGTGGAGAGGGCCACCACCGCCGCCGCGGTCAGCAGCCGGCCGCGCCAGCGCCGCCGGGACGGGTCCTCCCCCGACCCCGGCACGTCCCACCGGGGACGCCCGTCGGGGCCCAGTTCGGGCGAGACGAACCACGGTCCCCGGGGCTCGCCCAGACCGGTCTGCACTGCCATACGCGTGCTCCTCACTCGTCACTCGTCGGGGGTCAGGGCAGCCGGGAGAACCAGCGCATCGACCCGGCCGCGGCGCCCATCGCGAACACCAGCCCGAGGCCGATGAACCGGGCGGAGACGTCCTGGCGTTCCTTGCGCCACCCCACCGAGGAGCCGATGTCCTCGTACACCTCGCGCAGTTGCTGGCTGGTGCCCGCCTCGTGGAACCGGCCCC